>NZ_JBIEIS010000063.1:0-66179 GCF_043496855.1 Nonomuraea sp. JJY05
GTCGGAGTCGGTGCGCTCGATCTCGGCGCGGATCTCGTTGACCCGGCCGGAGATCTGCTCGGCGTCACCGGCGCCGTCGACGATCGTCGTCTCGTCCTTGGTCACCACGACCTTGCGGGCGCGCCCGAGCAGGTCGAGGGCGGCGTTCTCGAGCTTGAGACCGACCTCCTCGGCGATGACCTGGCCACCGGTCAGGATGGCGATGTCCTGCAGCATCGCCTTGCGGCGGTCGCCGAAGCCGGGAGCCTTGACCGCGACCGACCGGAAGACGCCCTTCATCTTGTTGACGATCAAGGTGGCCAGGGCCTCGCCCTCGACGTCCTCGGCGATGAGCAGCAGCGGCCTGCCCGACTGGACGACCTTGTCGAACAGCGGCAGCGCGTCCCTGTTGGCGGAGATCTTGCCGTTCACGACCGCGACGTACGGGTCGTCCAGGACGGCTTCGAGCCGGTCGGAGTCGGTGATGAAGAGCGGGGCGATGAACCCCTTGTCGAAGCGCATGCCCTCGGTGAGCTCGAGCTCCAGGCCGAAGGTGTTGCTCTCCTCGACGGTGATGACGCCTTCCTTGCCGACCTTGTCCATCGCCTCGGCGATGAGCGAGCCGATCTCGGGGTCGGCGGCGGAGATGGAGGCGGTGGAGGCGATCTGCTCCTTGGTCTCCACATTCTTGGCCAGCTTGGAGAGCTCCTCGCTGACGCGCTCGACGGCGGCCTCGATGCCCTTCTTCAGGGCCATCGGGTTGGCGCCGGCGGCGACGTTGCGCAGACCCTCGCGCACCAGCGCCTGGGCGAGCACGGTGGCGGTGGTGGTGCCGTCACCCGCGACGTCGTCGGTCTTCTTGGCGACCTCCTTGACCAGCTCGGCGCCGATCTTCTCCCACGGGTCCTCGAGCTCGATCTCCTTGGCGATGGAGACACCGTCGTTGGTGATCGTGGGGGCGCCCCACTTCTTCTCCAGCACGACGTTGCGGCCCTTGGGACCCAAGGTCACCTTGACGGCGTCGGCGAGCTGGTTCATACCGCGCTCGAGACCGCGACGGGCGTCCTCGTCGAACGAAATCATCTTCGAAGCCATGCTCTCTCTCCTGCTCACGATGGGGGTTTGCCGGGACGGCGCCCGCGACGGACGGCCCGCGGGCACGCGGACCTCGCCGTCCCGGCGGTTGGCACTCTCCAGGGGCGAGTGCCAGGCGTCCCCCGCACTTTACCCACAACTTGCGCGCCACGCACATAGTGCGCGGTACGCAATATCGGATAGAGTCATTCCATGAACGACGACGCCGTGGACCTCCGGGCCCGCAACAGACAGGCCACCCGGGAGGCGATCGGCCATGCCGCTCTGCGCCTGGCCATCGAGCAGGGGCCCCACGGGCTGGCCCTCGTCCGCGTCCATGACATCGCCACGGCCGCGGGCGTCTCTCCTCGCACGTACAACAACTACTTCTCCAGCAGGGAGGAGGCGATCTGCGCCTTCCACGCCGACCAGGCCAGGCGCGCGGGGCAGGCGCTGCGGGACAGGCCCGCAGGCGAGCCGCTCGACCAGGCCGTCATCGCAGCCGTGGTCGAGCTCTACACCGACCCCGAGCCCGACCGGGCCGGGCTGCGCATGATCATGTCGACGCCGGAGCTGGAGGGGGAGGCGCTGAAGACGTTCACCATGGCGGAGGGGCCGCTCGCCGAGGCGATCGCGGCGCGTACCGGCCTCGATCCCGGGCGCGACCTGTTCCCCGCCGTCGTGGCCGCCGCGGTGGCCGGCGCCATCCGGGTGGCGGGGCGGCGCTGGCTGGAGCCCGGCAACACCGACTCGTTCGCGGCCATCCTGCGCCGCGCCCTGTCCGTCGTCCTGCCCACCGCGCCGCCCGAAGGACTGGGCGGATAGGGGCGCTCAACCCTGCGCCCAAGCCTGGCCGACCGGGCGCAGGGGCGCTCAGCGCCGCGCCGAAACCGGGTCCAATCGGGCTTAGGGGCACTTAGTGCCGCGCCGAGGGCTGGTCCCGCTGGGCGGAAGGGCGCTCAGTGCTGCGCCGAGGCCAGGTCCAGCCGGGCGGGGGTGCGCCACCAGACGGCCACGGCCGCCAGCAGCATGAGGACGCCGCCGTACAGGCTGGTCGTCCGCAGTGATTCGGTGAAGGCGAGCATGGCCTGGGCGGCCAGGTCGGAGGTGCCGAGCGCGCGGGCGGCCGCCAGCGCTCCGCCGAGCGACTCGCGGACCGCGTCGGTGGCTCCTTCTGGGAGCTGGGCCCGGTAGAGGGCGGCGGCCAGGCTGCCCAGCACCGCGACGCCGAAGGTGCCGCCGATCTCGTACGAGGTCTCCTCGATGGCGGCCGCGCTGCCCGCCTTGTCCGCCGGGGCGCCCGACATGATCACGGCGGAGGCGATGGCCAGCGAGCCCATGCCCGCTCCGATCAGCAGGATCGACACGGCCACCCACAGGTAGGTCGTCGGGGCGACCCAGAGCACCACGAAGCCGAGCGCGCCGATCACCAGGCCGCCGGCCAGCACCGTGCGCGCGCCGATCCGGGCGGCCAGGGCCGGCGCCAGCGGCGAGAGGACCGCGGCGCCGACCGCCATGGGCAGCATGGCCAGGCCCGTCTGCAGCGGCGAGTAACCCTGGACCAGCTGGGCCCACTGGACCATGAGCAGCATCATGCCCGCCATGGCGATCGAGGTGGTGAAGGCGGCCACGGTGCCGGAGGCGAAGGCGCCGCCGCGGAACAGCCGGATCTCCAGGAGGGGGTCGGAGCGGCGCAGGCATCGGCGTACGAACCAGGTCAGAGTGATCGCGGCCAGGACGGTCGCGGCGGCGGTCCAGGCGTCCAGGCCCTCGGTGGCCACGTGCTTGATGGCGTAGACCAGGGCGATCATGCCGACCATCGACAGCACCGTGCCCAGGGCGTCCCAGCGGCCCGGGTGGGGGTTGCGCGACTCGGGCAGCAGGAGCAGCCCGGTGACGACGGCGACGGCCATGATCGGTACGTTCACCAGGAACGCGGCGTGCCAGCTGAAGGCCTCCAGCAGCAGCCCGCCCACGATCGGGCCGAGCGCGCCGCCCACCGCCGCCATCGCGGCCCACACGCCCAGCGCGGTGGCCCGCTCGCGGGCGTCGGTGAACAGATTGCGGATCATCGACAGGGTCGACGGCATGATCGTCGCGCCGCCGACGCCGAGCAGCGCCCGTACGGCGATCACCTCGGCCGGGCTGTCGGCCCACAGCACGGCGACGGAGGCCAGGCCGAAGAGGGCGAAGCCTACGATGAGCATGCGCTTGCGCCCCCAGCGGTCGCCCAGCGCGCTGACGGCCACCAGCAGGCCCGCCACGACCAGGGAGTAGATGTCGATCATCCACAGCAGTTCGACCGCGCCCGGCCGGAGATCGGCTGAGATCTCCGGGAGTGCCACGTTGAGGATGGTCATGTCCATCGTGATCAGCAACAGGCTGGCCGACAGGACGGCCAGCGCCGCCCAGCGTTTGGGGTTCAGCTCGGTCATCGTGTTCGTCATGAGGGTCCTCCGAAAAAGGGGTGGGGCGCAGGGTCACGCGGCTGACCCCGGCGACCTGGGGTGATGCCGGTCGTCGGGGTGGCTGGGCACGCATGGGGGTGGAGGACGCCTGCTCGGGCTCCTGCTTCAGCCGGCGTCGGCGTCCTCCGCCGCCACCAGCTTGCGCAGGCGGTCGTGGAGAGCCTGCTCAACCGGCTCCGGCAGAGGGGTCGTGCTCGTGGCCCGCCACAGCCACAGCCCGTCGACGGCCAGCTGGGCCAGGAGCAGGTCGATGTCGTGAGGGTCGGTCGAGGTGGGCGGCGGGGTCCAGCGGGCGATGAGGTCGTCCCACACCTCGGCCAGCTCAGGCGTGGTGACCGACTCGACCATGAATGCCAGCTCCGCCTTGCTCGCCGAACCGTGCGCGCCCACCCGTACGTAGGCCTCGACAGCCTCCTGCGGGGACGCCTCCGCCAGCGGTTTGCCCAGCTCGGCGACGAGCTGCGCCTCCCACGCGTCGGTCAGATGCCTCTGGATCGCCACCAGCAGCTCGTCGCGCGTGCGGAAGTGGTACATGAGCCCGCCCTTGGTCACTCCGGCCTCCTCGGCCGCCGACTCCAGCGTCAGGGCGGTGATGCCGTCGCGCTCCGTCACGCGGATGGCGGCGTCCAGGATCCGGGTCCTCTGGCTCGGTCGCATACGCGTAACTATACCATCCAGAAGGTACAGTTACTGGCCGACACAGCAGCCCTGACCGACACCATGCGCGCTCCGGCGCGGGCTCGGGCGAGGTGCGGGCTCGGGCGAGGTGCGGGCTCGGGCGAGGTGCGGGCTCGGGCGAGGTGCGGGCTCGGGCGAGGTGCGGGCTCGGGCGAGGTGCAGGGTCGGGCAGTCGGGGCTGGGGCGGGCGGTCGCGGCGGGGGGCGAGGTCAGCTGGGGCGCAGGGCCTTGAGGGTGAGGTCGACGAGGGCGTCGGCGTACTCGGGGGTGAGCGGGCCCGAGCGGTGCAGCCAGCGCTGGAACAAGGGGGCGTACAGAAGCTCCAGGGCCAGGTCGAGATCGGCGTCCTCAGCGATCTGACCCGCGCGCTGCGCGCTGCGCAGCCGGACCTTCTTGGCCTCGTCGACCGGCCCCGCCAGCTTCTCGCGATATTGGGCGGCGAGGTCGGGGTCGTTGATGATCTCCATGTTGAGCGCCCTGATCGGCGCCTCGAACCCCGGGTCGGCGAACTCGGCCACCGTCGCCCGCATCACCAGCTTGAGATCGGCCTCGATGTCGCCCGTGTCGGGCAGCGCGATGCCGTCACCGACCTGGCTGAGGGCGAGAAAGGCGTCGAAGATCACCGCTCCCTTGGAACGCCACCAGCGGTAGATCGTCTGCTTGCCGACGCCCGCGCGGGCGGCGATGGCCTCGATCGAGACCTTGGCGTATCCCATTTCGGAGACCAGCTCGCGGGCCGCTTCGAGAACGGCCTGCCGGGAGCGCTCACTGCGGCGGGCGGGGTCGGGGCGCTTGGACATGTGGTTCAGCATAGCAGGCAGACGAGACGACACGTTCCGTCTCGGTTTACAGTTTCACAGCGAGCGTACCCACTCCAGCCGCTCCACGGCGACGAACCGGCCGAGCAGCCCGCCCGCCGAGTGGCAGACCAGGTGCGCGCTCGGCAGGCCGTGGGCGTCCATTCGTGGACGGCCACCCCGCCGACCTGACGGCTGGGCGAAATCGGCCACATCGACCAGCACCATGAGCGCTCCGAGGCCCTCGGGTTCAGTCAGTCGGGGTCTGGGACGTCATATCGATGCCGGCCGAGCGCATTCCCGCCTCGACCAACTCGGTCAGCCGAGCCCAGGCCGGCTTCTGCTCTTGTCCGTGGTGGCCGAGCAGGCTGTAGCGGATCGCGGCGTCGGCGCGGGCCTGGAGTCCGGCCGGGACGGGCAGCAGCGAGGGATGGGCGAGACAGTAGTCGGCCAGGCCTGTGGCGAGCTCGTCAAGCCGGGGTCGTCCGGCTCCCACTCGGCGGCACGCCACATGCGCTTGATCAAGGAGACGTCCCGAGGGTCGTCGAGGGCGCGCTCGACGCGGGAGACGTGGTCGTCGAAGCCCTCCGGCGCCAGGGCCCTGATCAGCACCAGGCCCTCCCGGGCCATCGTCACGTCGTCCGGGGTGAAGCCGAACTCGGCGGCGGCCTTGTCCAGCTTCGCGAGAACGCCGTCGGGCGGCAGGGCGCGGTCGCCGGTGGCGAGCCGGCGCAGCATGTCACGCCGCGCGATCAGATCGTCGATCCGATCGTTGAGGCGCCGTTCGACGTCGGCGAGCGCGGCGGCGAACCGGTCAGGATCGGCGTCGAGTATCGCCCTGATCTCGGCCAGCGGCACGCCGGCCGCGGCCAGCGTACGGATCTGGAGCAGCCGCAGCGGGTCGGCCGATCCGTAGCGCCGGTAGCCGGAGTGGTCGCGGCGGGGCTCGTCGATCAGGCCGTGCTTGTGGTAGTGCCGCACGGTCTTCACCGTGACGCCGGCGAAGGACGCCGCCTGGCCGATCGTGATGCCGTCCGTCATCTGCTCAGCGGGCCTCGTGATCGTGGGGTGCCGGCGAGTTCGCGCACGGCGTCCGCGACGGCACGGAAGTCGCGTGACCGTGCGTCTCGGAAGCTGTCGGCTCATCTCATTCGGAGATGACAGTCATCGCCGATCATCGCTTTCGGAGAGGAAGGGTGAGCGCGGGCCGGCTGTTGGACGCGACACGAGGGATCCCGAAGCCCTCGATGAACCGCTTCCGTTCATGAGAGGTTCCTGTGACCGCTTCCGTCCAACCCCAGACCGGCCGGCAGATCGCGTCGCCGGCGGCCGCGCCATCAGGCTGGCTCGTCGCGCTCCTGGCCGTCGCCACCGGAATGACCGTCGCCAACCTGTACTACGCGCAGCCACTGCTGTCCGCGCTGAGCGCGTACTTCACGATCGGCACCGCCGCCGCCGGCGGGCTGATCACCGCCACCCAGATCGGCTACGTGGCGGGCATGCTGTTCCTCGTCCCGCTGGGCGACCGCGTCGAGAAGCGCCGGCTGGTCACGATCCTGCTGTCGGTCACCACACTGGCGCTGCTGGTGGCGGGGACCGCTACGAGCTTCCCGATCCTGCTGGCCGCCTCACTGATCGCGGGCGGCACCTCGGTCGTCGCCCAGATCCTCGTCCCCTTCGCCGCGAGCCTCGCCCCCGACCACGCCCGCGGGCGCGTCGTCGGCCGGGTGATGAGCGGCCTGCTCACCGGCATCCTGCTGTCGCGCACCCTGAGCAGCCTGGTCTCCCAGGCCGCCGGTTGGCGCGTGGTGTTCCTGGGCTCGGCCGTGCTGATGGCCGTGCTGGCACTGGCGCTGCGCTCGGCCCTCCCCCGCCACGCCCCCAGCACGAACGCGTCGTACGCCCGGCTGCTGCACTCCATGGTGCTGCTGGTGCGCACGCACCCGGCGCTGGTACGGCGCGGCCTGTACCAGGCGGCGATGTTCGGCGCGTTCAGCGCCTTCTGGACCACGGTCTCGTTCGTGCTGACCGGCCCCGGCTTCCACTACTCGGGCTTCGGGGTGGGTATGTTCGCCCTGGTGGGAGCGGCCGGAGCGGCCGTGGCCCCGTTCGCGGGACACTGGGCTGACCGCGGGCTGGTGCGCCCGATGACCGCCGCGGCGATCGCCGCCGCCGCACTGGCGTCCGGGCTCGCCGGACTCGGCCGGCACAACATCCTCCTGCTGGCCGTCGCCGCCGTCCTGCTCGACATGGCCGTGCAGACCACGCTCATCCTCGGCCAGCACACCATCTACCGGCTGGACGCCGGCGCACGGGCACGGCTCAACAGCGTCTACATCGCCACGTTCTTCGCCGGAGGCGCCTTCGGCTCCCAAGCCGGCTCGATCATCTACCACGCCTACGGCTGGACCGGCGTCACCGTCCTGGGTGCCGCGCTGCCCGTCCTCGCCCTGCTCTACTGGGCCACCGAAGGCCGCGCCAGTGCCCGCACCGCGTGACGGTCACGCGGCACGAAAATCGCCCAAAGCATCAGTAACTGGCAGAATAAGGCCGCCTGCCTGGAGAGCCGGTCGAAGGCGCGGTGGGCATCGGTACGACGGGGGACACACCATGGATGAGCCGATGGTCGCCGCCGGTCGGGGTTCTTCCTGGCCGGGGGTGCGCATCGACGGCGCAGGCGAGGGACGCGGGACCCCGCGGCCGGCCGGCCCCACCGCGGCGGCGCTGGTAGGCAGGAAGGCCGAGATCGCCCACATCCTGGACGCGATCGACGGGGACCGGAGCGAGCCGCGGACGATGCTGCTGCTCGGGGAGGCCGGTACGGGGAAGACGGCGCTGCTGGCGGCCGCGGCCGAGCACGCGCGCGGGATCGGAAGCCTGGTGCTGACCTCGCGCGGCTGTGAGGCCGAGGTGGAGCAGTCGTTCGCCGCCCTGCACCAGTTGCTGCTTCCGCTGCTGCCCGAGACGGGCGATCTTCCCGAACACCAGCAGGAGGCGCTGAAGGCGGCGTTCGGGATCGTCGCCACCACCCGGCAGCACGACCCGATGCCGCTGCGCCTGGGAGTCCTGAACCTCCTGGCCGGCGTCTCCCGGCGCCGGCCCATCCTGCTGATCGCCGACGACGCGCAGCACTTCGACCGCGACTCGCGCGACGTCCTCGGTTTCGTGATGCGCCGCCTGGCGGCCCACGCCGTGACGGTGCTGCTCGCGGCACGGGGCCACACGCCTCCGGACGGCCTCAATCCGGACCTGCCCGTGCTGACCCTGGCGCCGCTGAGCCGCCGGGCGGCCGCGCACCTGCTGGACGCCCAGCCGGAGCCGCCCACCGGCCGGGCCCGGACCGACCTGCTCCAGCAGGCCGCCGGAAACCCCCTGGCCATCATCGAACTGTCCCGAGCCGTACGGGCGGGGCAGACGGTGCCCGGCGGCGGGCTGCCGCAGACCCTGCGCATCCAGGAGATGTTCGCCGCCCGGTTGCGCGCCCTGCCGGCCGGCACCCAGCGGCTGATCCTCTACGCGGCCGCCTCGTCGGACCACGAGGACCTGGAGACCATCATGGCCGCGGCGCGAGCCGGATCTGATCTCGGGGTGTGGGCGCCCGCGGAGGACGCCGGTCTCATCACCGTCGCGGGCGGCCGGGTCGCCTTCCGGCATCCGCTCGTGCGTACGGCCTCGTACGACGGAGCGCCGGCGCACCTGCGCCGGCAGGCGCACACCGACCTCGCGGCCGTCCTCGACGCCGATCCCGCGCGCCGGGCCTGGCACCTGGCCGCCGCGTGCCTGCGGCAGGACGAGTCCGTCGCGGCGGCGCTTGAGGACACCGCGGAGCTCGCCGAACGGCGTGGCGGCTTCTTCGCGGCGGCACGGGCGCTGGAACGGGCCGCCGAGTGCAGCCCGGACGCCGCGGACCGGGCACGGCGGTATGCCAAGGCGCTGCGAGCCGCCCAGAACGCCGGCGACCCCTCGTGGGTACGCGAGCTGTACGACAAGGTCACCGCGCTGACCGCAGACCGGGACCTGCTGGGCGTCGCGGCCTGCGGCGCCGGCATCGCCCTGTCGCTGTCCGGCCACCAGCGGCAGGGGTTCCAGGTGCTGATGAGCGCGCTGGAGCCGGATCCGCCCAAGGACGGCATGACGGTGCTCGCCATGGCCGCCGTGCTCCAGGCGGTCGCCTTCCAGTCCGGCCTGCCCGAGGTGAGGCGGCCGATCGCGACCCTGCTCGACGGGCTCGAGGCGGGAAGCCACGACACGCCCTACTCCGAGCTGACGACGAGCGAGGCCTTCGAGGCGGTCCGGTCGGTGGCCCTGGCCGGGGCCGACCCCGTCCACGCCCCCGAGCTGTTGCGGCGGATCCGCCGCCGGCACGGCACGCCGGAGCCGCCGGCCGGCCTCGCGGACATGACCCACCTGCACGCGACCGGCGCGATCGCCTGGTACGCCGACGAGTCCGAACTGTGCGTGGAGTCCTTCCGGCAGGCCTACGCCCTGCTCACCGCGTACGGCTCCATGGGCAACGCCGCGCCCACGCTCGCGGCGATGGGCTCGGCCCTGATCGACACCGGACGGTGGGCGGAGGCCGAGGAGCATCTGGAGGAGACCGCGACGCTGGCGGCCGTTCAGAAGCTGAGGCATCTGGAGATCGACGTCGAGGCGCTGCGGGCGACCCTGCGAGCCCTGCGCGGGCAGCCCGACGACATGCCGGCCGACCCCGCCTGGACGGCCGTCGGCCTGGAGGAGAACCGTGCCACCCATGCCCGCCTGCTGCGCGCCGCCGGCACGAGCGCCGCGGCCGCGGGGGACTTCGACGGGGCGTTCCGCCACTTCCGGCCGCTGTTCGGCGAGGACGGCGTACCCCTGCACTATTTCCTGTCACCCCGGTCGGTCGTCGACCTGGCCGCGGCCGCCCAGCGGACGGGCCGGCAGGAGGAGGGGGCGCGCGTCGTCGCGGCGGTGCGCGCCGCGCTGGGCGAACGCCCGACGACCCGGATGACGCTGCTCGTGCACCACGCCGCCGCCCTGACCGGTGACCCCAAGGACGCCGAGCACCACTTCCGCCTCGCCACGGTGAACCCGGCGGGGGAACAGTGGCCGCTGGCCCGCGCGCAGGCCCGGCTCCACTACGCGCAGTGGCTGCGCAGGACACGGCGGCCCCTGGACGCCCGCCCGCTCCTGGCCACGGCGCTGGAGTCGTTCACCCGGCTCGGCGCCCAGGGCCTGGCCGACGAGGCGCGCGTGGAACTGCGGGCCAGCGGCGTCGCCGCCGCGCCCACCCAGGCGGACCCGCTGGCGGAGCTGACCGCCCAGCAGCGCCAGATCGTACGGCTGGCGGCGCGGGGACTGCGCAACCGGGAGATCGCCGAGCAGCTCATGCTGTCTCCCCGCACGGTCGGCTCCCACCTCTACAACGTCTATCCGAAGCTGGGCGTCAGCAGCCGTCACCAGCTCCGCGATCTCTTCGACGACCTGTGACCACCTGCGCGTACGATCGGCACACTCGGCGAGCGAAAGGCAAGGGACGTGGGAACTGACCCCGCCACGGACGGCGGCGCCTGCGAGGGGCCGGCCGTCGTCCTCGATCCCCTGGTCCAGAGGCTCGTCGACGCCTCGTCGGCACCGCCGTACCTGCACCAGCTCGGCCCGGTCGACGGCCGGCAGGCGCTGCTGGAGACCCAGGACCACCAGCGCGACGACTTCGACGTGGCGGCCGAGTTCCAGGTGGCGCCGGTGGGGCCGTCCGGGCTCGCCGGCTTCTGGGTGTTCCGGCCGGCCCGCCCGGCCCGTCCTCTCCCGGTGGTCGTCTACGTCCACGGGGGGCGCTGGATGCTCGGCGACGCGCGGACCCACGCCCGGATGATCTGCGAGCTCGCCGCCGCCAGCGACGCCGCGTTCGTGGTCCCCGAGTACACCCGCACGCCCGAGGCACGCTATCCGGTCGCCGTCGAGGAGTCGTACGCGGTGCTGACCTGGGTGGCCGAGCACGGCGCCGACCTGGAGCTGGACGGCCGGAGGCTGGCGGTCGCCGGCGACTGCGCGGGCGCCACCATGGCCACGGCGCTCACCATGATGGCCAAGCGGCGCGGCGGGCCGCGCATCCGGGCCCAGCTGCTCTACTACCCGATGACCGACCCGCGCTGCGACACCGGCTCGCAGCGGCAGTTCGCCTCCGGCTATCTCCTGACCCGCGCGGCGCTGGAGTGGTACTGGCAGCAGTACACCGACGACGAGCACGAACGCGCCGAACCCGTCGCCGCGCCGGCGCGGGCGACCACGGCGGACCTCGCGGGGCTGCCGCCGGCCCTGATCGTCTCCGCGGAGGCCGACGTCGTCCGGGACGAGGGCGAGCAGTACGGGCGCCGGCTGCTGGAGGCGGGCGTGCCCGTCACCGCGGTCCGCTACCTCGGCACCGTCCACGACTTCGCGTCGCTCAACCCGGTGCGGGACAGCCCGCCGGCGCTGGCCGCCGTCCGGCAGGGTGGCCTCTTCCTCAAGGACGCCCTGGCGGCCCGGCACTGACCCGTCCTGACCACAAGAGCAGTCAACTTACTGATGCGTCCCGGCGGCCGGGTTGCAATGCTGACCGGTATGTCCGATATCAAGCCCGTCCTCGAAGAGGCCGCACAGGCGTTCGCCGAGGCCACCAAGAACCCGCCGTTCCTCTACGACCTCGGCCCGGTCGAGGGACGCAAGGCCGTCGACGCCGTCCAGGACGGCGACGTCCCCGTGCCGGACGCCGACGTCGAGGACCTCACCATCTCCGGCGGCCCGTCGGGCGAGGTCTCCGTCCGGATCTTCCGGCCGGCCGGCGCCCAGGGCACCCTGCCCGTCATCCTGTACGTCCACGGCGCCGGCTGGGTGTTCGGCAACGCCCACACCCATGACCGGCTCGTCCGCGAGCTCACCGTACGGGCCCAGGCCGCGACGGTCTTCGTGAACTACAGCCTCTCCCCGGAGGCGAAGTACCCCACCGCGATCGAGGAGATCTACGCCGCGCTGCAGTGGATCTCCGAGCACGGGGCCGAGCACGACCTCGACCCGGCCCGCATCGCGGTGGCCGGCGACTCGGTCGGCGGCAACATGACCGCGGCGACCACCATCCTGGCCAAGCGGCGCAACGGGCCGAAGCTGGCCGCGCAGCTGCTGTTCTACCCGGTCACCGACGCCGACTTCGGCACCGGCTCCTACGAGCAGTTCGCCACCGGTTACTTCCTGAGCCGCGACGGCATGAAGTGGTTCTGGGACCAGTACACGACCGACCCCGCCCAGCGAGCGGAGATCACCGCCTCGCCGCTGCGGGCGAGCCTGGACGAGCTCGCCGGGCTGCCGCCGGCGCTGGTCATCGTGGCCGAGGCCGACGTGCTCCGCGATGAGGGTGAGGCGTACGCCGCCAAGCTGCGCGCCGCCGGCGTGCCGACCACGGCCGTGCGCTACCAGGGGATCATCCACGACTTCGTCATGGTCAACGCGATGCGCGACACCTACGCCGCGAAGGCGGCCACCCAGCAGGGCGGCGAGTTCCTCCGCGACGCCCTGCGCGCGTGAGCGCCCCCGGACCGCGTACCCCTGATCAAGGAGACCTCCCCATGACGGAAAGCACCACCCCCACGGTCGTCCTCGTGCACGGCGCGTTCGCCGACGCCGCCAGCTGGAGCGGTGTCATCGCCGAACTGCAGGAGCACGGCATTCCTGTGGTGGCCCCGCCCAACCCGCTGCGCGGCCTGGCCTCCGACGCGGCGTACATCGCCTCCGTGGCCGCCCAGATCGGCGGCCCCGTCGTGCTGGTCGGCCACTCCTACGGCGGCGCGATCATCACCGTGGCCGGCGCGGCCGCCAATGTGGTCGGCCTCGTCTACGTCGCCGCGTACGTGCTGGAGGACGACGAGAGCCTCGGCGAACTGCAGGGGCGTTTCCCGGAGTCGCCGCTGGGCGCGAACCTGCGGCAGTCGGCCTACCCGGTCGAGGGCGCCGAGCCCGCGGTCGAGCTCACGATCGCTCCCGAGGCGTTCCCGGAGATCTTCGCCGCGGACGTCCCCACCGAGGTCACCAAGGTTCTCGCGGTGGCGCAGCGACCGCTGGCCGCGGCGGCGTTCACCGAGACCGCGGCCACGGCGGCGTGGCGGACCAAGCCCTCCTGGGCCCTCGTCGCCACCGCCGACCAGGCGATCAACCCCGAGGTCCAGCGGTTCGGCGCCAAGCGGGCGGGCGCGACCGCCGTCGAGGTCGAGGGCGCCTCGCACGCCGTCGCGGTGTCCCGTCCCAAGGACGTGGCCGACCTGATCCGCGAGGCGGTCCGGGCCACCTCGGCCTGACGTACCCGCAGGCGGCGGGGATCAGCTGATGTGCCGGAGCAGCGCCGCGACCGCCGGCGGCGCCTCCCCGCGGGGCCGGACCACCATGACCTTCCACCTCGGCGCGTGCTGGGCGAAGCGGTGGACGGTCAGATCCGGGAACCTCGCCGCGATCGACTCCGGCATGATGCAAACGCCCAGGTCGTGGCGGACGAGCTCGGACGCCGCCACGATGTCGTTCACCTCGAACGTGGTGGTGCGCTCGACCAGGGCAGCGCGGAACGCCTGGTCGACCGAGTGCCGGATCGCCCAGCCGGGCGCGAAATCCACCAAGGGCAGGCCGGCCGCGTCGGCGAGCGTCACCGGCCCGTCCCCGGGCAGTTCGCGTCCGGCCGCGCTCACCAGCACCATCTCCTCCCGCGACAGCAGCCGGGTCACCAGGCCCCGCTGCTGCTGGCGGTCCAGCGCGACCACCGCGAGGTCCACGGCGCCCTCGCGCAGCGCCTGCCGGATGTCGACGACCGCGGCCTGCCGCAACCGCACCACGACGCCGGGATGCTCCTCGCGCAACCTGGCCAGCGCGCGATGCAGGTCGGCCCAGACTCCCTGCATCGTGCCGACGGTCACCCGGCCTCGCAGCTGTCCCCGTACGCCGTCGACCGCCGCCCGCGCCTGCTCGGCGGCCCGCAGCGCCGCCCGCGCGGCCGGGATGAATGCCTCACCGGCCGCGGTCAGAGCCACCCGGTGGGTGGTGCGGTCGAACAGCGGAGTCCCCAGGTCGCGCTCCAGCGCGCGTACGGTGCTCGAGACGGCCGACTGGACGACGTGCAGACGCTGTGCCGCCGCCGTGAACCCGCCCTCTTCGGCGACCGCGACGGCCACCTCCATCTGCCGCAGATCCACACGCCCTCCCTGACCATGTCATCTCGACAGGAGATGACACTGCCCATCCATTATCACCTGCTGCGGCGGGCTCGACCGGCGCGTACCGGGGTCGCGGTCACCGCGGGCCGGTTCAGCGGAGGGGGTCGAAGTCGGCCAGGGCAGCGGGTTGCTTGCCGGTGGTGATCTGTTCGGCCAGCAGCCGTCCCGTGATCGGGCCGTGGGCCAGGCCCCACATGCCGTGCCCGCCCGCCACGTAGACCGTGGGAGCCACCGTCGCCCCGATGAGCGGCCGTCCGTCCGGGGTGACGGGGCGGGGCCCCACCCAGACGTCGGTCCGCTCCTCCCAGTGCACGCCCCGCAGCAGCGGACGGGCGGAGGCGATGATGGCCTCCAGCCGGGCGGGCACCCGCGGGGCGTCCGGGTCCCGGAACTCCATGGTGCCCGCCACCCGCAGCCTGCCCTGGTACGGCGTGCACGCCACCCGTACGCCGGGCAGGTAGAGGGGGCCGGGGACGGGATGGTCGACCGGCACGGTGAAGGAGTAGCCACGGCCCGCCCGAACCGGGACGCGCACGCCCCACTGCCGGGCCAGCCGGGGCAGCCACGCGCCGGTGGCGAGCACCACCGCGTCGGCGGACAGGACGGTGCCCTTGGCCGAGCGGACGATCACCTTCCTGTCGTCGGTACGCACGTCGTCGACCTCGACGGCGTACACGGTCGCGCCGCGTCGCATGACGGCCTTGCCCAGGGCGTGCACGAAGGCGCCCGGGTCGACGTAGCGCTGACCGTCGATCCGTACCCCTGCCCTCAGCGCGTCGCCGGCGAGCGGGGCGTGCTCGGTGAGCCGGTCGCCGTCCAGCACGGTGTGGTCGACCCGCTGCCCGACCGCCTGGAGCCTGCGCAGCTCGCGCAGCAGGCCCTGGGCCTGGCGTGGCGTGCGGAACGCGGCCGTGATCGGCGCCGCGACGACCGGGGCCGACACGCCGTCGGCGGCGAGCACCTCGTACGCCTCGACGCATTCGTCGTTGAGCGGCACGTTGGCACGCGCGGCGCGGGTCCAGGACCGCCAGTGGCTGTTGGCGGCGAAGCGGGCCAGGAACCTCCAAAGGCCCGGGTCGAGGCTCGCGGGCACGTGCAGCGGCGCGGCCGGGTTGAGCAGCGAGAGCAGGCCGTAGCGCAGGACGGCGGGCTCGTTCAGCGGGATGGCCAGGCCCGGCGCGATCCATCCGGCGTTGCCCCAGGACGCGCCGGCCGCCACTCCCCCGCGGTCCACCACGTCGACCTGGACGCCGCGTTCCTGCAGGAACCACGCGGTCGACAGGCCCACGATGCCCGCGCCCACCACGATCACCGATCGCGGCCAGTTGCCGACCATGTCCAACCTCCAACGGGACGAATGACGGGGTGTCGCAGTCAGCATGGCCCCGGCGGCGACCTGCGGCGTTGTGGGCGGGCGACAATCGCGGCGCCGCCGTTGTCGGTCCGGCACAACGGATCAGTGGCGGGGCTCGTCCTCGATGGCGGCCAGCATGATGATCATGGCGAACCGCTTGCGGCCGTCGTTCAGGTCCAGCGGAACGAGCTCGTCCATCTTGCGCAGCCGGTTGCGCACGGTGTTGGGATGCACGTCGAGCCGCTCGGCGGCCAGGGCGAGGTCGCCCTGGCTCATCAGCCAGGCCCGCAGCGTGGCCACGAAGCGCGTGCCGTGGGTGGTGTCGTGCCGCAGCAGCGTGCTCACCGGCCCGCGGGCGGGAGTCCGGCCGGTACGCGCGGCCGCGCGCAGCCGCCGCAGCAAGATGTCGCCCCAGGACTCGTCGTAGGCGGGCGGGACGGCGCCGGGCCTGGCGCTCTCGTGCAGCGCCAGGCACTCGTCGGCTTCCTGGCGGGCTGCGGGCAGTTCCGCGACCTCCGCGGGTGCGCCGATCCCGGCCGTGACGCGTACCTGAGCGGGCAGTTCGCGGCGGAGGGCGGTGATCCACTGGCGGGCCGCATCGGCCTGCTCGGCCAGGATGACGGTGTAGAGCGTGTCGCCGAGCAGCGCGCTGCGGCCGGGCCTGGACCAGCCGAATCCGGTGGTCGCCTGCTCGAAGGCCAGCAGCAGCGCGGCGTGGCGATCAGGGGTGTGCGCACGGACCGCGATGACCCGCATCGGCTGTGGCGCCAGGCCCAGCCGGCTGATCACCGTCTCGGCGTCAGAGCTGCCCTCCAGCAACCGGATGACCAGGTCCGATTCGACCTGCCGCTCCAGGTCGGCGCTGGCCCGGGAGCGCAGCAGGTGCAGTGCGACGGTGCGCGCGCCGTCCGCCAGCGCGCGCAGATGAGCGCCGGCCAGCGGGCGCTCGCAGGTCACCCACACCCAGCCGAGCAGCTCACGGCCGGCCCGCGCCGCCACCGCCATCCGCCCGGTCAGGCCGTGCCCGGCGTCGGCGGGGACGAACACCGGCTCGTCCGTCGCCGCCAGCCGGGCGAACACTCCCTGCCGCTGGAACAGCTCGCGCAGCCGGTCGGGGACGCGCCGGGCGAGGATGGTCTCCAATCGGGCCGGGTCGCCTGCCTGCTGGGAGCGGGAGTAGGCCAGCACCCGCGAATGGCGGTCCTCGATGGTCACCGCCCCGCCGATGACGTCGGCCAGGCTGTCGGCCAGGGCGAACAGGTCGGTCGGGCCGCGTCCGGAGGCGGTCTCACGGCTCTCCAGCACCAGCCCGTACACCACGCCGGCGAGCTGGCTCCACGAGACGGCGGGGTCGGCCAGCAGGACGGTCACCCCGTGCCGGTCGCCGAGCGCGGCGGCGTCCCGCTCGACGTCCCCGCCGCTCCCACCCCCGCCGCCGCTCCCACCCCCGCCGTCGCTCCGCTCCCCGCCGTCGCTCCCGCCCCCGGCATCGGTCCCACCGCCGGCGCCGACTCCGCTTCCGGCGCCGGTCCCGGCGGGGCGGACCAGGACCGCTGTGGCTCGGGACGCCGCGGCCCACTGCACCGCCTCGGCGATCGAGGTGGTGCCGACGGCCAGGAGCAGGTCGCCGGCGGCGTGGCGGTCGGTGGCATCGGGCATCGCCACGCTGCGCAGCCAGGTCGAGCGTGCCTCGGTACGGCCGCACAGCCGCACGCCGTACCCGCCGAGCACGTTCACCAAGCGGTCCAATGTGATCATGGTCAACTCCGGGTCGGCGGAAGGGAGCGGGCTGCCCCGCTCCCTTCCGCGGTGTCAGGCGGCCTCGTGCCGCCGCTGGCAGTCGATGCAGTTGCGGGCCAGCGGCCGGACCTTGAGCCGTTCGAACGGGATGGCCGCCTGGCAGCCCGCGCAGCGGCCGTAGGTGCCGGCCACCAGCCTGTCGTAGGCCTGGGACAGCTCGGCGACGGCGCGCTCGGCGGCGGTGATCGAGACGACCAGCTCCTGCCACGTGTCGTCGGCGCCGCTGCCGTCCCGTTCCTGCACCCGCAGCCCGTCCAGGTGCCGCCTGCGCTGCTCCAGCTGCTGCTGCAGGTCCTGGCGCAGCGACTGGAGCTGCACGCTGCTGAGGTGTGCGGTCGCGTGATGCTCGGTCATGATGGAAGGTCCTTTCTGCGAAGGGAATACGTCAGCGGGCGCGCAGGCCGAGGCTCTCGGCCAGAGCCGGCTGCAGGCACAGGCGCATCAGGCCGCGGATGGTGGCGTGCTGCGGCTGGGGCGCCACGTTGATCGGCAGCGGCAGCGCGGCGCGCAGGCGGCTCAGCAGCTGCTCCTGATGAGCGCCGCCGCCGGTGACCACCAGGCCCGGGGCGCGCGACCCGGTCGGCAGGCGGCGCAGCAGTCCCGCCGTCATGTCGACGACGCTCTCCAGCGCGTACGACGGCAGCCCCGCGGCGGTGGTGGCGCCGAGCTGGAGGGAGACCGCGTCGGCCACGGCCCCCTCACCGATGGCCACGGCCTCGACGATGCCCGCCCCGACGTCCAGCACCAGGCAGGGCCGGGGATCGAGGACGTCCAGGCCGACGCCGACGGCGGCGGCCAGCGGCTCCTCCACCAGCATCACCTCGCACTCGGCGATCTCGGTCACCGCGGCGTGGACCGCCCGGCGGTCGCTCGGCGACGCCGCCATCGGCACCCCGGCCAGGACCCGTGCCGGCGGCCGGGTGTCGTAGAGCCGGGTGTCCTGCAACACCAGGCGCACCAGCCGAAGGCAGGCGCCCGGGTCGGCCACCATGCCGTACCGGATGGGCCGCACCACCTCCGCCGCGCCGGAGGCTCGCCTCATGATCGCCGACGGCCGGTCGGCGACGGTGTGCCCGCTCAAGGCCAGCGATCGGGTACGCGCGGTGCCCAGGTCGAGCGCCACGAGGCGCCGCATCGAGCTCATTTCGCGCTCCCACGTGCCACCGGGCCGGGCCGCCTGACGAGGACGGCCGAACCGGGTCCGCGGAGGGATCTGACAAACGGCATGACGATAATCAGCTCCTAGCCGACGTCGAGGGAAAGACAGGTGGCCCTGTCACTTCTCCTGCCACAGGGATGATCGGCGGACGTCTCCAGGCGCAACGGCACGCACGGACCCGGCGCCCGGCGGACGCCCAGGACGCTGACGCCCAGGACGCGGGCGCCCTGGACGCGGGCGCGGGGGCCCGGGGGCGCGGCGCCCGGAACGCGGGCGCTCTGGACCCGGGCGCGGGCGTGGACGTGCCGTCAGACTCCGCGGCGCGCGTGGCCGCAGAGCGCGACGGGGAAGACGTCGGCTAGGTGAGCGGCGGGCTGCGCGATCCCGCGGTGCGGTGCGCCAGCTGTTGAGGATCGCGGAGCGTGTCCGCGTCCGAGCCCGGTGGCGGCAGCAGCGCCAGATGGGCGAGCTCGCTGTGGCGTTCGCCGCGCAGCGGCGGCCACAGCGACAGCACGTGGTGCTCGCGGACACCGCTCGCCTGCGGCGGCAGGCTGGACAGGTCGGTGTCCCATCCGCCCAGGCTCCACGCCGGGCCGGAGGCCTCTTGCACGACGACGGGACCACTTGCCCTGCCGGGGGCGGCGGTCAGCATCAGCGCCACCAGGGACAGCAGGACCAGGACCATCACGCCGACGAACGCGATGGACCTTTGTGGTGTTCTCCACGGTCCCGTCATAGGGCCGACCATAGCCCACACCATCGCAAAAGGCATGTTACGGACGTTGACCAGCAAGGCCCGCGCATCCTCCAGGACCTCAAGCAGTCGCCGCTCCGCCCCGGCTACGGCGGCAATTCCGCCACCTCGAGGGCGCGGATGTGATCTTCGAGGCACGAGCGGCTCTTGTCGCCGCGGATCGCCCCTCGTCCCGCCTGCGTGAGCTGTTCAGGCGTGGAAGCCGCGGCGGGCGGCCTCGATGTGACCGAAGTACTGGTGGGTCCAGCCGCAGATCAAGTCCACGGTTGCGCGCAAGGCCTGGCCCGGCTCGGTGAGGGTGTACTCCACCCGTGGCGGCACGGTGGGGTGGACCTTTCGCTCGGCGAGGCCGTTGCGCTCCAGCATGCGCAGGTTCTGGGTGAGCATCTTGTGGCTGATGCCCTCGACCTCGTCCCGCAGCTCGCTGAAGCGCAGGGTGCGCTCACCGAGAGCCTCGATGATCAGCAACGCCCACTTGTTGGCGACATCGGAGAAGATCTCCCGCGCCAGGGAGTCCGCGCGCCTCAGATCCGCTTCATCGGACGAGCCGCTGAACTGCTTGGTCACCATCCGGTTCCCCAGTCACTAGAAAGTTCGTTCTTCCACGTCAGCGAACACTCTCCTATGGTTTCTCAGTAACCGCAAGAGACTACGGAAACGACTGATGGGAAAGCTCATGGCCGTCGCGCTCATCAACCCTGACAAGCACGTCCGAGTCCCGATCTACCACCACGTGGCGGTGGCGACGGGTAGCAGGCAGGTCCACATCGCGGGACAGGTCGCCTGGGACGAGAACGGCGAGCTCGTGGCACCCGGCGACCTCGCCGGACAGGTCGCCCAGGTCTATCGCAACCTCGCCAAGGCGCTCGACGCGGCCGGAGCGACGTTCCACGACGTCGTCCGCTTCACGTGGTACGCCGCCGGCTGGAAGAGGGAGATGTACGACGCCTTCAACGCGGGCATCGAACAGGCGGCCCGCGAATTCGACATCGCCACGCCACCGCTCGCGCTGATCGGGGTGGAGATCCTCTTCGAGCCCGGCATTCTCATCGAGGCCGAGGTCACCGCAGTCATCGATCAAGAACGCTCGTGAGCCGGGGCCGGCTGGGGGCGGACGTCGTGCTCCCCCACGGGGCGAACTTCCCGGCGCTGGTGCGTAAGAAGGCGCCGGACGGCGGCAACGGGCTCATCGACGCCGCCCGCCTGAGCGAGGCCACCACCCGGGCAGGTCGCGATGACCTTCGGGCGGGTTCCGGCCGCCCATCGGCGCGGGGACGACGGCGCGCAAGCAGACCGGTCCGTGCTCGGCGGCAGCCGCTGGTCGATCGTCGCCGGGGGCCAGGGGGCTGACCGGACCGCGATATCGGGCCGCCGCTGGAGGTCGCATGAGAGCGGCGGCCGAGCGGGAGATCACCGCGGGAACGACATCACCCGCCTGGCCGGCACCGGCGATCGACGGTGCCGTCGGTCATGGTCGTGGCAGGAGCTTGAGGGTGGTGGCTCGGGCCTGGGTGGCGACCATGGGGGTGACATAGGTGCTGCCGTAGCGGCGGTACTTGGTGCGGTAGGCCGCGTCGATCCGGTCGTTGACGCCCGGATCGTTCTCCTCGGCCAGGGCGACGTCCTTGTCGATGCCGCCCGCGGTGATGTGGGCGTGGTGGCTGGCTCGGGCGGCCCGGTACCAGGTGCCGTCGGGGCCTCGGTAGGAGCGGATGTAAAGATCGTCGCCGTCACGGACGATCCAGATGGGCACCGGGGTGCGCGGCGTGCCGTCGTCGCGGACGGGCGCGATCCGCAGCTCGTCCGCCGTGCCGATGCGGCTGAGCTCGTCGCTGGTCCATGAAGCCATGACGAAGGTCCCTTCCTGGTGGTGGTGACGGTGGGTCACAGGCCGGTCATGCGTTCGAGGTGGTCGGGGTAGCGGGCGCCCTGGATGTCGATCTCGGCCGCGGCGGTGTCGATCCGTTCGAGGTCATCGGTGGTGAGCTCGACGTCGGCGGCGCCGATGTTCTCCTCCAGGCGCTCCAGCCGGCGGGTGCCGGGAATCGGGACGATCCAGGGGTGCTGGGCCAGCAGCCAGGCCAGGGCGATCTGGGCGGATGTGGCGCCCTTGCTCCGGGCGATGGCGCCCAGGAGGTCGACGAGTGCCTGGTTCGCCTTCCTCGCCTCGGGGGTGAAGCGCGGGATGCTCGCGCGGATGTCGGTGCTGTCGAAGGCGGTGGCCTCATCGACCTTGCCGGTGAGGAAGCCCTTGCCGAGCGGGCTGTAGGGGACGAACCCGATGCCGAGCTCCGCCAGGACGGGGAGGACCTCCTGCTCGGGCCTGTGCCACCACAGGGAGTACTCGCTCTGCACGGCGGTCACGGGCTGGACGGCGTGGGCGCGGCGGATGGTCCCGGCGGCCGCCTCGGACATGCCGAAGTGCCGGACCTTGCCCGCCTGGAGCAGCTCCTTGACCGCTCCGGCGACGTCCTCGATCGGCACATCGGGGTCGACGCGGTGCTGGTAGTACAGGTCGATCACCTCGACGCCCAGCCGCTGGAGCGAGCCGTCGACGGCCTGCCGGATGTGCTCGGGCCGGCTGGACAGCCCGATCTGGCGGCCGTCGTCGTCGAAGGCGAATCCGAACTTCGTGGCGATCACGACCTGATCGCGCACGGGGGCGAGGGCCTCACCGACCAGTCGCTCGTTGATGAACGGCCCGTAGACCTCGGCGGTGTCGAAGAACGTGACGCCACGCTCCACCGCTGCCCGGATGAACGCGATCATCTCCTGCCGGCTGCCGGGGTTGGGGCCGTAGCTCTGGCTCATGCCCATGCAGCCGAGCCCGATCTCCGAGACCTCGAGGTCACGTCCGAGAGTTCGCTTGTTCATGGTCATCTCCTCTCTGTCGCACCGCAGCAGCGGGGGTGCCCGACGGCGTCGCGGCCCGCACGGTGCCCGAGGCTCGGCGCCTTCGCGGGCAGCACGATGGAAATCAGGCTGCGGTCGGGCCGGCCGGGTGCGTCCGGCACGCACGACTCCGGCACCGGCCAGCAAACCCCTGATGAGACAGACGCAGGAAGTTCCTGCTGTTCCCTGTACTGACAGAACACCCCACAGCAGCAAAACCCGGCCTACCCTGGGAAAACATGGACAACCGCAGTGAGGTCCGCGAGTTCCTGGTCTCGCGGCGAGCCAAGATCACCCCACAGGAGGCCGGCCTGCCCGCCTACGGCGGCCACCGGCGCGTGCCCGGGTTGCGGCGCGAAGAGGTCGCCATGCTCGCCGGCGTCAGTGCCGAGTACTACGCCCGCCTGGAACGGGGCAACCTCAGCGGCGTCTCCGAGAGCGTCCTCGAATCGCTTTCCCGCGCCCTGAAACTGGACGAAGCCGAACGCGCCCACCTGTTCGACCTGGCCAGAACCGCCAACGCCGGCCCCGGCGCCCGCCGCCGCCCCGCCCAGCAGCAGATCCGGCCCGGCATCCAGCTCCTGCTGGACTCCATGACCGACGCGGCCGCCTACGTCCGCAACGGACGCCTGGACATCATCGCCGCCAACCGGCTCGGCCGGGCACTGTACGCACCCGTCTTCGACGATCCCGTCAGGCCCGTCAACCTCGCCCGATTCCGGTTCCTCAACCCTCGCGCCCGGGACTTCTTCCCCGACTGGGACGAGTCCGCCCACACCACCGTGGCCCTGCTGCGTACCGAAGCAGGACGCGATCCCTACGACCGGTCCCTGACCGACCTGGTCGGCGAACTCGCCACCCGCAGCGAGGAATTCCGCACCCTGTGGGCCGCCCACAACGTCCGCCTGCACCACACCGGCGTCAAGAACTTCCACCACCCCGTCGTCGGCGACCTCAGGCTCCCCTTCGAAGCCATGCCCCTGCCCGCCGACCCCGGCCTGACCCTCACCGCCTTCAGCGCCGAACCCGGCACCGCGGCCCACGACGCGCTCGCCCTCCTCGCGGGCTGGGCCTCCACGCTCGATCCACAGGCGAGCGAGCCCGGCGAAGCGACGAGGACGCCCGATCTGCGCCGGACCTGAACCGGTCCCGGCCGGTCATCGTTCGACGCCGGCGATGACCGTCGCCACCATCTTGCGGACGGCGGCGGGCTCCGGCGGGGCGCCCGTCCGGTCGGCGAACAGCAGGTGGCCGGTCCCGATCAGGGTCGGAGCGAGCGTGTCGACGTCGGCGTCGGCCGCGATGCGCCCCAGGTCCCGCTCCGCGCGGAGGTAGGAGGCGATCATGACGCAGGCCTCCGTCAGGACCGGGACGCCGGCCGGCCAGGTCCGGCGCAGCCGGGCGCGCAGCTCGTCCCGGAAGGTGACGAGGGCGACGATCGACACGGCGACCGACCCGAACAGGGCCGTCAGCGAGTCGGCGAGGTTGCCGGCGACGGTGCCGGTCCCGGCGGATTCGCGCAGCGCGGCGGCCTGGGCGTCCATCCGGTCGACGCGATCGAGCACGAACTCGGCGAGGAAGGCGTCGAAGTCCTCGAAGTGCCGGTGCAGAACGCCCTTGGCGCAGCCCGCCTCGGTCGTGACCGCCCGGCTGGTCAGCGCGCTCGGCCCGTCCCGCGACAGGATCCGGTCGGCGGCGTCGAACAGCTGCTCACGCACGTCGCGGAGGGCCACCCCGGTCGGCACCGCGCATCCCGCCTTCCATCGTCCGGCCTCGCCAGGTTGACGAGTGGGCACATGCCCATTCATAGTGGGCGCATGCCCACTATAGCGCAGCCGGGAGGCTCTCCTCCCGAGCCCGAGCCGCATCAAGCTCGGCAAATGGCGGAATCGTTCGGCGTGGACGCCGAACGCTATGACCGGACCCGGCCCCACTACCCCGACGCCATGGTGACCCGGATCGTCGCCGGCAGCCCCGGCCCCGACGTCCTCGACGTGGGCTGCGGCACCGGCATCGAGGCCCGGCAGTTCCAGGCGGCCGGCTGCAAGGTGCTCGGGGTCGACCCCGACGCGCGGATGGCCGGCTTCGCGCGGCGCGAAGGGCTCGAGGTCGAGGTGTCGACGTTCGAGACCTGGGAGCCCGCCGGCCGGGACTTCGACGCGGTCATCGCCGGACAGGCCTGGCACTGGGTGGACCCGGCCGCCGGCGCGGCCAAGGCGGCGCAGGTGCTGCGTCCCGAGGGACGGCTGGCCGTGTTCTGGAACGCGTTCCAGACCCCGCCCGATCTCAGTGAAGCCATGGCCGCGGTCTACCGCAGGATCATGCCCGACGCGCCGATCTACCAGCGCGGGTTGTCCGACCCGGACGCGTACGCGGCGCTGCGCGCCAAGGCCGCCGACGGCATCCGGCAGGCGGGCGCGTTCGGCGAGGTGGAGCAGTGGCGGTTCGACTGGGAGCGGACCTACACCCGCGACGAGTGGCTGGACCTGCTGCCCACCACCGGCGTCCACACCCGGCTGCCGGCGGCCACGCTGCAGGAGGTGCTCGCGGGCGTCGGCGCCGCCGTCGACGCGGCGGGAGGCCACTTCACGATGCGGTACGCCACAGTGGTGGTCACCGCGGCACGCGGCACCGGCGCCTCCTGACTCGCTTCGGAGCGGGCCGGACGGGGAACGTACTCAGCACACTCGGGGAGCGTACGGTCGGTGAAGTCGCCGCCTCCTTGACGGCGGGCTGACGAGGAGAAGACGCATGTCCCCCCGCCGCATCCATCTCGTCGGAAGCTATCCGGCCGCGGACGCCCACCAGGCCATGACCGTCATGGCGAGCACGGTGGGCCCGTATCTCAGGACGCTGGCGGACGGGGAGGTCGGCGCCCGCCGCAACTGGATCCTCCACGTCATCGACGGCCTGCGCGAGCATCCGGACGTCGAACTGCGGACCGAGGGGAACTGGTCCGACTACGACGACCGTCCGGTCTTCAGGGTGAGGCGCGGGCACCGGCTCACCGCCGCCTCACTGCGCACCGGTCACGCGGCCGCCGCCGGGGAGAGCTACGAGGCGTTCAAGGAGATCCGCGCGGAGCACGGGCTGGAAGGCGTGTCGTTCCAGGTCGGCATCCCCGGCGACCTGGACCTCGCGCTCTTCTCCTTCGGACCGGCGGGGGCGTTCACCCGCCGCGGGGCCTTCCGGGGCGCGCTCGCCCGGGAGATCGCGGAGATCTCCCGGTGGGGCGGCCGGGACGTGCTGTTCCAGCTCGAGGTGCCCGCCGAGCTGGTCATGGTGGCCGGTGCCCCCCGCCCGCTGCGGGCGGCGGTCGCGCGAGCATTGGTCCGCGGCATGGTCAAGCAGGCCGCCGCCGCGCCGGCGGGCACCCGCTTCGGCGTCCACCTGTGCGTCGGCGACCTCGGCAACCGGGCGCTGAGGCGGTTGGACGACGTCGGACCCGCGGTGTCCCTGGTCAACGCGCTGCTGCGGGCCTGGCCGCGGGGCCGCCCACTGGAGTTCGTCCACGTTCCGCTGGCGGCGGGCGACCTGCCCCCGCCGGTGGAAGCGGGCTTCTACCGGGGCCTTGCGTCCCTGGCCGCGCTGCCCCAGGGCGTCAGGTTCGCCGCCGGGCTGGTCCACGAGGCCCAGGAGGAAGCCGACCAGCGCAGGATCCTGGGCCTCGTGGAGAGCGCCCTGGCCCGTACGGTGGACGTCTCCCCCGCCTGCGGGCTGGGCAGGCGTTCGGCGCGCGACGCCCGGCGCGTCCTGGACAGGGCGGTCGCCCTGGCCGAGTCATGACGCCCCGACGCTCACCACCAGCCCGCGGATCTCGTAGCCGCCGATGTCGTTGTTGAAGCTCACGCGCGGCGCCGCCGCCATCCGCACGCCGTCCATGGCGAACAGGCGGCTGAGGAAGACGTCCGTCTCCAGGATGGCGATGCCCGCTCCCGGACACCGGTGCGGCCCGTCGCCGAAGGACAGCGCCGCGCCGCTCGTGCTCCCCTCGATGGCGCGGCCGGGGCAGATCGACAGCGGCTGCGAGCCCACGGCTCGGGGGTCGGTGTTCGCCGCGTCGACGAACACCTCGATCACCGCGCCCGGTGGCACCGTGACGGGCCCGTCGTCGCCGACCAGGTCCAGGGCGGCGGTGGTGCGCCGGCGCAGCCGCCCGACCACGGGTTCGAGCCGCAGGATCTCGTGCAGAACGGCGAGGCGGCCGAGCTCGTCGGCGGCGCGGTAGCGCTGCAGCAGCGCCTCGTCGGTGAACAGGTGCCAGGCCGCGGCGCAGATGAACTCGCGCGTGGTCACCATGCCGGCCGCTGCGAAGGTCAGGCACTCGCCGAGGATCTCGGCGTCCGTGCATCCCTCGGAGATCAGGTGCGAGATGAGGTCGTCGCGCGGCTCGCGGCGGTGGGCGCGGATCGCCGGGCGCACGTCGGCCAGGTAGACGCTCAGCCAGCTGACGTTCTGCCTGACCAGCCAGTAGATGCCGGTCAGGCTGGTCAGGCCGGGCCTGCCGAACTTCTCGGGGAAGAAGCGTTCCAGCCTGCCGCGGATCCCGGGCCTGCTGGACGTGAGGCCGATGATCGCGCTCGCCACCTCGATCGCCATGCCGAAGCTCAGCTCCGACAGCTGCGCCTGCCCCGTCGCCCGCAGCTCGGCGAGCCGGCTCTCCGCGACCCGCGCCATCAGGTCGCGATAGCGCTCGTCCACCCTGCGGGGCGTGAAGTACCGCGCGGTCTGGCGGCGGTCCTCGCGATGCTCGGGCCCGTCCCGGTAGAGGACCGGTCGGCGGATCCTGGCGGGCAGCTTCTCCACGGTCTCGATGCCCAGCCCGGCCTGGACGGTGTCGTCGCTGCGCAGCACGGCGCGGGCCTGCGCGTAACCGCGGACCTCCCACGTTCCGTCGTCGGCGCGCCGGACCGGGCAGAGCCCGGGTGGGGCCGCGCTCCGGATCTTGCGCGTGTCTCCGCTGTGGTCGTTCACGCCGGCACGTCTCCCCTGATCGTCGACCGCCGTTGACCATGCTCGTCCCCGTTCGGCGTGAGATCAAGGGAACAGAGCGCCCGGGAAATACCGGATGTCATGGTTCGACTTGACTGATGATCTTCGATGCACCAGATTGTTCGCGACTTTTCGGACCGTTCCCAAGGAAACCCATGAAGCGAGCCATCATAGGTGTCGCCGTGGTCGCGGGCGTGGTGCAACTCACCGCCACGCCCGCGCAAGCGGCACCCAAGATCGACCCGGTCAAGGCGCTCAAGGCCGAGTTAGCCGACGGCAGAGCCGTCAACGTCCAGTCCACGGCGAAGGTGACGTACACGCGCAGCCTGGTCGTCACCTCGGGGCTGGAGGGCACGATCGGGTTCGACCGGCGCGGCGCGGCCGCGTCCGATGTGGCCCAGACCCTGCAGTACAGCGAGGACCTCCTGCGCAGCGTGAAGAAGTCGAGGCCGGAGGAGGTCGAGGCCCTGCGGCAAGGGCCCATCAATATGATCTCCACGCGGGACGTGAGCTACGTCTCCGGCCCGGTGGTCGATCACGCGTTGCCCCAGGGCACGAGCTGGGTGCGCTACGGGCAGGTCAGCCCGCCGCCGAGCAACCTGGTGCTGGAGATCCTGGAGCCCGCCACGCTCAAGACGCTCCTGTCCCACCGCACCTCCTGGCGTGACGGGGTGTTGAAGGGCTCCATCAAGGCCACCAAGCTCGCGGCGGTGTCCCCCTCGTTCGTGTCGCGCTTCGGTACGCGGTCCAAGAGCGGCCGCGACGGCAAGATCGCCTACACCCTGTGGTTCGGCGGGAACGGCCTGGTCGAGCGGCTGTCCGCCAAGGCCGTCCTGCCCATCAACGACGGCTCCCTGACGGTCGAGTCGAGCACCCGCTACTCGGACTGGGGTCGCGAGGTCACCGTTCTCCTGCCTCTGCAGGGAGACGTGCTCGACCGGGAGCAGCTCGGAGACAAGGTGCCGGCCGAGGTTCCGGGCATCTGGAGCTAGACACCGGCCGTTCGCCCCGGCCGCGCCCATGAGGGCCGGCCGGGATTTCCCAGCTCCGGAGCATGCCCTCGCGGGTGGTATGAAGTTGATTGAGTGCTTTGTCCTGAATTACCGTGCATCGCACCCCCAACCTCCCGTCCCCTGCCAAAGAGGCTGTTCTCCCCGATGTCCGGATATATCAGGAAAAGCTTGGCGGTGGCGCTGGCCGTCGTCCTCGCCTTGACCGTCGCGTCCCCGGCGGGCGCCGGCACCGTCGCCGCACCCAAGCGGCCGAACATCATCTTCTTCCTCGTCGACGACATGTCCGCCGAGCTGCTCCAGTACATGGACACGGTCAAGAGCCTGAGCCACGACGGCACCACGTTCACCGACTACTACGTGGCCGACTCGCTCTGCTGCCCGTCCCGCGCCACCATGTTCACCGGGCAGTTCCCGCACAACACGGGCGTGCGGACCAACCAGGGCTACGACCACGGCGGATACGGCGCGTTCGCGAAGCACGAGGGCAGGACGTACGCCGTCTCCCTGCACCAGGCCGGATATCGCACGGGCTACCTCGGCAAGTACATCAACGAGTATCCCGCGAGCCCCGGCTACCACGTCCCGGCCGGCTGGGACGAGTGGCACGTGACGGCGAGCGGCGGCTACAACGAGTTCAGGTACAAGCTCACCCGCTATGTCAAGGAGGAGGCGGGCGGCCGGCGGCCGATCGACGCCTCCGGAGGCGAATACCTGGTCGACGAGCTGGGGCAGCGGGCGGTGGGCTTCCTCGAGCGGTCCCGCCGGTACGCCCCCGGCGAGCCCTTCTTCCTCCAGGTCTCCCCGTTCTCACCGCACAACAGGGTCAACGTCAAGCCCGGCGACACGGAGCCGCGCTTCCCGCCCGCGCCGCGCGACCGGCCGAAGGACCGCTTCCCCGCCGGGGAGTTCCCCCATGGCGACTGCGGCGGCCCCGACTGCGACTCCATCGACGTGACCACCCTGCCGTCGTTCAACGAGGACACCGCCGACAAGCCCTCCTGGGTACGGCGGGCGCCGATCGGCCCGAAGATCACCGAGAAGCTCCGCGAGGACTTCCGCAACCGGATCCGCATGGTGCAGTCGATCGACGACATGGTGCAGCGCGTCCTGTCCGCGCTGACCGAGCAGGAGAAGCTGAACACGTACGTCGTCTTCACCAGCGACAACGGCTTCCACCTCGGGCAGCACCGCCTGGTGCGGGGCAAGGCCTCGGCCTACGACCACGACGTACGGGTGCCGCTCCTGGTCAGGCGCCCGGCCTCGGGGCCGCGCGGCGACCTCGTGAGCCACGCCATCGCCCAGAACGTGGACCTGTTCGCGACCTTCCTCGACATGGCCGGCGTCGGCGCGGCGACGCGCGACAGCCGCGACGGGCGCAGCCTGCTGCCCCTCATCCAGGGCCGGAACGTCACCGGCTGGCGCGACGCGGCGCTGATCGAGCACGTCAAGCCGAACCCCCACGCGCCCGGCCAGCCCGACCCCGACGCGGACGCCATGAAGAAGGGCAACTCCCGGCCGCCCAGCTACTCCGCCGTGCGCACGGCCGGAGAGCTCTATGTCGAGTACAAGGGCGATCCGACGCCCGAGTACTACAACACCGTCACCGATCCGCGCGAGGAGTCCAACGACCCCCGCAACGCCAGGACCGCCGCCCTGAGCAAGGTCCTCGACGGCCTGAGGAGGTGCGGCAAGCCGGGCGCGGTGGACTGCTGGTCGGCCGCTCACCTGCGCTGACCGATGGGCGCGTCCATGCGGCGGGCCTTGCCGGCGTCGCGCAGGCGGGCGTGCTGACCAGCGGTTAGAAGGCGAACCCGCCCGGGCGGGCGTTGCGGTCGGCGATCAGCCCGGCCAGGGTGGCGACGGCGATCTCGGGCGGGGTGCGCGAGCCGATGTTGAGCCCGATGGGCCGGTGCACCCGGGCGATCTCCTCCGGCGGCACGCCGAGGTCGGCCAGCGCCCGCACGTGCGGCGCGGTGTGGCGGGCGCTGCCCATGATGCCGACCCACCGGACGGGATGTTTGAGCACGTCGCGAAGGATCGGTCCGATCTCCTCGCGATGATGGTCGGTGAGCACCACGTCGGCCGTGGCGTCGAGGAAGGCGCCGAGTTCGGTAACCGCCGTGAACCCCTCGAGACGGCGCTCAGCATCGGGCTCGAAGAGGACCGGGCGGAAGCCGAGCTCGGCGCCGAACCTCAGCAGGCACTCGGCCACCGGCGAGGCGAAGACGGCCACCAGCGTCCGCCCGGCAGGCTCGGCGGGAGCCTCGCTGTGGGCCACCGCACACGCCGGGTCCTCTGCATCATGGGTGTGGGCCATATTCGCAGTCTGACACGCCGCCTGCGGCCCGCCACGTGGATAGGCTTCCAAAATGGACGCCGACCCCAGGATCGACCGTACGAAGCCGCATTCCGCCCGGGTCTGGAACTACCTGCTCGGCGGGCAGGACAACTACGACGTGGACCGCGAGGCCGGGGACACCCTGCTGCGCATGTTCCCCGATTTCGCGCAGGTGGCCATGCTGCAGCGCGAGTTCCTCCGGCGAGCGGTCACCTACCTCGTCACGGAGGCGGGCATCCGGCAGTTCCTCGACATCGGCTCGGGCCTGCCCACCGCCGACAACACGCACGAGGTGGCGCAGCGCCTGGCCCCGGAGTCCCGCGTCGTCTACGTCGACAACGACCCCCTGGTGCTCGTGCACGCCCGCGCCCTGCTCGCCGGCACCCCGGAGGGCGGGACCGCCTACGTCGACGCCGACGTGCGCGACCCCGACGCCATCCTCGCCGCGGCGGCCGAGACCCTGGACTTCTCCCGGCCGATCGGCCTGATGATGCTCAGCATCGCCGGCCAGATCCCCGACGACGACCTCGCCGCCGGCCTCGTCCGCCGGTACGTCGCGGCGCTGCCGCCCGGCAGCCACCTGGCGCTGTCCGACGGCGCCGACGTCAACCCCTCGCTGGTGGCGGCCGTGAGCTCCTACAACGAGCGGGCCGCCTTCCCCTACACGCTGCGCAGCCCCGAGCGGCTCGCCGTACATTTCGAAGGGCTCGAGCTCGTGGACCCGGGCGTGGTCTCCACGCCGCTCTGGCGGCCCCCGGCGGGCGCGCCGCCGCGGCCCGCGGAGATCAACGCGGTCTGCGGCGTGGGACGCAAACCCTGACGTACGGGCGGTCCGGCGGGCCGTGCCGGACCGCCGCGCGGGTCAGGTGAGCTGGATGTAGTCGAGTTCGGCGTATCCGGTGCCGCCGGCGAAGAACGGCGAGCCCTTGGCCAGGCGGATCACGTTGTACCCGGCCCGGAGCGTCACGGTGACGCTGACGGTGGCGCCGAACTCGCCCCACGCCGACGTGGGCGGGTAGCTGACCGTGCTCCAGGCGCCGCCGTTGTAGGCCAGGCCCTGGGTCGCGGTGGCGCCGGTGCCGTTGGCGTAGCCGATGGTCATCGTGTACGAGCGCGCCGTGGGCACGTTCACCACGAAGTCGACGTAGCTGTCGGTACGCGGCGTGCCCGAGTTGTCGATCCGGCCCACGTAGCCGCCGCCCGACGCGCTGGAGGCGCTCAGCCGCTGGGCGCGGAAGACGGAGGCGTTCTCGGCCTCGTAGCGCTGCTGGTAGGAGGGCACCCCGCTGACCGGCTCGACGACGAGCTGGTAGGCGCTGGTGGCCACCATGTTGGGCACGGACACGCTGAGCTGGCCGCCGCTGACCGTCCGGGTGGTCGTGGAGACGGTGGTGGGGGCGGTGACGGCGGTGAAGCGGCCGCTGGACGGGGTGGAGGTCAGCGTGACGCGGACGCTGGAGCCGAGTGCGCCGAGGCCCGTGAGGTTGACGGTGTTGGTGCCGGCCTCGTTGCCGAACACCACGTTGACGATCTTGCGGGTCCCATCGTAGGAGGCGAACCCGTCCAGGCCCGTCGTCGTGGTCGTCGACGTCGTGACCATGTTCCCGGCCATGTCGCCGTACCACTTGTACAGCCACCAGGTGCCGGTGGGCTGGTTGTTGTTGACGACCAGGCCGTTCATGGTGCCGTACTCGTACCAGAAGGCCCGGTGCGCGGACTCCACGCCGCCCCGCTCCAGCTTGGCGACGTAACTGGCGATCCGGCCGGGCACGTCGACCTCGCTGGTAGCGGCGTACTCGTTGATGGAGATGCGGCGCGGGCTGATGCCGAGCGAGGACTCCAGGTTGCGGTAGTCGGCGATGTCGGAGGCGATCCGGGTGGGGTTCTGCAGCTCGTGCCAGCAGATGATGTCCGGCAGGGTGCCGGTGTTCTTGGCGTTGGTGAGGAACGACTGCATCCAGGAGCGGTTGTAGGTGGCGGTGCTGGGGCCGACGATCGGCGTGAGCGTGTCGAGCGCGCGCACCGCCCGGTACGTACGCGCCCAGGCGTCGTTGAAGTTGCCCGCCGCGGCGGTGTTCCAGGTGTAGTCGGGCTCGTTCCAGAGCTCCCAGCCGATGACGTTCGTGACCGAGGTGGCCGACAGCCGGGCGTTGACCATGGTGTTGACCTTGGCCAGCCAGTCGTCCCAGCTCACCCACCTGTACGGGAAGTCGGGATAGATGTCCGGCATCCGGATGAACTCGCCCGCGCCGACCCGGGTGGCCTGCGGGGCCACCAGCAGGGAGTCGCCGCCGGGCGGCTGGCCGTTGGGGCGCTGGCCGACGCCGGGCGCGGGCTGGGTCAGGGAGTTGACCTTGATCGGGAGGAGGGTGGAGTCGGCCGGCCGGGAGTTCTCGGCCAGGCCGTACAGGCCGCCGGAGGCGACGTGGGTGACCGGCCGGAACGGCTGCGCGACGTTGACGGTCAGCGTCGCGCCGGCGGCCGCGGCCGGGGGTGAGGTGGTCACCAGGGCAGTGGCCGTGGTGACCAGGGCTAAGGCGAGCACTCGGAATCGGGACATCGTGTCACTCTCCTTCGATGGGCAACCAGACACGCATGCTCGACGGGCCGCGACGGGCCCACGAGTGGTACGGCCGCAGCGGCACGTCGAACCACTCGACGTCCGCCGCGGAGGCAGCCGCGGCGCCGGAATAGGCCCACGGCCGGTCGGGGGGCGCGGCCAGGCGGCCGCGGACCAGCACTCCGCCGGGCTCGGATCGGGGGACGGCCCGGGGGTCGATCGCCAGGGCGTCGAGCCCGCCGGAGTGCGGGAGGTCGTGGGACTCGGCGCACAGGACCTCCGGGCCGCGCTCGACGGCGACGCAGCCGCGTACGGCGTCGATGCGGGGGTCCGGCCAGGTGAAGCGGGGCTCCATCGGCAGGTCGAGCGTGATCACCTCGCCCGCCCGGAACGCGCGCCGCACCGTGGCCATGCCGGGCTCGACCGGCCGCGCCCGCCCGTCCTCGGCGAGCGTGGCCCCGGCGGCCCAGGCGGGGACCCGCAGCGCGAGCGTCCAGAGCCCGTCCTCCAGGATCCGCACGCGGACGGTTCCGCTGTCGGGGTAGGCGGTCTCGACCTCCACCGCGATCTGCCGCCCGTCCGGCAGCTCGGCGCGGACGGTCGAGGGGGCGTACTGGTGGAGCTGCAGGCCGTCGTCGTCGGTGGTGGCGAGGTAGCCCTGGAGGCCGGCCAGGGTGCGGGCGACGTTGGTGGGGCAGCAGGACACGTCGAACCAGGCGGCCCTGACGCCGGCCTCGGCGCGCGGGCTCACCTCGTCCGGGTCCGCCGGCCGGCCCGGGGCCCGCTGGTGGAGGGGGTTGGCGTAGAAGAACGCCGTGCCGTCGGAGCTCGGGGAGGTCGCGACGACGTTGTAGAGCGTGCGCTCGATCAGGTCGGTGTAGCGGACGTCGCCGGTGGCGAGGTGCAGGCGCCAGGACACCATGATCGAGGCGACGCCGGCGCACGTCTCGCAGTACGCCCGGTCCGGCGGCAGCTCCCAGTCCTCGCCGAAGCCCTCGTCCTGGTGGCGCGAGCCCATCCCGCCCGTGATGTACGTGCGGCGCGCGACCGAGCGCTCCCATTGCCGCTCCACGGCTCGCAGCAGCTCGTCGTCCCCGCGCTCGACGGCGACGTCCACGGCGGCGGCGGTGAGGTAGAGCGCGCGGACCGCGTGGCCGCGCCACACGTCGGCCTCCCGGATGGGGATGTCGTCCTGGAAGTAGGCGCGCCCCAGGGGGATGTCCCTGAGCGTGCCGTGCCCGCGGCGGTCGAGGAAGATCCGCGCCTGCTCGACGTAACGCTCCTCCCCCAGCGCCCGGCCGAACTCGGCCAGGCCGACCTCGATCTCCGGATGCCCGCAGATCCCGGGCAGGCCGTCCGGGCCGAAGGTGCGGCACACGTGGTCGGCGGCGCGCCGCGCGACCCGTACGAGGTCGTCCTCGCCGTGCGTGCGCAGCCGGGCGACCGCGGCCTGCAGGAGGTGGCCGGTGTTGTAGAGCTCGTGGCCCATCTCCAGGTCGCTGTAGCGCGGCGGCTGCGTGCCGTGCCCGAAGCAGGTGTTGAGGTAGCCGTCCGGGTCCTGGGCGCGGGCGATCCGCACGGTGAGCCGCTTGATCGCCGCCTGCGCGCCCGGGTCGCCGGTGCGGGCGCTCTCCCAGGCCAGGGCCTCCAGGAGCTTGTAGACCTCCGAGTCGGAGAACGACCAGCCGGGCCGGTCGGGCCCGGTCGTCCCGTCGGCGACCTGATCGAAGTTGGCGAGCCAGCCGAGGCGCTCCATCCACGACTCGCAGTGGGCGAGCGTCGCCGCGGCGTTCACGGCCTGTCGGCTCCCCCAGAACCCTCCGCTGATGGAGACCTGCGCGAGCCCGAGGGGGCGTACCCGGCCGTGGGACGGCAGCACGGGGCTGGTCATGTGGTGAACCTTTCGACGAATTGCTGATCAGTCCTTCACGGCGCCCGCGGTGACCCCGGCGGCGATGTAGCGCTGCGCGAGGACCAGCAGGAAGGCCGCGGGGACGGACGCGATCACGGCGGTGGCCATGATCGAGTTCCACTGCGTGGTGTTGTTGCCGATGTAGCGGAAGATGCCGAGCGTGATCGGGATCACGTCGCTGTTGCGGTTGAGGGTGGAGGCGAAGATGAAGTCCGACCACGCCCACAGGAACGCGAAGAGCGAGACCGTGATCACCGAGTTGCGGCTCAGCGGCAGGATGATCGACCGGAACGTCCGCCAGGTGCTCGCCCCGTCGATCTGCGCGGCGGCCATGAGCTCGCCGGGGATGCTCGCCATGAACGCCCGGAAGAGCAGCACCCCGAACGGCACGGCCAACGTCGAGTCGGCGACGATCAGGCCGGGGACGGTGTTGAGCATCCCGAGCCTGATGTAGATGGCGTAGAAGCCCATGGCCATGACGACGGCCGGGATCATCTGCGCGACGAGGAGCAGGAAGTCGATCCCGCGCGCGCCGCGCGGGCGCAGCTTGGCCAGCGAGTAGCCCGCGGGCAGGGCGACGAGCAGCGTGAGCGCTACGGTGCCGAGGCCGATGAACAGGCTCGTGGCCAGGGCCGGCAGTTGCTGGGCGAACGCCGCCGCGTACCCCTCGAACGTCGGGTTCCAGGGGAACCAGTGGGGCGGGTCCGCCCGCATGTCGCCCGTCCTGGTGAGCGAGACGTTGAACATCCAGTAGACCGGGAACAGCATCACCCCGACGAGGACGACGCCTGCCACGGTCTTCCAGGTCTTCATGCGCGCTCCTCCTTCCGTTGCAGGTGCACGTGCAGGAGCCCGGCGGCGAAGGCGATGAGGATGAGCACGTTGCCGACGGCCGCCGCCGGCGAGAAGTCGGGCTGGCCGGTGCCGAACGCCTCCCGGTAGGACCAGATGGCCAGCGTCGTCGAGGCGTCCGCCGGGCCGCCCTTCGTCATGATCCAGATGATGTCGACGACCTTGAGCGTGTAGATCAGGCCGAGCAGCAGCGTGATCGCCGACACCGGGCGCAGCAGCGGGAAGGTGATGCGCCAGAAGCGCTGCCACCCGTTCGCCCCGTCCAGGCCGGCGGCCTCGTACAGGTCGGCGGAGATGTTCTGCAGCCCGGCGTACAGGATCACCAGGTTGAACGGGATGCCGAGCCAGATGTTGGCGATCGTGACGGCCAGCAGCGAGGTGTCGGGAGAGGTCAGCCAGTTGATCTGGCCGATCCCGAACGCCTCCAGCGCCGCGTTCACGATGCCGTTGTCGCTGTTGAGCATCCACGACCAGGTCGAGGCCGAGACGATCAGCGGCAGCAGCCACGGGACGAGGAACATCGCGCGCAACACCGCCGACAGGCGGAAGTTGCGGTGGAAGAAGACCGCGAGGGCCAGGCCGATGGCGTACTGCGCCGCGATGGACACCAGCGTGAACAGGGCCGTGTTGCGCAGCGCCCGCAGGAAGGTGTCGTCGGACAGGATGTCGCGGTAGTTGTCCAGCCCGGTGAACTCCGGGTCGCCCCGCACGAACGCCCGCGGCGTGTAGTCGTGCACGCTGAGGTCGATGTTGCGGTAGAGCGGATAGGCGTAGAAGACGAGCAGGTAGATGACGAGCGGCGCGAGGAAGGCGTAGGCCGTCCACTGCCGCGAGCGCCCCCGCCGGGGAGCCGCGTGCGCCGCCCTGCTCATCGTCACCGCCTCGCTGCTGAGAGAGGTCATCGGATCAGCCGCCGGTGGCCTGCTTCGCCTGGGCCTGCGCCTGCTTGAGGGCGTCGGCGGGGGTGGCCGAGCCGCTCAGCGCCTTCTGCACCCCGGTCCACAGCGCCTCGGAGATCTTCGGGTACTTGGTGCCGAGGTTGTCGCTGGTCCGGCCCTTGGCCGACTTCACGGCGTCGACCCACGGCTTCAGGCTCGGCTCCTTGGCGAGGATGGCCTGCTGGCCCTCGGCGGTGGAGGGGATGTAGTACGCGAACGTCGTACCGGTCTCCACCAGGCCCTCGGGCGTCGTCATGCACTCGAGGATCTTCTTGGTGGCGTCGTAGCGCTTGGTGTCCTTCTGCACCGGAACCGTGATGAACTCGCCGCCCGTGGGCGTGGGAGCGGTGCCCCCGTCCTTGCCGGGGATCTGCACGATGCCGGTGGGGAAGCCCGCCTTCTTGGCGCTGTCGATCTGCCAGGTGCCGTTCTCGGCGAAGGCGAACTCCCCCGTCAGGAACTGCTCCCAGGTGGTGTTCTGCGAGTTGCTGATGACGGAGTTGGGGGCGGTGCCGTCCTTGACCCACTTGGTCCACAGGTCGAGCGCCGCGACGGCCTCGGGCGAGTCGAGCTGGGTCAGCTGCGCGCCGGAGCCCCAGAACCACGGCAGGAACTGGAACGAGCCCTCCTCCGTGCCGATGGCCGAGAACGTGATCGGCTTCTTGCCCGCGGCCTTGACCTTCTTCAGCGCCGCGTTGAGCGTGGCCCAGTCCTTGATCGAGCCGGGGTCGACGCCGGCCGCGTCGAGGATCTTCTTGTTGTAGTAGAGGGCGAGGGTGTTCGCGCCGATGGGGATGCCGTACGTCTTGCCGTCCAGCTCGCCGGCGGCGATGAGGTTCTTGTCGAACCGGGCCGTGTCCAGGCCGAAGTCGGCCATCGTGGTGAGCATCCCGGCGTCCGCGAGCGTCGAGACGGCGGGGTTGTCGAGGAGGATGACGTCCGGCGCGTTGCCCTCCTGGCCGGCGAGCAGCGCCTGGTTGGTCAGCGCGGTGGTGTCGTAGGCGGTGCGCTGGATGGTGACGCCGGCCTGCTTGCCGCAGGTGTCCACCCGCTTGGCCCAGGCGGAGGACGCGTCGTGCTGCGGGTACGGGTCCCACCAGGTGTACGCGCCGGCGCCGCCCGCGGAGGCGGCGGTGGTGGAGCCGCCGCCCTGGGGAGCGGACGCGCAGGCGGACAGGGCCAGAAGGGCGGTTCCGAGGGCCGCCGCCTTCGCGGAAACCGACGTGCGGTTCATCGAGGCCTCCAATGTTAGCGCTCACAGCCGAGCGCGGCCGGGAAGGTGTGGATCGGGCCCGCGAACTAGCGGGCGGTCGGGGGCGCGGTGCTGCCGCGCGAGACCAGTTCGGGAGAGATGAAGCGCACGACGAACGGCTCGTCGCGGGCCGCCGGCGACTCCACGCGGCGCACGAGTTGGCGTACCGCCATGGCGCCGAGCCGGTCGGGCGCGCTCTCGATGAACGAATAGGGCAGGGAGAAGGTCGCGGCGAACTCGGCGGAGTAGCGCCCGATGACCGAGAGGTCCTCGGGCACCCGCAGGCCCCGCTGGTGGGCGACGGAGGGCAGGGCCGCGGTGGCCGCCTCGTTGTTGAGCAGCAGGCCGGTGGCCGAAGGGTAGGTGTCGAGCAGGTCGTTGAGCAGGCGGCCGACCGCGGGCTGGCTGGACTCGCCGTACACGGCGTGCAGGGTGACGCCGAGCTGGCGGGCCCGTTCGAGCGCGGCGTCGCGCAGGCGCCACACGTACGCGCCGCCGCGCTCGACGACGTGCTCGGGCTGCGAGATCAGGATGAGCTCGCGGTGGCCGAGCCGGTGAAGGTGCTCCACCATGACCCGGCCGGCCTCCTCGAAGTCGAGGTCGAACACGTCGAGCCCCGAGCAGTCGCCCGGCAGGCCGACCAGGGCGCCCGGCTGCGGCGCGGCCCGCATGATGGGCAGCCTCAGGTCGACCTGCGCGATGTTCATCAGGACGACGCCGTCCACCATGCGCGAGTCGGTGATGCGCCGCAGCGCCCGCACGCCGTCGGTCTCGGTGACCAGCAGCGTGTCGTAACCCAGGTCGCGGGCGGTGTTCGTGACGCCCAGGATGTACTGCATCATCGCGGGCGCGAACTCGTCTTCGTGGAACTGGGCGAGCAGACCGAGGACCTTGGTCTGGGATGTGGCCAGCGCTCGGGCGCCCGCGTTCGGCGTGTAGTCGAGTGCCTCGGCGGCCGCCAGCACGCGGCGGCGGACCTCCTCCGAGATGGGCCGCTTGCCCGACAGCGCGTAGGACGCGGTGCTGCGGCTCACCCCGGCTTCCCGGGCCACGTCTCCGATCGTCGCCACTCTCACCTCCTGTACGTAGTTGAACCGGTTCGACAGTTGCGTCGCGAAAACCCTCGGATCGCCGACCGGCCGGGGCCCTTTCCTGGGGATCAGCAGATCGATCGGCCTCACGGCCGGTCGCGGCCGGGAAAGGCTCCACCTGCGGACCGCCGGAATCAGCGAACCGGTTCAACGATGTGGCTCGACTGTCGCGCCGCCGGTGAGCGGGCGTCAAGAGCGAGAAGGGCGGGCGATATCGAATCGTGACAAGCCGGAAATGCCCATTGACGCGTGGGGCGCGGCTACGTAACCTACGCGAAACCCTCAGTTGCGTTCACCGATCACCCTCCCTGAGATTTTGTTAACGCTCACACCTCCCAGGGACATCGTGATGACCATCAAGGCCATGTGGGCCGGGCTGCTCCCGGCCGCCCTCGTCGCCGCCTTAACCACGGGCGTCGCGGAGGCGCGGACCGTGGATCCGCCCCCTCCCGTGCTCCTCTACACCTTCGACTCCGACGACCTCGCCACCGGCTCCATCACCGACTCCTCAGGCAACGGCCTGAACGGAACGCTGGTCAACGGCTCCACCGCCGCGCTGGTCGAGGGCGCGGGCGGTGGCCACGCGCTGAGCCTGCCCGGCGGCGCGCCGGCCTCCGACGGCGCCTACGTGCGGCTGCCGCTGGACGCGATCAAGGGCAGGACCGACCTGACGGTGTCGGCGCGGGTGAAGTGGGACGGCACCGCCGCTCCCTGGCAGTGGATCTACGCGCTCGGCAAGGACACCAGCCGCTACCTGTTCAGCACGCCGTACAACGGGGACGGCGTGCTGCGCACGGCGGTCACCACCTCGGGCGGCGGCGGGGAGGCCAAGGTCACGGGCTACGCCCCGCTGCCGGCCGGCGCCTGGAAGACGCTCACGGTCACCCTCGACACCGCCGCCAAGCGCGTCACCACCTACCTCGACGGCGCAGCCGTGGCCTCGGCCCCCGCCACCATCAGCGCCGCGCAGCTCATCGACGCCGCCACGACCTCGGCCGGGTTCATCGGCCGCTCGTTCTACCAGGACCCGCTCTTCGACGGCGCGATCGACGATTTCCGCGTCTACGCCGCCGCGCTGTCGGCGGAGCAGGTGGCCGCCGTCACCGGCGGACAGCCGCCGGCCCCGACGGGTCTGGCCCAGAGCGCGTTCTCCATCCGGACCACCATCGGCACCGCGCCGGCGCTGCCGGCCGCCGTCCGCGCCACCTTCAGCGACGGCTACGACCGCGAGCTGCCCATCGCCTGGTCGCCCGTGGATCCCAAGGACTACGCCGCCGCCGGGACCTTCACCGTGACCGGCACGGCCGGCGGCAGGCCCGTCACGGCCGAGGTCACCGTGATCCGCGAGGGCCAGCTCGTCATCGACCTCGCCGAGGACACCGGCCCCTTCCACGGCGGCGCGTCCGGCACGCTCTACGGCCTCTACGGGCCGGGGGTGCCGACCAACAACCTGATCGAGGGGATGCGCCTGCGCACCGTCTCGACCAAGGCCCAGGACGGCCCGCAACACCCCGGCGCCGACGCCCTGGAGGTCGTCAAGCCGCTGGCCGACAGCACCGACGGCGACGTGTACATCTACATGACCGACATCCACCGCGGCTTCCCCTACCAGTGGCCCGGCGGGACGCCACAGGAGAAGCTCGACCTGTACCAGCAGAAGATCGCCAAGCAGGTGGACCAGGTCCTCCAGCTCGACCCGAAATATCAGGACAACATTGTCTTCGTGCCGTTCAACGAGCCCGAGGGCAACATGTTCGGCACCGGCGAGTGGAGCTACAACCGGGTCAGCTGGCTCAGCGACCCGCGCGACTACTTCAAGGCCTGGGACGAGGTCTACACCCTCATCAAGGGCAGAATGCCGGCCGCCCGGATCGCCGGCCCCAACACCAGCGTGCTGTACTCCCAGGTCAAGGGCTTCCTTGAGCACGTCGTCGAGGCCGGCACCGTGCCCGACGTGATGACCTGGCACGAGCTCAGCCACCCCGAGCAGGTCAGGGCGAGCGTCAAGCGCTACCGCGAGATGGAGGCCGCGGTCTTCGCCGGCACGAAGTACGCCGGGAAGCGGCTGCCCATCAACGTCAACGAGTACGCCTTCAACTACCACACGTCGGTGCCCGGCCAGATGATCCAGTGGGTGTCGGCCATCGAGGAGTCGAAGGTCGACGCCGACATCGCCTACTGGAACATCGACGGCAACCTGTCCGACTCCGCCGTGCAGGCCAACCGGGGCAACGGCCAGTGGTGGCTCTTCAACGCCTACGGAAGCATGAGCGGCCACACCGTGCGGGTCACGCCGCCGTACCCGGGGCAGAACTACACCCTGCAGGGCGTCGCCACGCTCGACCCCGGCAAGAAGCAGGCCCGCGCGATCTTCGGCGGCGCCGACAGCGCCGGGCACATCCGCTTCGAGAACGTCCCCGCCGGGGTCTTCGGCCGCGCCGTGCACGCCTGGGTGCGGGAGATCCCGTGGACCGGCCAGGTCGGGGACTCGGCGCAGCCGGAGATCGTCGCCGAGCGCGACGTCGCCGTCAAGGACGGCACCGTGGCCTTCGACTTCGGCGCCGGTGACCTGCCGAGGCTCAAGGAGTCGTCGGCGTACGAGATCGTCCTCACCCCCGCGGGCTCGGGCAGCGTGACGGCGCCCGCGCCCAAGCTGTGGGAGGGTTCGTACGAGGCCGAGGACGCGAAGTACACCGGCGGCGGCTACAGCCGCAACGGCCCCGAGGGCTCGCCGTCGGACGTGTCGAAGTTCTACACCTCCGGCCGCTACGACGTGGGCGGGCTGCGTACCGGATCGGACGGCGTGCTCGACTTCACCGTCGAGGTTCCGCGGGCCGGTCGCTACGACCTCAGCGTGTTCGCCAACTCGCTGAACACCTTCGACCGGGTGCGCGAGCAGGGTCCGACCAACGTCTTCGTCCGCGTGGACGGGGGCGCGGAGCAGGAGCTGTTCCTGCCGCTGGGCTACAAGTGGGTGGTGTGGGACCACGCGGACACCACCGTGGAACTCACGGCGGGCAAGCACGTGCTCTCCCTGGCCGCGCGCAGCCTCGACGGCGCCAGGGCCACCAAGGGCGACGCGATCGTCGACCGGATCCGGCTCTCGCTGCCCGACCCGGCGGCGGCGACCTCGATCTACGAGGCCGAGCTGGCCGACCTGCGCGGCGCCCGCCCGTCCTACTCCGCGCACGGCCCTGGGCTCTCGGGCACTGGGCTCTCGGGCACTGGGCTCTCGGGCTCCGGCGTCGTCGCGGCCCGGCGCGACCAGTCGGCCACCTTCTGGGTGTACTCCGCCCAGGACGCCCCGGCCGCCCTGGACCTCAAGCTGCTCGGCTCCGGCAAGGCGTCGGTGACGGTCAACGGCGTGCGGGTGCTGGACCGCGCCCGGCACGGCGACTCGACCGCGGCGGTGTCGCTGTCCGGCGGCGTCAACAAGGTCACGGTCACCGGCAGGTCCGGCACGTCGCTCATCGACCGGCTCGAGGTGCGGCCCGCCGCCGGCGCGCTGCCGGCCACCGTGTACGAGGCGGAGTCCGCCCGGCTCGCCGGGACGGCGAAGGCGTCACCGCTCTCGCTGGCCGGTGGCGGGAGCGCGGTCACCGGGGTCGGCGGCACGCCCGGGAACGCCAACACGCTCACCTTCGACGTGCGGGCGGCGGCCGCGGGCACGTACGCCATGCGCGTGCGCTACTCCAACCCGGAGCAGTCGGCCGCCACGCACTACAACCCGGACCCGCTGGCCAGGCACGCCGACATCTCGGTGAACGGCGCCGCGGCGCAGCGCGTCCTGTTCCCCCACACCTTCCACGAGAACAACTTCTGGGAGCTCACGGTCCCGGTGCGGTTGAAGAAGGGCGAGAACACGGTGCGCTTCTCCGCCGAGGAGCTGCCGAACTTCGACGGCACCACGTACGCGTCGGAGACCTTCCCCGGAGTGCTCCTGCGCGCGCAGTACGCCCCCGTGATCGACAAGATCACGCTCGCCCCGTACAGCGGCTGACCCCCATCGGTGCCGCCCGTGCCCCGGAGTCTCCGGGGCACGGGCGGCATCGACGTCCAGCAGGGCGACCCGTTCGCGCATACCGGCGATCCCGTGCCCGCTGCCCGCGCTCGTCGTGGCGGCACCGTGTCCCCGTCGGCGATGTCGATGCGCCGCAAGCAGCCGCTGCTCAACGGCCCGTCACCGGCCGACCCGGAGGTCACCTTCCACAACCCCTGAGACGCTGCTCTCATCCGTGAAACGTCGGCCTCTGGCGCAGCGGGAAGCGCGAGACCGCCGTCCAGCGGGCCCCGTCGAAGCCGGCCAGCTCCACGGAGGTGACGCGGGTGGTGAACGGCAGTCCCGGCGCGACGGCGGACTCGACGCCCTCCAGCACCTCGTCGTCGCCGTAGCCAATGGACAGGTGCGGTACGGCCTCGCCGTACCGGCCGCCGTACGGGCGCAGCGCCGGCCACCTGCCCGTCACGCTCCGCGTGAGAGCGGCGAACGGCTCGGCGGGCTCCGGCCCCAGGTAGAGCAGGCCGGGAAAGCGGGCGCAACCGGAGAAGGTCGCCTCGAAGGGCTCGTGGGCGGCGAACAGGGCCGCCAGCTCCGCCACCGTCGCCTCCCCGATCTCCGGCCGCGGCAGGAACGGATAGAGCACCGTGACGTGCGCGATCACGCCGAACCGGGCCGACGGGTCGAACAGCGCTCGCTGGCCGCCGACGACCGGCTCGGCTTCGGGCACGGGCACCACGAGGACCGTGGCGCCGACCGGGTAGGGAGCCGCCCCGCCCGCGCTCAGCTCGCGTCCCGGGTGCCGTACCAGCGCCACTCGGTCAGCCGCGGGCGATCGGGGAGAGCGATACGCCCGGTCGCCCAGAGCAGGATCTCCCAGGCGTCACCGTCAACGGCGGCGTGGTGGGGGAAGAGCCGCTTCAGGACCCGTTCGCACAACTCCCTCGGCGGCGACCACTCCAGATCCAGCCCCTGAGCGAGGTCATGCGTGTGCACGAGGACCTCGACGACGGCCATGGCGGCGAAGCCCTCCGGGTCCGAGGCCCCGAAGACGTGGTAGGCGACGGTGTCCGAGGGGGCCGCGCGCAGGACGGACACGAGCAGTCCTCCGCACGCCTCCACAATGGTCAGCAGGCCCTCGGCACCCCCGGCCCGGTCGGCGAAGATGACGTTCGCCGGGCCACCGCTCCGGTCGCTGCTGGTCCGGAACGGCAACAGCCCGGACGTCGGCGGCTTGGCGAGCCCGAACCTCGCGGCGTAGGTGAACAGGTCGTCGGCCAGGTGCTCGAGCGTCTCCCAGCACGTCCACTCGAGCGTTCCCGCCTTGGCCTCCCACGCATGGGCATCGGCATCCCGCAGGGCGTCGACGGCCAGAGCCACGACCCGACGCACGTCCTCTCCGCCGACCAGGGGTTCCACGCTGCGCACGAGAAGGATCGTAGCAACGGCCGGCGGGGGCCGGTCAGCTCCGGGTCGGGGTGAGGGCGCGCAGGGCCTCGCGGAGGTCGGCGCCGGCGCCCGCCGCGACGACCCCGCCCTCGCGGTCGACGGCCACGGCGGAGAAGAGCGGACCGGCCGGAGCCTCCGGGTCGCAGGTGAGGGTGATGGCGTGCCCGTCGAGCAGCAGGGCGTCGGCACCCGTCCGGGACGGGGGCGCGGCCCGGTCGATCAGGTCACGGGCCGAGATCAGGGCGGCCACCGGGGTGCGGTGGCGGCCCAGCAGCACAGGGCTCTCGTCGTACGGCTGGGTGACCTGCCGGACGAGATCGCCGAGCTTGGCCCGGGCCGTCGAGAGCGGCACGAGCGGGAGCCCGCTCAGGATCCCGGACACCTTGGAGAGCGGGACGAGCGCGGCCCACTCCCAGCGTTCGCGGGTGATCAGGATGGTCTCGCCGTTCCTGGCGGCCTTGACGACGGTCCCCCAGCGGGCGCGGGCCTCCTCGACGCCGAGCGGGGTGCCGTAACGGGCGTGCAGTTCGGCGTAGGAGGGCGGCTGGGCGACGGATTCGTTGATCACCCGAGAAATGGTAAGGCGCCTTACGGAATATGTGCAAGGCGCCTGACAAAACTCGGGAACCGGTCAGGCGCGCTCCGCCGTGGAGGCGCGGACGATGAGCTCGGTGGCCAGCTCGACGTGGTGGGAGTCGATCTTCTCGCCGGCCGCCAGCCGCAGCGCCGTACGCACCGCCACCCCGCCCATCTCGGGCAGCGGCTGGCGGACGGTGGTCAGCGGCGGGGAGGCCATCCGGGCCATCTGGGTGTCGTCGAACCCCACGATGCTCAGGTCCTCCGGGATGCGCAGGCCCCGCGCCCTGGCGGCCTCCATGACTCCCAGCGCGCTCTCGTCGCAGCCGGCGAAGATCGCCGTCGGCGGCTCCGGCAGGTCGAGCACGGCCGCGCCGTACTCCAGGCCGTCCGAGTAGCGGAAGTGCCCGGAGCGCGTGTACGCGGGCGGCACCGGCGCCCCTTCGGCCTCCATGGCGGCGCGGTAGCCGTGCAGGCGGGCCTGGTTGCAGGCGGCGGTGGCCGGTCCGCCGAGGTAGGCGATGCGCCGGTGACCGAGGGACAGCAGGTGCTGGGTGGCGGCCAGCCCGCCGGCGAAGTTGGTGGAGCCGACGCTGGTCACGCCGGCGTGCGGCAGGTGGAGCGGGTCGATCACGACCAGCGGCAGCTGGACGCGGGACAGCGCGGTCAGCTGCCGGGTGGTCAGCTGGTCGCACGTGACGCAGATCAGCGCCCGGCGCCCGGCGGCGGCCAGGTCGCGGGCCCACGCGGCGGGGTGGTCGATCTTCTTCCGGACGCTGACGACGATGCCGACGCCGAGCTCGGCCCCGGCCGCGACCACACCCTGAATGATCTCCGTGGAGTAGGTGCTGAAGTCGTCGTCGAACTGCACCTCGATGGTGTCCGTCGCGACCGGCCCTTCTCGGCGCGGCGACGGCGCGATGTAGTCGTGCTCCCGCAGCAGCGACTGCACCAGGGAGCGGGTGGTCGGCGCCACGTCGCTGCGGCCGTTGAGCACTTTGGAAACCGTCGCCACCGACACGCCCGCCGAGGCCGCGACCGTGGCCAGCGTGGCGCGTCTAGAACTGGACGGCATCGTTTCCTCCCTCCGGTTCGACCGACACGGGCGTATCCAGGCGCCGATCGTGGCCGACGACCCTGGCCGGGCCGGTCAGCCGCACCGTGCCCCGGCACGGCAGGTCGGCCGCCGACGTGCCGACCAGCACCTCGATGTCTCCAGGCTCCACGATGCGCCTCAGGTCGCGTCCAGTGAAGGCCGTCCGGTCGGCGTGCACCCGGAAGGTCACGCGGGCGCTCGCCCCGGGTTCCAGCCGGACCCGGGCGAACCCGGTCAGCTGCCGGACCGGCCGGGTGACCTGGGCCAGGACGTCGTGCAGGTAGAGCTGGACGACCTCCTCGCCGGCCCGGTCCCCGGTGTTGCGCACGCTGATCGCCACGCCGAACTCGCCGTCGGTGGCCACCTCGGCGTCGCTGATCCGCAGGTCGCCGACCTCGAAGGCGGTGTAGGAGGTGCCGTGACCGAACGGGAAGAGCGGGGTGGGGTCGAGGTTGCTGATGCCCTGGCTGTCGGCGCCCAGCGGCGGCTGCAGGTACGTGCCCGGCTGCCCGCCGTGCCCGCGCGGGATCTGCACTGGCAGCCGGCCCGACGGCTGGACCCGGCCGGACAGCACGCCGGCGATGGCCGCGCCGCCCTCCTCGCCGGGCATGAACGCCTGGACGAGCGCCGCCGCGCCCGCGTGCACCCGGCCCAGCGCGTACGGGCGGCCGGAGACGACGACGGCGACGACGGGCGTGCCCGTCGCGGCCAGCTCGGCCACCAGGTCCTCCTGCACCCCGGGCAGGCGCAGGTCATCGGCGTCGCAGCCCTCTCCCGAGGTCCCGAGGCCGAACAGCCCGGCGAGGTCGCCCACGGCCACCACGCACAGGTCCGCCCCGCGCGCCGCTTCGAGCGCGGCGGCGAACCCGGCGCGGTCCTCGCCCTGCACCTCGCAGCCCCGCTCGTGGACGATCTCGGCCTCCGGCAGCTCGGCCCGCAGCCCGTCGAGCAGGCTGGGCGCCTCGATGCCGAGCCCGAGTCCGGGGTGGCGGGGCAGCACGTGGTTGGGGAAGGCGTAGCAGCCCATGAACGTCCGCGGATCGTCGGCGCACGGCCCGACGACCGCGATCCGGCGCAGCCCGGGACGCAGCGGCAGGGCGTCGCCGGCGTCGAGCAGGATCACCGACCGCTCGGCCAGCTCGCGCGCCAGCGCCCGGTTGCCCGGCGAGTCGAGGTCCACGCCGTCGGCCCCGGACACGGACGTCTCGGGCGTCCAGTCCGGGTCGAGCAGCCCGAGCTGCACCTTCTGGGTGAGCAGGCGGCGCACCGCCCGGTCGATCAGCGACTCGGGGATCTCGCCGCCGCGCACGCGCTCGACCAGGTGCGGGCCGAAGCCGAGCGTGTCGGGCAGCTCGACGTCGATGCCCGCGGTGAGGGCCTGCACGCCCGCCTCGCCGGTGTCGGCGGCCACGCGGTGCATGCTCGCCAGGAACGGGATCGCCCAGTAGTCCGACACGACCGTCCCGGTGAAGCCCCACTCCTCGCGCAGCACCTCGGTCAGCAGCCAGGGGTCCGCCCCGGCCGGCACGCCGTCCACGTCGGAGTAGGAGTTCATCACCGACCGCGCGCCGCCCAGCGCGATGGCGGTCTCGAACGTCGGCAGGATCATGTCCATCAGCTCACGCCGCCCCATCGGCACGGGCCCGTGGTTGCGGGCCGCCCGGGAGGCGGAGTATCCGGCGAAGTGCTTGAGGGTGGCGATGATCCCGGCCTTCTCCAGCCCGCGCACGTAGGCGGCGCCCAGCATCGCGACGAGGTAGGGGTCCTCGCCCATCGTCTCCTCGACCCGGCCCCACCGGTAGTCGCGCACCACGTCCAGCACGGGTGACAGGCCCTGGTGCACGCCCACGGCCCGCATGTCCCGGCCGATCGCGGCCGCCATCCGCTCCACCAGCTCGGGGTCGAACGTCGCCCCCCACGCGATGGCCGCCGGGTAGACGGTCGCCCCGTACGTGGTGAACCCGGTCAGGCACTCCTCGTGGACGATGGCCGGGATCCCGAGCCGGGAGCGCTCGACGACGGCCCGCTGCAGCCTGACCACCTCGGCGGCGCCCTCCCGCGCGGTCACGGGCGCGCTGCCGTGCACCCGGGTCAGGTGGCCGAGCCCGTGCCTGATCGCCTCGTCGAGGGGGAGCGTGCCGGAGGCCGCGAACACGTCCTGCATCGGCGCGACGTTCAGCGTCTCGGCGTCCTGGGCCGGCTCGTGCTGCATGTCGTTGCCGATCCACCGGCTGCCGAGCTGGCCGACCTTCTCCTCGAGGGTCAGCTCCGCGAGGAGGGCCTCGACTCGGTCGGCCACGGGACGCGCCGGGTCCTGCCACGGGCGGAGCACGCCGTCCATCGCGGGGGTCCGATCCAGAGCCGTCATCTGCTCTCCTTAAAGCCGATTCCCGCCGTGAGTATTTCGAAATGTTTCGATGTCGTCGAGTGGCCTGCGAGCAAGCGTCTCCGATTACAGACGACCAGATGAACGCCGCGCCTGAGTACTTTACACACGCGCTGCTCGGATGGGCAGATTCCCGGATACGACGGTCTTGACAGGCCCATGGTCGAAACCTAAATTGACGGACCACGCGGTATGTCGCAAATGTTTCGACGAGCTCACTCAAAGGAGACGTGACGAGCGGCATCGGCAGGCGCCCGTCCCCGGCCGCCCGCCAGCACCATCCGACGATCAACGAGCCGCGCGGCCAACCCCCCGGCGTTCAAGTACGGAGATCAGCGTGGAGAACAGGTCAACTTCTCGCCGCACCTTCCTCAGCCTCTCCATGGGAGTTCCCCTGGGAGCCGCACTGACCGCCTGCGGAGGCTCCGGGCCGACCCAGGCCGGCGCCGGTGGCGGCGGTGGCAGCACGAGCACAGGTGGCGGCAGCGGTGCCGGCAAGGCCACCTACTGGTATCTCACCGGACAACCACAGGAAGGCATCCGCACCCGCGCCGTCGAGCGCTTCAACAAGGCCAACCCGAGCGGCCAGCTCGCGACCACGATGTTCCAGAACGACGCCTTCAAGACGAAGATCAAGACGGCGATCGGCGCGGGCGAGGCCCCCACCATCATCTGGGGCTGGGGCGGCGGCGGCCTGAAGAGCTACGTGCAGGCCGGCCAGGTCGACGACCTGACCTCCTGGTTCGACCAGAACGCGGCTCTGAAGGACAAGCTGTTCCCGTCCTCCTTCAACGCGGCCACGGTCGACGGCAAGATCTACGCGGTGCCGGTCGAGGCCGTGACGCCGATCGTCCTGTTCTACAACAAGAAGGTCTTCGAGAAGGTCGGCGCGCAGCCCCCGCAGAGCTGGGGCGACATCATGGACCTGGTCAAGAAGTTCAACGCCGCGGGCGTCGCGCCCTTCTCCCTCGGCGGCCAGTCGCGCTGGACGAACATGATGTGGCTGGAGTTCCTCTTCGACCGCATCGGCGGCCCCGAGGTCTTCCAGGCCGTCTTCGACGGCGAGAAGGACGCCTGGAGCAACCCGGCCGCCATCGAGGCCCTGACCAAGATGCAGGACCTCATCAAGGCGAACGGGTTCATCAAGGGCTTCTCCTCGATCACCGCCGACTCCAACGCCGACCAGGCGCTGCTGTACACCGGCAAGGCCGCGATGATGCTGCACGGCGGCTGGACGTACGGCAACATGCGCGACACCGGCGGCGACTTCGTCAAGGGCGGCCACCTCGGGTACATGAACTTCCCGCCGGTGGACGGCGGCAAGGGCGACCCCAGCGACACCGTGGGCAACCCGGCCCAGTACATGTCGATCTCCTCCAAGGCGTCGGCCGCGGAGAAGGAGATCGTCAAGAAGTTCCTCGCCACCGAGATGAACTCCGACGCGCAGAGCAAGGACTGGATCAGCAACGGCTTCGTGCCGATCGTCAAGGGGACCGACTCGCAGTTCGGCACCGACCTCGACGGCACCTGGCAGCGGTTCGTCTACGACGTCGCCAGCAAGGCCAAGTCCTTCCAGCAGTCCTGGGACCAGGCGCTCAGCCCGACCGCGGCCGAGGTCCTGCTGGACAACATCTCCAAGCTGTTCCAGCTGTCGATCTCGCCGCAGCAGTTCGCCACGAGCCTCAACGAGGTCATAGGCAAGTGACGGTCCCCCCGATCTCCGCCAGGGGAAACGCGCCCGTGGCCGCCGTGCCCGGCGGCCAGGGGCGCGGCCTGGCCTGGCTGGCCGTGCCGGCCCTGCTGTTCTTCGTCGGTTTCGGCGTCATCCCGCTCATCGGGGTCTTCGTGCTCAGCTTCACCGCCTGGGACGGGCTCGGCGAGATCCGTCCGGCGGGCTTCGACAGCTGGCGCGCCGTGCTCTCCGATCCCGGGCTGCCGCACGCGCTGTGGGTGACGTTCCTGGTCATCGCGATGTCGTGGGTGGTGCAGACGCCGGCGAGCATCCTGCTCGGCACGTTCCTGGCCGGCTTCCAGCGCTATCGCGCGGTGTTCTCGGTGATCTACTTCATCCCGCTGCTGCTCAGCTCGGCCGCCATCGCGATCACCTACAAGGCGCTGCTCGACCCGAACTTCGGGCTCGGCGCCGGGCTGGGGATCCCGATCCTCGTGCAGGACTGGCTGGGCGAGCCCGTCCTCGCCTTCAGCGTCGTGATCTTCGTGGTGTCGTGGCAGTTCATCCCGTTCCACTCGCTGATCTACCAGGGCGGCGTCCGCCAGATCCCGCGCTCGATGTACGAGGCCGCCGAGATCGACGGCGCCGGCCGGGTCCGCATGTTCTTCAGCATCACCCTGCCCCAGCTCAAGTACACGATCATCACGTCCTCGACGCTCATGGTCGTGGGTTCGCTGGTCTTCTTCGACCTCATCTTCGTGCTCACCGCCGGCGGCCCCGGGGACGCCACCCGGGTGCTCGCCCTGGAGATGTACAAGAGGGGCTTCCAGGCCAACCTGATGGGCCCGGCCAGCGCGATCGCCGTCATCCTGGTCCTGGTGGGCCTGGCGCTGGCGCTGCTGCTGCGCCGCCTCGGCGGCCGGGACGCGACCCACAGCCAGCTGGAAGGTGCCTGACATGACGACGACCCTCGCGAAGAACACCTCGCAGGCGGCGGCGCGGCACACCGCTCCCGGCACCAAAGGAGTGACCCGCCGCCCCAACTGGCTGGGCGGCGCGGTCGCCTGGTTGTGGCTGGCGGTCGTGGTCGTGCCGATCTACTGGATCGTCATCACCAGCTTCAAGTCGCAGAGCAACTACTACGTCGAGAACCCGCTCCTGCCGCCCTCCGAGCCCACGCTGGCCAACTACCAGCTGGTCATCGAGTCGGACTTCGTCCGCTATTTCATCAACAGCGTCGTCGTCACGGTCGGGGCGGTCGCGCCCGCCGTGGCGGTGTCGTTCATGGCGGCGTACGCGATCGTCCGCAGCGGCAAGGGGCGGTTCCTGCGCTGGACCAACTCGGCGTTCCTCATGGGCCTGGCCATCCCCCACCAGGCCACGATCATCCCGATCTACCTGATCATCATCAAGCTGGGCCTCTACGACACGCCCATGGCGCTGATCCTGCCGTCGATCGCGTTCGCGATCCCGCTGTCGGTGCTGATCCTGTCGAACTTCATCAGGGACGTGCCCAAGGAACTGTTCGAGTCGATGCGCCTCGACGGCGCCAGCGAGCTCGGCACGCTCTGGCACCTGGCGCTCCCCCTGACCAGGCCCGCCGTGGTGACGGTGACCATCTACAACGCCCTGACGATCTGGAACGGGTTCCTGCTGCCGCTGATCCTCACCCAGAGCCCCGAGCAGCGCACGCTGCCGCTGGCGCTGTGGACCTTCCAGGGCCAATACAGCATCAACGTGCCCGCGGTGCTCGCCTCCGTCGTCCTGACCTCGGTGCCCATCCTCATCCTGTACGTGGTGGGCCGCCGCCAGCTGCTGGCCGGCCTGACCGCCGGATTCGGCAAGTAGACGGGGAGGCGGACGCCCCAGATTGCAAAATCGGACTGCGGTCCGGTAACGTCTTCACACGTAACCGGACCGCAGTCCGACTTATTCTGGAGGCAATGACATGACCGCTCTCATCTCCCGGGACGACCTCGCGGCGGCCATCGAGGCAGGCACCGTGACCGTGGTCGACGCGCTCGGCGACGCGTACCACGCCAAGCAGCACCTGCCCGGCGCCATCCCCCTGACCCTGGCCGACGTGGACGCCCAGGCATCCGCGCTGCTGCCCGACAAGAACGCCGCGATCATCACGTACTGCTCCAACCCGGCGTGCCCGAACAGCGGCCACGTCGCCGACCGGCTCACCGCGCTGGGCTACACCGACGTGCGCAAGTACCGCGAGGGCATCGAGGACTGGACGGCCGCCGGGCTGCCCGTCCAGTCGTCCTGACCCGCCCTTCCGCCTACTGGCCGAAGCTCCCCACCAGCGCCTCCACCCGGTCCTGCTTCGTGTACAGCTCCCAGAAGCCGTCCGCGAGGACGTCCGGGTGGACCACCTCCGGCTCGAAGTCGAGCGACACCAGGGAGGAGGTGATCGCCTGGTGCGGCACGCTGCCCTCGATCAGCGCGCCCACGTTGACCGCTCCCACGTACACGCCCTTGCCCGCGAGCTCGGCGTTGAGCGTGTGGAAGTAGTTGCGCAGCGCCGCCTGCGCCATGCCGGCGTTGCCGAGGGACGGCGTCGGGTAGATCCCCGACTGCCCCGCCGTGAACAGGATCGCGCCGTCGCCCCGCTCGACCATGTCGGGCAGGACCTGCCGCACCAGGGCCACGGCCGAGAGCACGAACCGGTCGAGGATCACCCGCGCGTTCTCGACGTCTACGTCGAGCGTCGCCGCGATCCCCTCCCCCATGCTCCCGCCGCCGGGGCTGAACACGGCGACGTCGATCCGCCCGTACGCCTCCTTGATGGCCCCGATCGCGCCGGCGAGCCGATCGGGCTCGTAGACGTCGGCGGTGAAGCCGGCCGCCTCGACGCCGTCGCGGGCGAGCTCGGCGACGAGGTGGTCGAGGTTCGCCCTGGTCCGGGCGACGAGGGCGATCCGGAAGCCCTGACGGCCGAAGCGGCGGGCGAGGGACAGGCCCATGACCGGGCCGGCGCCGAAGATGGCGAGGGTTCTGAGCATGACAGCTCCTTAATGCATTCAGCTAAGTTGACCGTTGTCCCAAGTTCTGGCGCTGGAAGCATACGCACAAGTTGGGAGTGTTCTCAAGTTCGTCTACGATGGGCGGCATGACGACCCCCGCCAGACCACTGCGCAGAGACGCGCAGCGCAACCGCGACCTGCTGGTGACGGCCGCGAGGGAGCTGTTCGCCGCCCGCGGGCTGGACGTCCCCCTCGACGAGATCGCCCGCACGGCGGGGGTGAGCAGCGGCACGCTCTACAACCACTTCCCGAGCCGCGAGGACCTCGTCGACGCCGTCTTCGCCGACCGCACGGCCACCGTGGTGCAGATCTCGGAGCACGCCCTCTCGCTGCCGGACGCGTGGAGCGGGCTGGTGCACTTCCTGGAGCGGGTGTGCGAGCTACAGGCCGCCGACCGCGGCTACAACGACCTCGTCTCGAACCGGGGCCCGCAGCCCACTCCGGCCGGCGACCCGGCACGCGGCTACGCGATGATGTCGCGGATCATCGAGCGCGCGCACGAGGCCGGGGTGCTGCGGCCGGACTGCACGCTGGAGGACATGGCGTTCGTGACGTGGGGCATCGCCCGCACGGTCGAGGCCACCGCCGCCGTGCGGCCCGAGGTGTGGCGGCGGCATCTGGCGTTGATCCTCGACGGGTTCCGCGCGCCGGCGGCGCATCCGCTGCCGGAGCCGCCCCTGCGGCCCGACGAACTGGGGCGCATCATGCGAGAGTGCGGCTGACCGGCGCCGTCGACCTCGAGCACGTACGGCGTCAGCTCCCGAGCGAGCGCGCCGTCCCACAACTCATCCGCGGTGCCCCCGACGAGCAGCAACGGCTCGGCGGTCTGGCCCACGTAGGCGAGCAGCCCTGCCAGCGGCCCGAAGTTCCCGCCGGGAACGACGACGACAGATCGCATGGCCCAAAGGTTACGCGCGAGCGGGAATGCCCGAAGGGGGTCACGCGTTGACGCGAGCAACCGATTGAACTTTCAACCAACAGGAGGGGTCATGCCCGCCATCACCGCTGACACCCTGGCCCTGCCCCGCGTCGCCGCGCCCGACCCGGCCACCGTCGCGCGGCGGTCCGTGCGGTCGGTGACGACCGCGCCCAGCGGGTTCGAGGGCGAGGGCTTCCCGGTACGGCGCGCGTTCGCCGGCGTTCCGCAGTCCGCGCTGGACCCGTTCATCCACATGGACCAGATGGGCGAGGTCGAGTACGCGCCCGGCGAGCCCAAGGGCACCCCCTGGCACCCGCACCGCGGCTTCGAGACCGTCACCTACATCATCGACGGCATCTTCGAGCACCAGGACTCCAACGGCGGCGGCGGCACGATCACCGACGGCGACACCCAGTGGATGACCGCGGGCTCGGGCCTGCTGCACATCGAGAAGCCGCCGGAGCACCTCGTGGTCTCGGGCGGGCTGTTCCACGGCGTCCAGCTGTGGGTCAACCTGCCGCGCGCGCACAAGTTCCACCTGCCCCGCTACCAGGACATCCGCGGTCGTCAGGCGGCGCTGCTCGCCTCGGCCGACGGCGGCGCACTGCTGCGGGTGATCGCCGGCGAGCTGGACGGCCACGCCGGTCCGGGCGTCACGTTCACCCCGATCACGATGGTGCACGCGACGGTGAGCCCCGGCGCCCGGCTGGAGGTGCCGTGGAACCCCGCCTACAACGCCCTGGCCTACGTGCTGGCCGGACACGGCTACGCCGGGGACGAGCGCACGCCGGTGCGCAAGGGACAGCTGGTCGTCTTCGGCCAGGGCGGGGCGATCACCGTCGCCGCCGACCCGGCCCAGCCGCAGGCCGAGCCGAACCTGGAGGTGCTGCTGCTCGGCGGGCAGCCGATCCGCGAGCCGGTCGTGCAGTACGGCCCCTTCGTGATGAACAACCGCGCCGAGATCCTTCAGGCGATGGAGGACTACCAGGCCGGCCGCCTGGGCGTCATCCCCGCCGAGCGCCTTCCGCACACCGGACAGGAGTGAACATGCCGATCGAGAAGCTGGCCGAGGAGTACAAGCGCGGGCGCCGGTTCTTCGACTCCCAGGACTACATCGGGGCCGCCCGCATCCTGGCCCAGGTGGTGGCCGCGGCGCCGGACAACCTCGCGGCCCGGCTGCTGCTGGCCCGGGCCTACTACCACTCGGCCCAGCTCGGCCGGGCCGAGGCCGAGCTCCGGCTGGTGCTGGAGCGCGACCCGGCGGAGGGGTACGCCTGCCTGCTCCTCGGTCGCACGCTGCAGCGCCAGAACAGGCCGAAGGACGCCGAGCCGTACCTGCGCATGCATGCCGCGATGACCGGCGAGTGACATGCGCGACGCCGAGCGCCGCCCTCTTTGGAAGGCGGCGCTCCGGCCTGCGGCGATATCCATTCCAATATCAATAATCAAGGCATATCAGTCTTGGACAGCGCGAACGGCTCTGTGCTGTCATGACGCCCATGTCCCCTTCGAGCCCCTTGTTGAGCCTTGCCCGCCTGACCGGAGCGGCCGTGGCCGCCGGCACCGTGGTCGCCGCGATCGCGCTGCCCACCGTGGGCGGGACAGGCTCCCTGTTCGTCTCGGCCACCGAGATGCTCGATCTCAAGCCCGCCCAGCTCGAAGAGCCGCCCCTGGCCCAGACCTCCGTCGTGTACGACGCGAAGGGCAACCGCATCGCGCAGTTCTACGCCGAGAACCGCAAGGAAGTGCGCCTGGACCAGATCGCCGACGTGATGAAGACGGCGATCGTCGCCATCGAGGACTACCGCTTCTACGAGCACGGCGCGCTCGACCTGGAGGGCACCGCCCGGGCCCTGGCCAAGAACCTCAGCTCGGGCGGCATCGCCCAGGGCGGCTCGTCGATCACCCAGCAGTACGTCAAGCAGGTCCTGCTGAACTCGGCCGACACCGAGGAGGGCAAGAACAAGGCGCTGGAGGCCAGCTACGCGCGCAAGCTCAAGGAGCTGCGGTATGCGATGGGCGTCGAGGAGAAGTACTCCAAGGACGAGATCCTCCGCCGATATCTGAACATCGCCTACTTCGGCGCGGGCGCCAACGGCGTGGAGGCCGCGGCGCGGCGCTTCTTCGGCGTCTCGGCCGCCGACCTGAACCTGGCCCAGGCGGCGACCCTGGCCGGCGCCGTCCAGAACCCCAACAGGACCGATCCCGCGCTCGGCAAGCAGGCCCGCAAGCTGCTGCTGGACCGCCGGAACGTGGTGCTGGACCGGATGGCGCAACTCGGCCGGATCACCCCGGACCAGGCCTCGCACGCCAAGGCGGCGAAACTCGGCTACAAGGGCGTCGAGGCGCCCAACGGCTGCCAGGACAGCCGCTATCCGTACTTCTGCGAGTACGTACGCTATGAGCTGCTCACCAGCCCCGCCTTCGGCAGGACCGAGCGGGCCAGGAAGCAGCGCTTCGCCCGCGGCGGCCTGAAGATCTTCACGACCCTGGACCCGAAGGCGCAGCGGGCGGCGGAGACGGCGATCAGAAAGCACGTCTTCGCCTCGGACCACCCCGTGGCCGCCGAGGCGCTGGTCGAGCCGGGCACCGGCAAGATCAAGGCGATGGCGGCCAGCCGTCCCTACGGCCACTCGGTCAAACGCAAGGAGATCTCCTACAACCCGGTGGCGGACAAGCGGCACGGCGGCTTGATCGGCTTCCAGGCGGGCTCGACGTTCAAGACGTTCACGCTGATCACGGCGCTCGCCCAGGGGATGAAGATCGACGACGGGATCAGCGTGACCAACGCCTACACCGCCCCGGGCTACGCCTCGTTCAAGAACTGCAAGGGCCAGAACATGGGCATCCCGTCCTGGACGGTCACCAACGACGAGGGCTCGCCCGGTTTCAAGACGCTCGCGACCGGCACGTGGGGGTCGGTGAACACGTTCTTCATGGCGCTGGAGCAGCGGGTCGGCCTGTGCGAGACGGTGCAGACGGCCAAGTCGCTGGGCATCAGGCGGGCGGACGGGGGGCCGCTGCAGGAGTACGAGACGTTCACGCTCGGGATCAACGAGATGGACCCGGTGACGGTGGCCACCGCGTACGCGGCGATCGCGGCACGCGGCACGTACTGCACGCCCATGGTCGTCACCAAGGTGACGGAGGCGAGCACCGGCGCGGCGACCCCGTACGAGCCGTCGTGCCGCAAGGCGCTCGACCCGGAGGTGGCCGACGCCACCGCGCACGTCCTGTCAGGGGTGTTCACCAAGGGCACGATGCGCGGGGTCGGCGGCATCGGCCGTCCGGCGGCGGGCAAGACGGGCACCACGGACGGGTACGCCACGGCCTGGTTCGCCGGGTTCACCCCCGACCTGGCCGGAGCGGTCAGCCTGGGTGACCCGCGCGGCTCCCAGCGCTACAAGCTGACCGGCGTCACGATCGGCGGCCGCACCTTCGGCGCGGTGGCCGGCGCCTCGGTACCCGGGCCCATCTGGAAGGACACCATGATGGCGGCCCTGAAGGGCGTGCCGGCCTCGGACTTCACCCCGGTGAACCCGGACCGCTTCGGCGGCTGCGGCCAGAGCTGCGCCCCGGCCCGCGAAGACCGCCCGGACCCGGCCCAGGACGAGCCCGCGACCGCCGAGGGCTGACCTCTGCCCGCCGTTGTCCGCGCATGGTGTCATTGTCCGAGGAGCGAGCGCAGGGCCTGGGACAGTCGGGCCGTCGCGTCGGTCGCCTTCTGGGCACGCCAGGCGATGAACCGGTCGGGGCGCACCAGGACCGCCCCCTCCGGATCGTGGCCGCGATGCCGGGTCCAGGTGGAGCGCGGGTCGAGGAGATCGCCGTCCAGATGGCCCACGCGCACGACGTCCAGCGGCCAGGTGCCGGCCAGTTCGGCGGCCGCCTCGCACCAATCGTGGCCGTTCTCCCCGGCGACGAGCAGGAAGCGGCCCGGCCGGAGGAGGTCTGGACGTGCTGGCGCCTCCCGTCGTCGTCCTCCAGCCAGGCGTGCGGCAAGGGATGACCGGGGCGCGCGCACGGCTGGTAGAGGCGGGCGGGGTCCGGGTTGGCGGCGGCGCCGCGGGCGGGTGCCCGCCACCCCGCGCCCGAAGGCCGAGCAGCCACCGGCACGGCACATCATTCACACGGCAAGTCCTACCCCTGCCGCCCGGCGCTCGCTTCGGGGCCTCGCACAGGGCCGCGGCGCCTCGCCGAACGACGGCAGCCGCGGCCGGCGCATGGTCCGCTATCCCGAATGCGCAGTGGATCAGACGTGGCGCGGATATTGCCTGCCGCTGTGCGCCGCTAGAGTCATCCGCGCCTCATACCGTGAGGCGGAAATCAACGCAGGATGTGCCCGACGTCCGCGCGCGAACGAGACCGCATCCGTTGCCCGCCGGCGCCGGATCCAGAGGCCCGGCAGCTCGCAGAGCGCCGACCTCGACAACAGCATCGATTGACGGAGTCATCCTGCGCAGACACGCCACAGGAGAAGCCTTGCGAAGATATCTGACGGTATTAGCTTGTCTCACGGCTCTGTTGGCGCCCGGGACCCGAGCCGATGCCGTGTCGCCACGCACGAGCGATGACGTGTGCCGCCTGGTGGCGGCCACACCCGCCCTCGGTGCGGGAGGGGTCATCCGCGCGACGGCCACCAGGATCGGCTGCGAGAACTCCACCACGGTCCACGTGCGCGTCATGCGGTCGCGGCCGGGCCAGGACCAGGTGCTCAAGAGCACGTCTCGTACCGTGAAGAACGGCGACGTCGCGGTGAGCCTGCGTTGCACGACCCATTCCCTGTACGTGATCGGCTCCGACGGGGACGGGCACCGGCAACGCTCGAGCACAGTGCGCCTCACATGTGGCCCCACACCCACGCCCACCCCCACGCCCACGACCACGACCACCCCCACCCCCAGGACCACCCCCACCCCCACGACCACCCCCACCCCCACGCCGACGAGCAGCCCGAAACCCACCGCCAGTCCGCGCCCCACGGCGACCGGGACCCCCACCGCTACCCCGACCGCGCCGGCGAAGGGGGTGCCCGGCTGGGAGCTCACCGCGGCCAATACCGGCCTCAATGCGATCGGCAAGTCCTGTGACTCGCTCCCGGCCTATACGGGCAGTGCCAAGCCCGCCGCGGGGACCACGATCTCCGGCAAGCTCATCGAGACCGGGCTCGACCTGTCAGCCGGCGACATCGTGGTCGAACGCTCGTGCATCCGCCCGAAGAAGCTCGGAACCGCGCAGCCGCTGGTGACCACCACGGGCGAATGCACGGGCAACAGTTGCGCGGTGACTCCCGGGAAGGTGACGATCCGTGACTCGGACTTCGACGCATCCAAGCTGAGCGCCAAGACCATCGCGGCCTCGTGCGCGTTCCTCGGCGTCGGGATCCTGCAGCGTAACCGCATGCACGACATGGGTTCGGGCATCTGCTTCTACAACACGGGAAAGCGCCTGGACGCCATCGCGGAAGGCAACTACATCCACGGACTCCGGTCGGACGGTGAGTCGCACAATGACGGGGCCACCATCCGGGACTTCGTGACGACGAGCGAGCCCGACCGCAGAGCCGTCTTCCGGGGCAACCGCATCGACTGCTCGTCGGGGAACGAGACCGGCGCGCTGTTCATCCAGACGCTCGGCGCCGACATCGACCAGGTGACCCTCGAACAGAACCTGCTCGAGGGCGGCGGCTACCAGCTCGGCCTGGAAGCAGGCTTCGGACACGTGTACGGCAAGCACATGCGAGCCGTCGACAACCGCTTCTCCGGCACCGGCTGGGGCCCACGCTACGTGGAACGCAAGAACCTGAACTACGGCTGGAGCGAGTGGCGGGACAACTACATCAACGATCCCGCCAAGACCGGCCACAAGGGCCGCGCCATCACCTCGCCCTGACCGGCGCATCGGACGCGTTCCCCGCCTTCTGTGTCACCGCGCGTCCGCCCCGGTATCTGTCCGGGGCACCTCCCGCAGCCGGGCGGCAATCAGCTCGACGAACAACGGCTCACCTCCGCACGCTTCCTGCGCACAAGAGGTGGGCCCGCAGCAGGACCACGTAATTGGAGAAAGACATGAGCAAACTGATCGAGCCGTTCCGGATCGACATCCCGCAGTCCGACCTCGACGACCTGATCGCCCGGCTCACCCATACTCGCTGGCCGGACCAGATGCGCGGCGTCGACGGGCGCCAAGGCATCCCGCTGGACCGGGTCAAGGGCCTGGCCGAGTACTGGCGCACCGCATACGACTGGCGAGCCGCCGAGGAGAAGCTGAACCGGTTCCCGCAGTTCACCACCGAGATCGACGGCCAGCGCATCCACTTCCTACACGTGCGCTCCACTCGGCAGGACGCGCTCCCACTGCTGATCACCCACGGCTACCCGAGCTCGTTCGTCGAGTTCGAAAAGCTGATACCGGACCTGCTGGAGCGCGGTTTCCACGTCGTGGTCCCGTCACTGCCGGGTTTCGGCTTCTCCACGCCGGTCGGGGAGCCCGGCTGGGCGATGGGCCGCACCGCGCGGGCCTGGGTGGAACTGATGGCCAGGCTCGGCTACGAGCGCTACGGCGTGCACGGCGGTGACGTGGGTTCCGCCATCTCGGGCACGGTCGGCGGGCTGGACGGCGAGCACGTGGCCGGTGTCCACATCGTCACCGACCCGTACACCGCGGCGGCCAGCGCGACCTTCGTGCCGTGGCTGGCGGACAAGCTGAACCCGGAGGATGCGATCGACCAGCTGGCCCTGCAGCGGATGGAGGATTTCCGCCGCAACGACTCGGGCTACCTGGCGATTCAGAACACTCGCCCGCAAACCATGGGATACGGCCTGACCGACTCGCCGGCCATGCAGCTCGCCTGGATCGCGGAGAGCTTCGACAGCTGGACGAGCCTGCCCATCGACATCGACCAGCTGCTGACCAACATCAGCTTGTACTGGTTCACGGGCACGGGGGTGTCCGCGGCCCGGTTCCTGTACGAGCAGGCCCACTCGCAGGACTGGGGCGCCCCGCCTTCGGTGCCGCAGGGCTATTCGGTGTTCGGTGCCGACGCGACGGTGCGGCGCCTGATCGACCCTGCCGACGGCGCGCACTGGGTGGAGCACGACCGCGGCCGGCACTTCCCGGCGATGGAGGCGCCCGAGCAGCTGGCCGAGGACCTGTCTGGTTTCTTCGACGGTCTCAGGTGACGCAGAGGTTGAGCCGGCGTGGCCTGAACCGGGCCACGCTGGCGCGCCAGTTCCTGCTGGAGCGTGTTGAGCTGCCGGCGCTGGAGGCGATCGAGCACCTGGCGGGGATGCAGTCGCAGGCTCCGCTCGCGCCGTACGTCGGTCTTTGGACGCGACTGGCGGGCTTCCGCCCGGCCGAGTTGTCCGCGCTGACCGTGCGGCGGGCAGCCGTACGCGCGCAGATGATGCGCAACACCGTGCATCTGGTCAGCGCCCGCGACTGCCTGAGCTGGTACCACCTGTTCGAGTCGGTGCACTCGAGGGATTTCGCGGCCCACTTCGGTGGCCGTCTCGGTGGAGTGGATCAGGCGGAGTTGCTGGAGCACGCCCGGACCGTCCTGGATGAGAAGCCGCGTACTCGTGCCGAGCTGGGGCAGGCGCTCGCGGAAGGCCGGCCGGACATTGATCCGAAGGTGCTGGCGTACGCGGCCACACACCATCTGGCGCTGGTCCAGGTCCCGCCACGCGGCCTGTGGGGCCGGTCAGGACGGGCGGAGTGGAGCACGATCGAGACTTTTCTCGGTCGCCGTCCGAATCCCGAACCGGGAGCCGAGGATCTGGTGCGCCGCTATCTGAACGGATACGGTCCCGCAAGCGTCGCCGACGTACAGCGCTGGTCCGGGCTGACCCGGCTGCATGAGGTCATCGAGCGGCTCGACCTGGTCCGCTTCCGCGACGAGGAAGGACGTGAACTGTTCGACCTGCCCGACGCGCCGAGGCCTGACCCGGACACCCCCGCGCCGCCCCGCTTCCTGCCCGAGTACGACAACCTGCTGCTGTCGCACGCGGACCGGTCCCGGATGTTCACGGACAACCGCCGGGTACCGTTGCCTCCGGGCAATGGCGCAAGGACCGGCACCCTGCTGGTGGACGGTACCTGGCGTGGTGTCTGGAGCCTGCGTGCCGGCGAGATCCACGTCGAGCCGTTCACGCCGCTGTCGCCGGCTGAGCGCGACGCCGTGGAGCCCGAAGCCGAGCTGCTGCGCGGATTCCTCGACATCCGGACCGGGTGAAGGGGTGCGCTGTCGCTCGACCCTGGCGAACGGGCTGAGAAAATCCGGGGGGAGATGGCCTGCAGTGAGCTTCGGGGCGTCACGAGAGCTCGAGAGTGTAGTAAGACCATGAATGAATTGACATCACAGAGCTTCAAAGGCGACGTGGAGGAAATGCGCGCGCAGGTCTCGCAGCACTTCTCACCGCACGGCCTCAAGGTCATCAAAAGCCACTCGAACGGCGGCCGGTACAGGCTTCTGCACCGCGGGAACATCGTCTTGCACACCCTGGCGTACGGGGCGGAAATCCGTGTCGACGTACCGGTGCTGCCCGACTTCTACAACATTCACGTGCCGTTGACCGGTGGTGGACGACTAATGGTCGGGGACCAGGATGTCGCCGCACCACTCACCATCATCGGTCCCCGGCGGCGCATCGAGATGAACTGGAGCGTCGATCACGACGTGATGATCATCCAGATTCCCGAGGTGCTTGTCGATCGCGTCCTCGAGGATCAGCTCGGTGACGTCCCGAAAAAAGATATGCACTTCGAACCACAGGTCATCGACGAGAGCCCTCTCGGTCGAGCGCTCAACGCACTTTCCCTCCCCGCTACGGCAGGCACGACGTTCCCCTTTGCGGCCTCAGCTCTCGCCGAGCACCATTTCGAGCAGTTTCTGCTGCACACCATGCTCGACTCGCAGCCCCATACCTACTCTGCCGACCTCGGCGAGCCCGGTGCCCCATCGACCTCCGCAGCGCTTCGACGCGCGCGCCACTTCTGCGAAGAACACGCCGCTGAGCCGATCACCCTGAGAGACATCGCCACCGCGGCCAGGGTGAGCGTCCGTACCCTTCAATCGGGCTTCCGCGAACACCTGCAGACCACGCCCACGGCCTATCTGCGCAATGTACGGCTGGCCCGGGCGCACGCCGAGCTTGTCCACATCGCGGCGACGGGCAGCCGGACCACTGTGACAGAGGTGGCGCTCCGGTGGGGTTTCGTGCATCTGAGCCGGTTCGCCTCCCTCTACCGCCAGACCTACGGTCACGCGCCCTCCGTCACGCGTCGAGGACGGTAGTGAAGGCGACGCTCGAGGCCGCGAGACGTGCGCGGCCGGTGGATGGGGGAGGGCATCGTTCGCCATGAGGTCCTGGTCACCTCTGGTCAGCAGCCTTGAGCGGGCGGTTTCTGGAGGGTTCCGCCATGGTGGCGAGTGACCACCTCATAGACGGCCGTGCGATCACGGGTTGGACGGCAGGTTGCACATCCGTGACGCGCGGCCCGTTCCGGAAACGATCGTCCGGTATCCGAATCGCGCCGCAGGCCGCTCGCTTACCGGATAGTCCGGCATTCGAGGTCTCCGTACGATCCCCTGCAGGGAACCGAGAGACACAAGCATCAGGAGGAAAAGTGCGCAAGACCGTTCTCGCCCTGGCCGCGACTTTGGCGTTCACCGGGGCCGGACTCGCGTTCGCCGCCGCTCCGGCGGGCGCCGAGAACCGCGACTTCTCAATCGACAACCGCGACTTCTCAGCCGACAACCGCGACTTCTCGGTGAACAACCGCGATTTCTGAGTCGCCAACCGCGAAGCTCAGGCCGGCGACTGAGTGGATCCGACATGGCTGATGAGGCGTGCAGTTTCCTGCACACCGTTCCGTGAACTCGGCCTCGATCAGCAGTACCGGCAACGCCGTGCCACAGCCGTCCGCTGCGGACGCTCTCACAGTAGGCACGGTTGAAGGCGCCGCACGACAGGTCCGGTCCGGCCAGTCGGCGGCGCCGCTCGGCGCGCCGGTCACCAGTAGCGAACACGACCCATCGTCCACTGGACGAACAAGACTGCCGGCCACGTTCTCCACCACGCCAGGACATCGCCGGCCCGGCGGAGTGATCCTGTTCCACCGCACTCCGCAAGTGGAGCACCCCCCGTGGCTGAACCGTCCCCGTCGCCGCCCGCGAACGCCCCGTCCCGCGACCGCCTCTGGGCCGGAAGGTCCGGAAGGGCCGGAGCGGTCGCAGCGAAGCGGGATCGCTCGGGAGGAGCGGGCCATTCAGCTGGTGCGGGAGGACCCGTCCGCCGTGACGCTCCCTGCCGTCTGGCGGACCGTGGCCCGGCGGCGCACCGACCTTCTCCTCCCCCTGCTGGACGGCCGCCGCGACGGCCGCTTCGCCGATCCGGCGTGGGTGCCGCGGATCGACGGCGGCGACGCCGGCCGATGGGCGCCCGACCAGCGCGAAAGGATCCGCGCCGAGCTCACCACCGCCGTCCACGACGAAGGCCTGCCCATCGCCGCGCGGCTGGCCGCCATCCAGGCGACCGGCCGGATCGGGGGCGGGCTGGACCTCCTCGCCGCCTGGGCGGACAGGGAGGAGACGATGCTGGCCGAAGCCGCCGTCACGGCCATGGCGCACGCCGGCGAGCCCGCCCGCGCGATGCCCGTGCTCGTGGGCCACGCCGGCGGCCCGGCCTCCCGCGTCGCGGTCGCCGCGCTGGCCCGATGCTGCCGTTCGACAGCCCCGTCCCTGCTCGGGCCGCTGCTGGAGCAGGCGCTGACCGCCCCCGGCAGCAAGGTGACGCTGCGCAAGCTGGCCGCCCGCCGGCTCGGCAGCAGCCGCCCGCCCGGCGCGGTGGACGCGCTGCTGCGCGCGTGGGCGGACCCGGGCCTGCACCGGGACGTACGGGTGGCCGTCGCCTCGGTGCTGCGCACGATCCCTGAGGACCCGCGGACCCTGGACGCGCTCGGGGACGCCGCCGGCCGGTACGCCGGCGAGCTGATGCTGCGCACGCTGTTCCAGGCCCACCCGATGGAGTACGCCCCCGCCGCCCGCCCCCGTTACGCGGACCTGGTGCGGCGGCTTCTCATGGCCGCCGACGTGCCCGGGGTGAGTTTCCGCGGGTCGAAGGCGTTCGCCCTGTGGGCGCACTGGTACCGGGGCGGCCTCGACGAGATCATCGAGGCCGTGGCCGATCCGGTGCCCGCCGGGGAGGTGATGGCGGTGTTCCTGGGGCTCCTGCGAGCCGGGGCGATCCGGTCCCAGGCGCTGGACGTCCTGGCCAGGCTCGCCGCCGCCGTACCTCGGGAGGACCTGGGGACACCGGCCAGGCGACGCGTGAACGCCATCACGCAGGAACTGGCCGCGCCCTTGGAGGAGGAGCCGGAGCCGTGGCGGCGGCGGCTCGCCCGGGACGCGATGGACGTGCTCGCCGCCCAGCCCCTCCTGCTGCCCCAAGTGGCCGAGCTGGGCATGGCCCTGCTCCCCAGGGAAACGGACGGGGACGAGCTCGCCGAAGCCCTGTGCGCGCTGGCCGACCTGCTCACGGACCGGCCGGTGCTCGCCGCCCGGACGGCCGGCACGGCCGTCTCGGAGCTGTTCGGCGAATACGGACGGAAGCCGCCGCTGCCGATGGCGGTCGCGCTGCCCGCGGCCCGGCGTCTGGCCGGACGCGGCGACCTGTCCGGCGGCCTTTTCGCGCTCAGGCTCATCCGGGCGGGAGGACAGCATACCGAGTGGGTGGCCCCGTGGCGGGAGCTCCTCCGCGACCTGCGCGATTCGCCGCACCTGGAGGTACGCCAGGAAGCCTGGGACACCTCCGTGGACTGACAGTGATGATGTAGATGAGCGCTTCCCGCCAGGGTTTGACCCATGGACTGACTGACCTCTGGGTCCTCAACGGGATCTGTCGACCCTGGCCGGGAAGCGCTCATGTGCACTCACCGGAC
>NZ_JBIEIS010000064.1:0-61356 GCF_043496855.1 Nonomuraea sp. JJY05
GGGTCGACGCTCGCAGGGTCGACGCTCGCAGGGTCGACGCTCGCAGGGTCGACGCTCGCAGGGTCGACGCTCGCAGGGTCGACGCTCGCAGGGTCGACGCTCGCAGGGTCGACGCTCGCAGGGACGGGTGAGCGGCTCGGCGACGCGGTGATCCCGCTGCGGCCCGCCGAGATCGTCACGCTGGGCGCGCGGGCCGCCCTGGGACCGGGTCACGCGGCCGCCCACGTCGAGCCCGCCCAGCCGGTCTTCACCCGGTACTGGCTGCACAACAAGGGCCCGGCCCCCGCCGGGTACCTGCCGGTCGCGGTCCACGCGCATCCGCCGGCGCTGCGGGTGAGGCCGGGCGACGAGGAGAGCGTACGGGTCACCGTCGCCTGCTCGGCCCGGCCCGCCGTCGGCCTGGTGGAGCTGGACGTGCCGGACGGCTGGGCGGCGGCTCCTCCCGGTTCCCTGAAGTACGACCTGGAGGCCGGGGAACACGCCGCGTTCGAGACGGTCCTGCGGCCGCCCGCCGACGCCGGGGCCGGGACCTACTTCGTCGCCGCCCGCATCCGCGACGAACTGGGCCAGACCCTGGAGGACGTGGTCACCGTGACCGTCGGCGACCCGGAGCCCCGCGAGCCGCTCACCGTGACGTCGGGCCCGGCCGGGCTGGAGGTCGTGCCGGGCGGGGTGGCGACTCTGACGGTCGAGCTCGTCAACGACGCGCGCACCGAGGTACGCGGAGAGGCGCAACTGCTCAGCCCGTTCGGCACGTGGGGCGCCGGGGCCGGGGAGGTGCTCTCCGGCCCGTGGACGCAGGGCTTCGCCGTCCCCGCCGGAGGCCGCGTCCCGCTGCACTTCACCGTACGGGCGCCGGGCGACGCCCGGCCGGGGGCGCACTGGTGGGCGGCGGTGAAGGTCGGCGCCTTCGGCCGGGTCCACTACACCCGGACGCTCCCCGTCGAGGTTCGATCTTTGTCAGGACAATAGGCGCGAAAAAGTCAGGACAACATATTGACGCAGCTCTTTCCGAGACGTTTGGATGGGGGACCATCCGACGGCTGACCTTCGCGTACGCCCCGCTCAAGGCGGCCGGCTCGCCACATACAACGGAGACAAGCATGACAATAAGCTCATTTGTCAGGTAGTCCTGTCATAATGACAGCCATGCCAACTCAGATCCCCCGGCCCGAGTCGCTCGCCGCCCTTGTCACCCTCGACAAGGCCAGCGCCGTTCCGCTCTACTTCCAGGTGGCGCAGCAGTTAGAGGCGGCCATCGCGGGCGGCGTGCTGCCGCCGGGCACCCAGCTCGACAGCGAGATCGAGCTGGCCGACCAGCTCGCCGTGTCGCGCCCCACGATGCGCAAGGCGATGGAGTTCCTCGTCGACAAGGGCCTGATCGTGCGGCGGCGGGGGGTGGGCACCCGGGTCGTCCAGTCCCAGGTCCGGCGACCGCTGGAGCTGAGCAGCCTGTACGACGACCTCAAGAGCACCGGCCAGGAGCCGGCCACGACGGTGCTGTCCAACACCGTCGAGCCGGCCTCCGCGGCCGTCGCGGAGGCCCTCCGGCTGGCCGAGGGGACGCCGGTGATCGCGATAACGCGGCTCCGCAAGGCCCGCGACCAGCCGCTCGCCAAGATGCGCAACTACCTGCCCGCCTTACTGCTCGAGGTCAGGACCGAAGCGCTGGAGAGGCAAGGGCTGTACGAGCTGATCCGGGCGGCCGGCATCCGGCTGCACGCGGCGACCCAGACGGTCGGCGCCCGCAATGCCACGGCGGCGGAGGCGCGGCTGCTCGGGGAGAGCCGGGGCGCCGCCGTCCTGACCATGGAGCGCGTCGCCTACGACGACAGCGGCGCCCCCGTGGAGTACGGCACGCACATCTACGCCGCCGCCCGCTACAGCTTCCAGATGAACCTGCTCATGGGCTGATCGATGAAGAGATGAACGACGAAAACGTTGACACCGCGTTCACCGCGGCGGTCCAGGCTGCCCTGACGGGGCAGGTCAAGGCGATACTCAACGAGGGCGACGGCGGGGGTGACCTGCAGCACCGCCAACTGGCCGAGCGGATCCTGGCCCTCGTCGCGTACGGGCGGGACAGCCCGCTGCTCGATCACGCGGCCCGGCTCGCCGCCCGGCTGCGCGAGCTACAGGGCCCCGGCGGGTTGTTCACCGGCGGCGACAACGTCGACTCCCCGCCGGACTCCGCGTTCAGCGTCAACGATCTCGCCGACGCCCTGTGGCTGCTGCGGCGCGACCCTCCCGGCGCCGCCGAGCGCGAGCTGGCGGACCTGCTCGAGGACCTGCTGACGGCGGCCACCCCGGCCCTGGCGCGGGGCGGAGTGCACACCCCCAACCACCGCTGGGAGATCTCGGCCGCCCTGGCCAAGCTGCACCGGCTCGCGCCCGACCGGGCGCTGGCGGAACGGGTCGGCCAGTGGCTGGCCGAGGGAGTCGACATCGACGACGACGGGCTCTACTCCGAACGCAGCGCCAACTACGCCGCGTACGTGTCGAACCCGTCGCTGCTCACCATCGCCGAGGTGTTCGACCGTCCCGACCTGGTCGACGCCGTCGAACGGAACCTGGACGCCACGCTCGATCTGCTGCTGCCGGACGGGTCGGTCGAGACGGTGCTGTCGCGCCGCCAGGACCAACGCCGGCCGCTGCCCCTGGCGCCCTACCTGCTCCCGCTGCGCCGGATCGCGCTGCTGCGCGGCCGCGGCGACCTCGCCTGGGCGGCCGGGCTGGCGCTGTCCCAGGGGGTCGTCTCACCGGCGCGCGCGGCCACGGAGCTGCTCCTCGACCCCGGCATCGCGCGGGAGCTGCCGCAACCCGCGCCGCCCCGAAGACCGCGGCACCGCGTCTTCGGCGCCGCGGGGCTGCTCGTCGACCATCGGCCCGCGACGACGACCGTGGTCTTCGGCGGTTCCGACTATCCGCGCCACAGACGCATCCGTTCCGGGCTGGCGAACTCCCCGACGTTCCTACGCCTGTTCGCCGGGGCGGCCGTCCTGGGGGACGTGCGTCTCTCGCGGGTCTTCTTCGGCCTGGGGCCGTTCCGCGCCGCCCGATTGCTGGTCGAGCGCGATCACGGAGACCCGACCGCGACACTCACGGAATCCGTGTCGGCCTCCTACTACCAGCCGATGACGGATCAGAACCGCGACGCGCGCGGCCACTACGAGCTGGTGGACGACGGCCGGTTCAGCGCGGCGATGGACTTCGGCCGGCGCGCGCGGGACGAGGTCACGCTGACCACCGCCGTCCACGTGGCCATCACGGACGCCGGGGCCGAGCTGACGGTCGACCTGGCGGGCCCGGCCGTGGACTGGGCGCTGGAGCTGGCCTTCCGGCCCGGCGGCCGGATGACGGGCGCCATGGCCGTGGACGAGCACGCCTGGCAGCTCGACCCGGGCGAGCCCGCGGTCTACCGCGTCGGCGACGACTCGATCACGGTCACGGCGCCCGCCATGTCGACGGCCGCTTCCCATGCGGTCCCCGCCTACGAGCCCGGCGAGGAGTACCGGTTCCTCGGAGGCACCGACGCCGTGTCGGGAGAGCGCCTGTACGTCGCCGGACGGGTGCCGGGAAGGTTGCGTTTGCGCCTCACGGCCACCCGTCATGTCGGATGAAACCGCAGTTCACTGGCTAAGCAAGTATTTCATCTTGACGTACATATGTCCTGACTATTGACCTAGTAAGCGCTTTCCCGTTAGCGTCCGACGCCACAGGCAGATGACCCCCTGAGGAGACGCCATGACGACTTCCGTGACAACCAGGAACCGACTCACGCGCTGGCGCCGGCTGCCGGTGGCCGTCGCCGTGGCGCTCGCCCTCACCGCATGCGGTTCGAGTTCCGGCGGCGACTCGGGCGGGGGCTCCGGCGCCAAGAGCATCACCTTCTGGCTCTCGGCGAGCGCGGCCCAGGCGCAGGGCTACCTCGACCTGGCCAAGGAGTTCGAAGCCAAAGAGGGGGTCAAGGTCGAGATCGTCAACGTCCCCTACGACGGCTACCAGGACAAGCTCCGCCAGGCCGCGCAGGCCAACTCCCTGCCCGACGCGGCCAGCGTGCCCTCGCTCGACACCATCTGGATCAACCAGCTCCAGGACCTCGGCGCGACGGCGAACGCCCCGGCCAACAAGATCAACAAAGACCTGCTCACCGTCCAGGACGGCAAGGTCCTCTGCATCCCCTCCGACCTGACGGCGGCCGGGCTGTTCGTCAACAAGAGCCTCTTCGACAAGGCCAAGGTCAAGGTTCCCGCCGACCCGAACACGGCCTGGACCTGGGACGAATTCCTGGCCGCCGCCACGAAGGTCCGCACCGCCACGGGCGCCAAGTACGACCTGGTCTACGACCAGTCCCCCGCGCGTATCAGGGCCTTCATCTACGGCCACGGCGGCAAGGGCTTCCAGCTCGGCGCGGACAACAAGTACGTCACCCCCGACGCCGCCACCGTGCAGGCGCTGTCGAAGTTCGCCTCGCTGAACGACGACAAGGTCATGCCGAAGTCGGTGTGGGGCGCGGGCGCCGACCCGAACGCCCTGTTCAAGAGCGGCCAGGTCGTCGCCTACTTCTCCGGCGTCTGGCAGGTGGCCGACTTCTCGGAGAGCATCACGAGCTTCGACTGGGCCAGTGCGCCGACGCCGGGCCCCGGCCACGTCACCGACATCAACCTGGGTGGCAAGGTGGTCGCCTTCAACAACGGTGACAAGGCCGACCCCGCCAAGAAGTGGGTGGACTACATCTTCCAGCCCGCGAACTACACGAAGCTCGCGCAGGTCAATGGCTACCTGCCGGTGGAGTCCGGTCTCACGCTGAACTACCCGTTCAAGAACAAGGCGGCCCTGGACGCGTTCCAGCTCTACATCAAGGAGATCGAGCTGGCGGACCCGATCTCCTCCTACGGATTCCAGAGCGGGACGAAGCTCCTGCTCGCCGGCAAGTCGATCCAGGAAGACCCGACCAAGGTCGAGATGGCCAAGCTGATCAACGGTCAGCAGGACGTCAAGAAGACCGTCGACAACATCGTGTCGGGACTCAACCAGCAGATCGGCTGACCGTACGGCCCGCCGGCGCTTTCCCCGCGCCGGCGGGCCGAGCGTTGACGAACGCGGAAAAGAGGAGATCGCAATGGCGGAGAGTCTCCCCCGATCGACGGGGCTCGCCGACGAGAAACCGGCCTTGATCGCGTCGCGGCGGTGGCCCCGGCGACGGACCGGGCGGCATGACCGCTACACCCTGGCGCCCCTGCTGCTCATCTCGTCCAACCTCGCCCTGTTCCTGCTCTTCTTCCTCTGGCCGGCCGTCATCGGCCTGGGTTACTCCTTCACCAGCTACACGGGCGTCGGCTCGGCGCCGTTCGTGGGCCTGGACAACTACCAGCGGCTGCTGAACGACGACGCGTTCTACGCGGCGCTGATCCGTACCGTGATCTTCACGGCGGCCGTCGTTCCGCTGACGTACGTCGCCTCGCTGAGCGCGGCCGTGCTGATCGTCAGCCCGTACAGCCGTGGCAAGCCGGTCGCACGGGTGATCTTCTTCGTGCCCTGGCTCATCTCCCCGATCATCGCCGGTGTCATCTGGCGGTGGATCTTCGGCGAGAACTTCGGGCTCGTCAACTACGTCATCATCGCGCTCGGTGGCGAGGCGGTACCGTGGCAGTCCAACGCGGACCTGTCCCTGATCATCGTGATCATCGCCGCGGCCTGGGGTAACACCGCGGTCAACATGCTGATGTTCGTCGCGGCCATCAAGAACGTGCCGGCCGCGTACTACGAGGCCGCGTCCCTGGACGGCGCGGGCTCGTGGGCCAAGTTCCGCAACATCACGCTGCCCTCGATCGCGCCCACGTCCTTCATCGTGATCCTGCTCACCACCCTGGGCACGATGAAGGAGTACGCGCTCGTCCAAGCGGTCAACGCCGGAGGCCCGGGCACCGAGAACAACCTGCTCATCCAGTACATCTTCACTACGGGCTTCCGCCGCGCCCAGATCGGCTACGCGAGCGCGGCGTCCTTCGTGCTCATGCTGCTCCTGATGGTCATCGCCGTCGTGCAGTTGGTCATCAACCGCCGGAAGGAGTCCTGAGATGGACAACCTGCTGCCGAAGAAGGTCTGGGCGACGGCGGCCCTGTGGTTCATGGTCGCCCTGTACGGCATTCCCGTCCTGTGGTTCCTGCTCAGCTCCTTCAAACCGGCGGGAGAGCTGTTCTCCTATCCGCTGACCGTCTTCCCGAGGCAGCCGACCATCTCCGGCTACACGGAGGCCTGGACGAGCTTCGACTTCAGCCGCTACTTCGGCAACACCCTCATCGTGGCCGTGTCCGCGACCCTCATCACCATCCTGACCAGCGCGACCTGCGGGTACGCCCTGGCGAAGTACACCAACTGGTGGCTGCGGGCGTTCACCATCTGCATCCTGGCCACCACGATGCTGCCGGGCGAGGTCATCCTCTCCCCCTTGTTCCTCATCGTCCGCGACCTGGGCCTGTACAACAGTCTCGCCGGAGTCGTGGCCCCCTCGGTGATCACGGCGACGGGCACCTTCATGTTCCGTCAGTTCTTCCTCAGCGTGCCGCACGACCTGCTGGACGCGGCCCGCATCGACGGCAGCGGGGAACTGTCGACCTTCATCCGGATCATGCTGCCGCTCTCCCGGCCGATCATCATGACCCTCGCCATCATGTCGTTCCAGTGGCGGTGGAACGACTACATCTGGCCCCTCGTGATCCTCAACGACCCGAAGGAGTTCACCCTGCAGATCGGCGTCGCGAGCATCGTGGGCGCGGAGAACGTCAACTGGTCGGTCCTGCTCGGGGCGTCCGTCCTGTCCATGATCCCGCTGATCGTGATCTACCTGATCTTCCAGAAGTACGTGATGAACGCCGACCTCAGTGCGGGCCTGAAGGATTAGCCGCGCTGAGCTACGTGCCGGCGGGTACGCCCAAGCTCGCGCCGGGACGGTCGGCGGACCGGCGGACGACGACGTGGGCGCCCAGCACCTGACGCTGATCCGCCCTGCCCGCGGGCGGGTCCAGGGCGGCGCGCACGGCCGCGCGGCCCAGCTCCTCGTAGGGCACACGGACGGTGGTCAGGCCGGGACGCAGATCGGCGGCCAGGGGGATGTCGTCGTAGCCGACGATGGAGACGTCCTCGGGGACGCTGAGACCCGCGTCGAAGACTGCGGCCATCGCACCGCCGGCGATCACGTCGGTCTCGGCGAAGACCGCGGTGAAGTCGCGTTCTCCCCGCAACCGGGCGCTGACCCGCGCGTAGCCCGACTCGCGGGTGAATCCCGTGCCGAGCTCCAGCAGGCTCTCGTCCACGGAGCAGCCGAGGTCGCCCATCGCCCGGCGGAAACCGGAGAGCCGGCCCGCGGTGGTGGTGAACTCGGGGTCCCCGCCCACATAAAGGATCCTGCGGTGGCCACGGCCGACGAGGAAGCTGGTCAGCGCGTAGGCACCGCCCTCGTTGTCGTACTCGACGACGGTTACCGGGATCCCGTCCCCCAGGGGCGGGCGGCCGCACAGGACCAGCCGCGATCCGGACGCGTCGAGCGAGCGGGCGATGTCGGCCACCCGCGCCCGGTAGGCGGCGTTGTCAGTGGCGCCGCCGATCAGGAACACCGCGGCGGCCCGCTGCTCGCGCATGAGCTGGATCGCGGCCAGCTCGCGGGCGGGATCTCCGTCGGTGGTGGCCACCAGGCAGATGTGCCCGCGGCGCGCGGCCTCCTGCTCGACACCGTGCACGGCCTCGGCGAAGGCCGCACCGCGCACGTCGTTGACGATGAAGCCGACCGTGCGGGCAGATCCGCCGCCCAGCACGCGGGCGTGGGTGTTGGTGACGTAGTTGAGCTCCTCGATCGCCCGTTGCACCCGCGACCGGGTGGCCCGGGCCACCGGGTAGTTGCCGGCCACGACGCGCGAGACCGTGGACAGCGAGACGCCGGCGAGCTCGGCCACATCCTTGATCGTGCTCTGCCGGCGGTCGGGATCGTCGGGCGCGTCGCTCCTTCGTCTGGCCACCTCACCAGTGTAGAGAACGTTGTCCGTCCCCGGTCACGCCGCTTCCTGTCTACCCGCCGGTCGACTCGCGGGCGACGACGAAGAAGCGGCTGATGAACTCGCGGGCGACCTGCTTGTCCTTCCCCTTCTCCGCGATCCGCTTGGCCAGGAACCCGACGGCCGTACTGGCCATGAGCGCATGGTCGGGGTCGATGGACGACAGAGACGGCACAAGGTAGGCGCCCTCGGCGATGTTGTCGAAGCCGATCACCTTGACGTCCTGCGGGACGCGGATCCCGCAGTCGGCCAGGCCACGCAGCGTCCCCATCGCGACCGTGTCGGTTACGCAGAACACGCCGTCGAACGCGACCCCGGAGCCGGCCAGCCGGCGCGCAGCGGCCGCTCCCGTCTCCATCGTCAGCGCGTCGATGGGGATCACCAGCGCGGGATCGAAGGGCAGACCCGCCTCCTCCAACGCCTCGCGGTAGCCGTCGTGGCGCAGGCTGGAGACGTCGATTTCGCCCCGCTGCGGCCCGTCGATGACCGCGATGCGGCGGCAGCCCCGCTCGATGAGGTGCGCTGTGGCGGCCCGCGCGCCGGATCGGCATCCGGCCGGCGCGAGGACGGCGGCCGATCCGCCGAGCGGTGCCGTGCGGGGAGGGGCACGCGGATCGGTGTCCGCGCGAAGGCGACCCGTTCGAGATCGCCGTCCGGGCGGTGGACGAGCCGGTCGAACATGATCTCCCGATGGGTGCCGTCCCCATCCGGGATCGCGAAGCGGTGGTAGGCGACGATCCAGCGTCGGTGCCGGAGACGCGCAGGACCGCGTGGTGGCCGGTGCCGAGGATGCCGCGCTCGGTGTCCTTCTCCAGCAGGACGCCGCGGTCCTCCCAGGGGCCGAGCGGGCCTGGGCCGACGGCGTAGCGGACGCGGTAGTCGGGCTCGCGGGTGTCGTTCTCGGACCAGGACAGATAGTAGCGGTCGTGGCGGCGGTGCATGGTGGCCGCCTCGCGGAAGGCGGTCGGCACCCAGGAGACGACCTGGGCCGGGTTGAAGGACATGAGGTCGTCGTTCAGGGGGACGGCGTGGGCGACGCCGTTGCCCCAGTACAGATAAGTCACGCCGTCGTCGTCGGTGAACACCGACGGGTCGATGGCGACGCCCGGGTGGTCGCCGGCCGCGACCAGCGGGCGGCCCAGATCCTCGAACGGCCCGGCCGGGGTGTCCGCGCGGGCGACCCCGATGTTCTGCTCGGCGGTGTAGTAGAACGCCGCGCCGCAACCGGCGGCGGGAGAAGGAATTATGCCGCATCACTCAGCAAAAGCGCCGATCAGGGACTCGCGACAATGGCAAAAGGGCTTCCCGTGAGCGGCGGATCCAGCATCCTAGGCATGGCCAGCAACTGGCCCGAGCATGGCCCTCACTCTCTGATCCCCCTTTCCCGAAGAGGTCTTCGTGACTCGGTATGCCATCGACCGTGCCCACAACACGCTTGTCGCGCAGTGGAGTACCGGCATCGGCGACAGCGCCAGCGTCGTGGCCCGCTTTACCCACGATCAACTCCATCAGAACACCCGCCAACTCGCCGCGGAGCTGACCCACCTGTCGCACATCTGCTGGCGCTCGTACACCCACCCCGCCACCGCTGCCGACCGGCACGGTCCCCACAGCCTCGGTTGGCACCGGCAACAAGAACGCGACGCGTTCGCCGCTGTCCTCCCCACCCTGATCGCCACCCAGGGACTCACCAACCAGCCGCGCAATACCAAGATCGAGCAAGCCGCCCACGCTGTTGCCCGAATCCTGCACATGCTCAACACTTCTCAGCTCACCACGCACGTCACCACCGACGTCGCCGCCGAACTTGCCGCCATCGAACGAGCCGAACGCGGCGACCTGTCCGAACGAGCCCAGCAAGCCGCCGCCCTCAGCCGCGAAGACGCCTCACCCCTGCAGATCTCCCAAGCCGACCGCCTGCTGCACGACAATCCCTTCGGCAACCAGACCCTCTTCACCGAAGTGGATCCCACCGCAGCCGCCATCGCCGCCGCCCACTGGTTCTACGCCGCCGTAACCATCACCGCTCGACACAGCGGCATGCACCCGATCCAAGTCGTCGCCAGCGCCGAGCAGTCCGACAAACCCCTCGCCATCGAAAGCCTCACCGACATCACCACCGCCATCACTGCCGGCGCCCGCGCCCGGCACGTCGTCATGCCCCTGATCCGCAACGCCCTGCATGTCGCCGACGGCCACTTGCGCGGCATCCTTGACGTTCAACACCGCATCACCGTCGCCCAAGAACTCATTCACGCGGCCCGCGCCGACCACTCCGAACTCAACCTCAGCCCTGACACCATCCATCTACCACTCACCTCGCTCGACCCCGCCCGGCCCGCCCCGGATCTGCTCGAGAACCTTCTTCACGGCATCCGCACCTGCTGGCACCTCTACCAGCACCACAGCAACCCCCACCCCGGAACCGTCGGAGCTGCACGGCAAGACCAGCTCCGCCAGGCGTTCCTCACCGCGACCCGAGAAGAAGCAGCCATCCGAAGCGAACGGCTGCTGTAACACCCCAAAGAGCAGGCCGCGACAGTAGAGCAGCCTGGCAATGCTGGGCTCCTCAGAGGATGCCCCCATGGCATGGCTCTCCGGATACGCGGCGACCTGGAGAGCAATGCTTGAGACCTGTGGATCGGCCGGGAGGGGTTCCACCTTCCCGATGATCGTCTGTAGGTCTCACGCATGGCCGGCGCGCCAACGTTGGTCGGGAGGGTGCATCCATGCTCGCCGTAGTCGCCGACCCGTCCGATCGCGAGGTTGTCGCGTCGGCCGGGCCGCCTGTGGCGGCGTCGTCGATCGACGAGACCGTCCGGGAGGGCGCCAGCCGGATGTTGGCGAGGCATTGCGGGCCGAGGTCGATGCCTACATCGCTCAGTTCGCCGACCAGCGTGACGAGCGCGGTCGTCGTCTGGTGATGCGCAACGACTCGCACCAGCCTCGCGAGGTGCTGACCTCGTCGGGTGCTATCGAGGTGAAGGCGCCACGGGTCAACGACCGGCGCACCGCCCCGGAGACGGGCGAGCGCCGCCGGTTCTCCTCAGCGATCCTGCCACCATGGGCGAGTAAGACCCCAAGGTGACCGAGGTGCTGCCACTGCTGTACCTGCACGGCCTGTCGTCCGGCGACTTCGTGCCTGCTCTCGGCCAGTTCCTCGGCAACTCGGCCGGCCTGCCGAGCTCGCTCATCACCAAGCTGACCGAGCAGTGGAAGGCCGAACAGCGCGCCTTCGCGACCAGAGATCTGCCGGCGGTGGACTATGTCTACCTGTGGGCCGACGGGATCCATGTCAACATCCGACTGGAGGAGCACGAGCTGTGCCTGCTGGTGATGATCGGATTCCGCGCCGACGGCCGCAAGGGAACTGATCGCGCTCGCCGACGGCTACCGCGAGTCGACCGAGTCGCGGGCCGACCTGCCGCACGCCTGCGCCCGGCGTGACATGCGCCCCGGCGTCGAAGGGGCCCGGATCCCGAGCCGTCGGCCTGGCCATGGCCTTCAAACTCATCGAGTCCGCCCAGGCCCGCGGGCGCGCGCTCAACGCACCCCACCTCGTCACTCTCGTCCGCGCCGGAGCCCGCTTCGAACAAGGCGTCCTCGTCGAACGCGAGCCGGCGACCGCAGCCTGACGTGTGGTGCTGAACAGAGACACCGTGAGAGGGGCAGCAATGAACCAAGGCACCCGCGGCGAGCTCATCAGTCGGCTGGTCGAGGCGATCAGGTCCGTCACGGCCGCGCACCCGCTGCGGGTCGCCATCGACGGGCCGCCCGCCGCCGGCAAGACCACGCTGGCCGACGAGCTTGCCGTCGTCCTGCGCGCGCAGGACCGCGACGTCATCCGCGCGACCATCGACGACTTTCTCTTCCCCCGTGCCCAGCGCTACCGACGTGGCCAGTACTCGGCCGAAGGCTACTACTTCGACGCCCACGACCACGCCGCGCTGTGCCGGGTCCTGCCCGATCCGCTGGGCCCAGGCGGAGACCGAAGATTCCAACACGCGGTCACCGGGTCCTTCATGGCGTCGCACCTCCTGGTGAACCGCGGTCAGAATGTGGCGATCGGGTTGACCGGGCTGCCGGACGTGCCGGCGAAGCGGACCGGCGCGACTGCGAGGTGGAAGTCCCACTGGCCGAGCTCGGCAGCCGTCGTCGCGCACGCCTCCAGGTCGCAGTTGTCGAGCATCCACAGACCCATGGCGACGAGGCTCACGGCGTGAACGGGCATCAACACGTCTTCGTACCCCGATGGTTGAACGTCCTGGGGGGTGTCAGCGCCGATCAGCGCGACCTCCCGTTCATGCAGCCACGGCAGGCAGGACGCGTGCCAGCCAGCCTGCGTGAAACCGCTGGACGCACCGGTCTCGTGCCGGACGCGGCCATAGCCGGTCCGCAGGAGTACCGCATCGCCGGGTCGCACCCGCACGCCCTGGCGACGCTCGGCCTCCTCGAGATCGTCGGGATACACCCCCTGCCCCGGTTCCAACCACGGCACATCCCGCGCGCTCGCGATGTCCAGCAGGACACCGCGCGTGATGATCCCGTTCGCCGCCGCCGTGACGGACGCCCACGCCGATCCGGTTGCGGTGTCGACCAGCGAGTGCGATCGCCCGTTGTACATCGTGCCGTCCCAGAAGATGTGGCACGGCGAGTCGACGTGGGTGACGGTGTTGCCGTGGAACGTGATGCCGAGCCGCTCGTTCGAATAGCCCCAGTGCCGGTCGTTGCGGAATCCGGGCAGCGGCATGTTCTCGGCACCCGGCATGTCGGCGGCGCACGGGCACGTCGTCGTCGACCGCTCCATCTCCTCCGGCACGGCGACCTCCCACGCGCACGACACGCTCCTGCCGTGGCGCACGGCCCGCGCCGCCGCCAGCCGGACGTCGTCGGTGATGTGGTTGAGAGTGCCGAGCTCGTCGTCGTCGCCCCACCGTCCCCAGTTCGACAGCGTGTCGAAGTACCCGAGCACGTCGTCCTGTGTGGGCATCGATCGCTCTGCCGTCATCCCAGCATCGACTCCTCCGGTCACGTGATTCGAGGCACCGCAGGCAGCGTATCCCGCCCTCTCCTTTGACATGACCTCGCCGGGGCCGGAGAGACGGTGTGAGCAACCTCGATCCAAGCCGCCGGGAGACCGGCGCCGCCACAGGGTCGGCCGCGCAGGAACCGGCGAGCGGGACACCCATCGGTCCGATTGCTAGATTGATCAAGATCCACCAAATCAGCCGAACGACTGGCAGGGTGATGCACTTGCGCGAAACTACCCCCATCGACGGAGCATCTGCCGTAAGTCGTCGCACGCTCCTCCGAACCGGTACAGGGATAGCGGCCGCCGCCGTCAGCGGCGGCCTTTCCTTGTTCGCGGCTGCATCGGCGTCCGCGACCGTCCCGACATCGCAGCGTTTCGTATTCGAGGGGGCCGGCGGCGATCCCGTTGTGCGGGCCACACTTCACCAGCCCTACTGGGCGATGCAGTCCTTCGCCTTCGACCACGTCCACGGGCACATCTACTTCGCGCAGAGCAAGGTCGGGAGCACGAACGGCGACCTCTGGATGACCAGGACCGACCTGAGCGGCAAGGTGCTGGGCGCCATGGCGCTCCACGGGTTCGACCACGGTTCGTCGATGGCGATCCAGCCGGACACGTCCGGATCTCCGTATGTGTGGCTCGCGGGCGATTGGAGGAGCCTGTCCCCCGATACGGCCCCCAACAGCCACACGATCTGCCGCATCAAGTACAGCGACGGGGGCCTGCTCGACTACGGCACGGACGCGGGGATCCGGAAATTCCCGATCGGCCTCTCCGATTTCCGGGACTGCCCGAGACCGTCGATCGATCCCTACACCGACCGGCTGCTCGTCCGGTACATGGGGACGACGAGCCCGTGGCGCCTCGCGCTGTTCGACCTCCCCGCCCTCATGGACAAGGGCATCAGCGACACCACACCCATCCTGGCCAAACGCGCCCTCCCGACCAACGCCCAACTCGGTCTCTCCGACTCCGACCACTTCCAGGGCGTGACCTCGTACGGCCAGTACGCCTACCTCTCCTACGGCGGCCCGCCCGCGCGGCCCTCGGACCCGGCCAAGCCGTCCTATCTGGTCCGTCTCGACATGAACAAGGCCGGGGGTGAGGTCGAGGAGGTGTACCGGACGAGAGCGGGCGAGTCGCTGCCCGGTCGCGAACCTCAGGGAATGGCGATCTGGCGATCGTCGGACGGTCCGCGCCTCGCGTTCGGCTTCTCCAGCAAGATCAGTGGCAACCCTGACCAGTTCCAGGCGACCGTCTTCTACAAGAGCGACCTCACCGGGTAAGTCGCCTGAACCGTGAGCCGTACGGGCGGGCCGGACCCGCGTCGCCACGCACCTGACCCGTGTGGTCCTTCTGGGACGACGTTTCCGCACGGTGTCCGGCTCGAACGTGGTGGGCGGCCCGGCGTGCTCGAAGTCTGGAGCAATCGCAACAGGGATAACCCTTAGACCGTCGCCGGGTTTGCCACGATGTGGCGGACCCGGTGCGGAGCGCATGGTTGAGCCATCGGAAACGAGATCACCACCTCTCCAGGAGCTCACCATGAACCGCTCGACCCGCACCCTGGCCGCCGCCGTCACCTTCGCCGCCACCGTGGCCTCCGGGCTCGCCGCCGCCGCTCCCGCGCAGGCCGGCACGTGCGCGATCCAGCCGTACGGGCTGATCGGCGACTACTGGCGCTCGCTGGGCGCCGGGAACGGCCCTCTCGGCTGCCCCACCGGCAAGGAGTACAGCCTGCCCAACCGGAACGGGCGCAAGCAGCGCTTCGAAGGCGGCCAGGTGGCCTTCTCCCCGGACCAGGGCACGAACATGATCGTCGCGGCGTACGAGTCGAACGGCAGGGCGGTGTTCCGCTGGGGACCGACGACCCCGTTCAACTACGACTACTGGCGCATCCACTGGACGGCCAGCCCCAACATCGGCCTGGTCGGCTTCCCCAGCCACGACGTCACCGTGCACACCTCCTCCCGCACCGCGGGCAAGATCACCGGCACCCCTCCGGCCGGGGTGATCAACAGCGCGGGCTATCACGCGACGTACACCTTCTGGATCCAGGGCTGCGACGACAAGCTCACCGGCGACACCTGCCGTCAGGGGTACACCATCCCCGTGTCCGTCAACGCGTGAGGTTCGCTCACGAGGTCCGGCAGCCCTGGGCGGCCGGGCCTTCGTGCTGTCAGACTCGATCGCATGCGGGTAGTGATCTGTGATGATTCGGCCCTCTTCCGAAGAGGGTTGGCGCTGCTGCTCGGCGCGGTGGGAGTCGAGGTGGCGGCCCAGGCACGTGACGTCACGGAGCTGTGGGCGGAGTTGGGCGCGCATCAGGTGGACGCGGCGATCCTCGACGTGCGGATGCCGCCGACGTTCACCGACGAGGGCCTGGCCGCGGCGATCGAGGTGCGGGAGCGCTACCCGGAGCTGGGCGTGCTCGTGCTGTCGACGTACGCGGAGGGCGCCTACGCCGCCCGCCTGCTCGACGCGAGCCCGCGCGGGGTCGGCTATCTGCTCAAGGACCGGGTGGACGACGCCGCGGCGCTGCGTTCCGCGCTGGAGCGGGTGGCCTCCGGCGGCGCGGTGGTCGACCCGGAGATCGTGGGCATTCTGCTGCGGCAGCGTCACGAGGAGACGACGCTGAGCAGGCTCACCGACCGCGAGCGCGACGTGCTCCGGCTCATGGCGGAGGGCAGGTCCAACGCGGCCATCGCCCGTACGCTGTTCCTGGGCACCAAGACGGTCGAGGCGCACATCGCCGCGGTGCTGACCAAGCTCGGCCTGAGTCCGGCGGCCGAGGACAACCGGCGGGTGCTCGCGGTGCTCACCTGGCTGCGCATGGAGGGCGCCGATGTCCGTGCGAATCGTGATCGCTGAGGACTCCCTGCTGGTCAGAGAGGGCGTCCGCCGGCTGCTCGACCTGCAGGAGGACTTCCGGGTCGTGGCCGCCTGCGCGGACCTGCCCGAGCTGCTGGCCGCCGTGGACGAGCACGACCCGGACGTCGTGGTGACCGACATCAGGATGCCGCCCGGCTTCGCCGACGAAGGGATCGCCGCCGCGATCCGGCTGCGGAGCAGTCACCCGGGGGTGGGCGTGGTGGTGCTGTCGCAGTATGCCGAGCCCGCCTACGCCACGCCGCTGCTGGCGGGCGGCAGTGCCGGACGGGCGTACCTGCTGAAGGAGCGGGTCAGCGACCCCCGGTCGCTGGTCGAGGCGGTGCGGGCGGTGGCGGCGGGCGGCTCGGTCATCGACCCGGCCGTGGTGGAGGCCCTGGTGGCCGACTCGATCCACGCGCGCTCCTCACCGCTGGCGACGCTGACCGGTCGCGAGCGCGACGTGCTGGCCCACATCGCGCAGGGCAAGAGCAACGCCGCGGTCGGGGCCGCGCTGTTCCTCACGGAGCGGGCCGTGGAGAAGCACATCAACGCGCTCTTCGCCAAGCTGGGGCTGGGCCCCGAGCCGGACACGAACCGGCGGGTGATGGCGGTGCTCCTCTACCTGTCCGCGCGGTCGGGGGATGCTAGCACCCGCTGACTCTCGTGGTCCCTCCCTTGGGAGGCAGGCGGAAAAGGAGGACGCTGGAGACATGACAGGGGTCGACGTCCTCATCGTTGACGACCAGGCGACCTTCCGCTCGGTGGCCAGGACGCTCGTCCGGCTGCTGCCCGGCTGGCGCGTGGTCGGCGAGGCCACGACCGGCGAGGAGGCCTACGACCAGGCGGCGCTCGAGCGGCCCACGATGATCCTGATGGACATCAACCTGCCGGGCATCAGCGGGATCGAGGCGACCCGCAGGATCCTGGCGCGGGCGCCGGAGACGAAGATCGTTCTGCTGTCGACGTACGCGGCCGACGACCTGCCTCCCGACGCGCGCACGTGCGGCGCGCTCACCTACATCCGCAAGGACGACCTCACCCCCGCGGCCCTGCGCGCCCTCTCCTGACCTGCCCCGCTGAGCGGTCAGTCGCGGCGCAGGGCCAGCCGGGCCGCCTGCAGGCCGCCCATGCCGTGGACGCCCCCGCCGGGTGGCGTGCTCGACGAGCAGATGTACAGTCCGGGAACCGGCGTGGCCCACGGGTGCGGTGAGTAGCGGGGACGGCGGGCGAACTGCGCGAGCGACGCCTCGCCGCCGCCGATGTCCCCGCCGACCAGGTTGGCGTTGCGGGCCTGGAGCGCGGCGGGGCCGAGGGCGTGGCGGGCGAGCACGAGGTCGCGGAAGCCGGGCGCGAAACGTTCGATCTGCGCCTCGATGGCGTCCGTCATGTCCCGGGCGGAGCCGTTGGGCACGTGGCAGTAGGCCCACAGCACGTGCCGCCCCTCGGGCGCGCGCGTAGGGTCGGCCACGGTCGGCTGCGTGAGCAGCACGTACGGCCGGGCCGGGTGCCGCCCGGCGGCCACCTCGGCCTCGCTCAGCATGATCTCCTCAAGCGTTCCGCCCAGGTGGACGGTCCCTGCCAGGCCGACGGACGGGTCACGCCACGGCACCGGGCCCGACAGCGCCCAGTCGAGCTTGAAGACGCCGGGGCCGTAGCGGAAACGGGACAGACGGCGCCGGTAGCCGGGCGGCAGCCGGTCGCCCGCGACGTCCAGGACCTGGCGCGGCGTGAGGTCGAGCAGCACCGACCTGGCTGGTGGCAGCTCCTTCAGGTCCTGTACGGGGTGCCCGCTGACGACCTCGCCGCCGTTCGCCACGAGCCTGGCGACCAGGGCGTCGGCCACCGTCTGGGAGCCGCCTGCGGCCATCGGCCAGCCGACGTGGTGGGCCAGGACGGCCAGCAGCAGCCCGTACCCGGCGGTGATCGGGGAGCGCAGGTCGAGCATGGAGTGCGCGGCCATGCCCGCGAGCACGGCCCGTCCGCGTTCGGTGCGGAAGAGCGTACGGCCGAGCACGGCCGCGGGCAGGGCGGCCGCGGCGCCGAACCTGGCCGCGGCCAGCGGCGCGCGCGGCGGTGACAGCGGCGCGAGGAACGTGTCCACGAGCGGGTCGCCGGCGCGGACGGCGGCGCCGACGGTGGCCCGCCAGGCCGCCGCGTCCTTGCCCAGTCCCCCGGCCGTCCGCTCCAGGTCGCGGTGGACGAGCACGGCGGGCTGCCCGTCCAGCGGATGGGCCGCCACGACGGGCGCGTGCGCCCACTCGACACCCGCCCGCCCGGCGCCCGGGCCGGCCGTAGGCCGGTCGAGGCGCAGGCCGCGAAAGGCCGGGCTGGCGACGGCCAGGGCGAGGACGGTGGCGCACACGTCGTGGCGGAAGCCGGGCAGGGTGAGCTCCTCGGTACGCAGGCCGCCGCCGAAGCGGCCCGCCGCCTCCACCAGGAGCACGCGACGCCCGGCCTCCGCCAGTGTCACGGCCGCGACCAGGCCGTTCGGCCCCGAGCCGACCACCACCGCGTCGAACCCATCAGCCCTACTCACCGCCGTCTCCCACCGCCCGCGAGACGGCGGGCCCAGAAGAGGGCCCAGAAGAGGGCACAGAAGAGGGCCCAGAGGAAGGTCCGGAAACGGGCGGGTCGGGGATGGGGATGTCGCCGCGCACGACCGTGCCCGCGCCCGGCGCGGACTCCACGCGCAACACGCCGCCGATCGCTCCCAGCCGGTCTGCCATGTTCACGAATCCGTGGCCTTCGTTCCCGTGGGCGTCGAAGCCGACGCCGTCGTCGATCACCGCGAAGCTGAGCCTTCCCTTCTCCGCCTGGATGCTCACCTCGATGGTGGCGCCCGCTCCCGCGTACTTGCCCGCGTTCTGGACGGCCTCCAGGCAGCAGAAGTACACGGCGGCCTCGACCTGCTCCGGGTAACGCCGCGGCAGCTCCACGTTGATCTGGTACGGCAGCGCGACCCGCCGGGTGACCGAGCGCAGCGCCTCGCCGAGGCCGTGGTTGCGCAGCAGCGGCGGGTAGATGCCGTGCGCGAGCTCGCGGAAGGCGGCGTTGGCGTTCTGCAGGTCGGTACGCAGCTCTTCGAGCAGTTCGGCGGCCATCCCCGGGTCGTCCTTGATGATCTCCCTGACCAGGCCGAGCTTCACCGACAGCGCGACCAGGTGCTGCTGGGCGCCGTCGTGCAGGTCACGCTCGATGGCCCGGCGCGAGGCGTCGGCGGCGGTGACGATGCGCAGGCGGGAGGCCTGGAGCTCCTCGTTGCGCTGGCGCAACTCCTCCAGGGACGCCTGCAGGGCGTTGTCCAGCCGCATGTTGTGCAGGGCGAGGCCGACCTGGCGGGCCAGCTCGATCAGCACCCGGTCGTCCTCGTCGGTGAACTCGACGCCCTCGGGCGGCCGCCGTACGACGAGCAGGCCGAGCAGCTCACCGAGGTGGGCGGCGGGCGCGACCCGGATGAGGGAGCCGGCGGGATACCCGTCGAGCAGGGCGGGCAGCCATACCGTCAGCCAGGCGTTGCCGCCGATCCTGGTGCGGCCCACGACAAGGCGTTCCCTGTCGTCGAGCGTGATCTGCGCCTCGGGGCGCTCGGGCACGCTGGAGGTGAGGTGCAGCAGCCCCGCCGTCCCCACCCACACCTCCGCGCCCTGGGGGCCGAGAGTGGCGCGCAGCGACTCGACGAGCTGCAGCAGCAGCTCGTCGAAGGGCACCGCGCGGCTCATCCGCGCGCCGAACGAGGCCAGGGCCTCCTCGGGGGTACGGCCGCGCCGGCCCAGCATGGACTGGCCGATCGAGACGAGCCGGAAACGCAGCGGCAGCGCGAGCACGACGGCGATCAGCGCGGCCATCACGCTCGCGAGCAGCACGTCGTGCTCGGCGCCCACCGGCTCGTGGCCGAGGCCGATCACGACGACCAGATAGACGGCGACCACGAGCAGGCCCAGTCCGGCGACGACCACCGCCTCGACCAGGGCCCGCTCGGCGAGCCTGGCCACGGCCGGGATCTGGGCCAGCATCAGGCCGGCGGGCAGCACCACCATGGCGGCCAGCAGCCACGGCAGCAGCGTGCCGTCGCCGGGCATGCCGAGCAGCAGGTTCAGCGCGATCAGGACGGCGTCCGCGGCCGCGGTCACCACGGCCGCGGCCCCCACCCACTGCAGCACGCGGCGGTGGGTGGCGGGGGCGCGCGGGCAGCGGACCAGCACGCCGACCAGCGCCGCCGTCCCCGCCGCGGCGATCCACGCGATGGCCCCGCCCGTCGTGACCGGCAGCCAGATCGCCCACGCGGCGGCGACGGCCAGGCCGGCGGCGGCGGTGATGCGGCGCGGCCACGACCCGATCAGGCCCTCGGGCAGGCTGAGGGCGCACACCAGCCAGGCCACCACCGCCACCGGCGTGGCCCGGGGCCACACGGTGGCGGCGATCTGCGCGGCCAGGACCAGCCCGGCCGTCCGCGCGAGCAGCGGCCGGTCGGCCAGGAGCGCCGCGGTGGCGGCCCCCGCCCAGGCCACGCAGAGCACGACGGAGGCGACCGCGTACGCGTCGAGTCCGGTGCCCGCGGCGACGGCCGCCGCGACGGTCCCGAGCGCCAGCGCGCCGATCGGCGGGACGAAGGTGTGGGTCATGGCTCACTCCGCCCGCAGGACGTCACCGATGCGCAGCTGGCCTGCCATCCTGCCCGGCCAGGCCGCGAGGAGGTTGGCCAGCAGCAGTGTCAGCGGGCCGACCAGGAGCAGCGCCCAGACGGCGACCGGCGGCACGTACGCCAGCGGCATGATGTCGGCGACCACGCGCCACAGCGTGCGCCCGACCGCGAGCCCGAGCGGGACGCCGAAGGCCAGCCCGGCCGACGCGAGCAGCGTGGCCTGGGTGACGACGGCCCACCTGGCCTGCCGGCGGGTCATGCCCAGCGCCCGGAGCACGGCGACCTCGTGACGCCTGCGCCGCACCGCGGTGGCCAGTGCGTGGCCGACCGCGCCGAGGGCCAGCAGGGCGAGGAAGCCCGCCAGCAGCAGGGGCAGTGCCTGCACGTCGCGGATCTGCCGTACCTGCTGGATCTCCAGCGGGTCGGTGAACGCCACGCCGGGCCGTCCCGTGGCCTTGGCGGCCACGGCCGCCAGCCTGGCCCTGACCTTCTCCAGCTCGGCCCCCGGTCGCACGGCGACCTCGGCGACGTGGAACTTGAACGGATAGTGGGCGCCGCCGAACAGCGCGTCGTAGCCGGCCGGGGTGACCCAGGCGCCGTCGCTGTAGTCGTTGTGCGGGCCCATCGGCAGGAACGAGATGCCGGTGACGGTGAGCCGGGTCGTCTTCCGCCCGCCGCCGAGCGTCACCCGGTCGCCGACCTTGACGCCGAGCTGCGAGGCGCTGACCGGCGCGAGCGCGATCTCCTCCGCCGACGACGGCAGGCGCCCGTCGAGCATGAGCACGTCGATGGGGCGGCCGACCGGACGGTACGTGTACGCGGTGACGGACACCCCGGGCTCGCCCGCGGCGCCGGCCGGCGGTGACTCGGCGACCGCGATCCTGCCGTCGTTCACGCCGATGACGTCGGGGTCCTTGGCCACCTCCGCCAGCACCTTGTCGACCAGGACGAAGTCCTGGCCGTTGAACCCGAGGTACGTTTCGAGCTGGTAGGCCTGGCCGAACCTGATCGGATGTTCGGCGGCGTCGTTGACCCCGGCGGAGAAGGTGAACGCGGCCAGCACGCCGAACACCCCGGCGACCGCGCCGAACAGCGCGGGCCGTACCGGGACGGCGCTGCGGCCCCGGCCGGGCTCCAGCGCGAACCGCGCCCCGACGACGAACGGCACCGACAGGCCCGCCCGGCTCGCGGCCAGCGCCACGGCCGAGCGCCGGCCGCTGTGCTCGCCGGTGCGCCGGAGCAGCGCCGCGGCGGCGGCGGTGCCCGCGAGGACCAGCAGCGGGATGAGCAGCCAGCCGCCGCCGAGGACCAGCCAGTCGATGTGGAACCCGGGCTCGGGCTCGTACAGGGCGGCGGCGCCGATGGGCAGCCAGATCGAGGCGACGGCGGCGGCCACGACCGCGAGCGTGCTCCCGGCGAGCGCGGCGAGGAACGGGCCGGCGGACGCGGCGCCGACGGCCTGCCGTGGCGTCATTCCGACCGCCCGCAGCAGCCGCAGGTCCACCATGGTCGCCGCCGTGTAGCGGGCGATCGACTGGCCGACGAGCACGATGGCGGCGGCCAGCGCGGCCAGGCCGAAGGCCAGCAGCGAGGCGGCCTCGAAGTGGTTCAGGTTGCGGGCCGGTGTCACCCACTTCAGCTCCCAGTCCCAGATGTCGATGTCGCTGCGCTTGCTGACCACGGCCAGGTCACGGCGGAACGCCTCCAGGCCCGCCCGTCCGTCCTTCAGCCGTACCATCGCGTTGACGTAGCCGTGGGGGCCGAGGATGTTCTCCTTGTACGTGGCGTACAGGCCCGGCGTGGGCACGACGACTCCCCAGTCGCCGACGAACTTGTCGGAGAACCAGGGTGACCGGATGACGCCGACGATCGTCGCCGGGACGCGGGGGCCCTTCATGGGCTCGGCCGCGGGGTCGTAGTCGTCGCTGGAGGCCTGCTCCTTGGACATCAGCTCCAGCGTGAGCCTGTCGCCGACCTTCTTGTGATAGGCCGTCAGGAACTGGGAGGTGACCATCACCTCGTCCGCCCTGGCGGGGTCGGCCATGCGTCCTTCGATGACCACGGGCCGCTCGATGGTGTTCAGGACGTTGCCGTCGGCGGGCGGGAAGACGGAGATCTCGGCGGAGTTGGGGATGCCCGCGACGCCGAACCCGGACACCGGGAACCGCGTCAGCGTCTCCACCTCGGGCAGCGCCGCCACGGCCGCCCAGTCGAAGCCGGGCTGGTTGGGCAGCACGACGATGGTGAGCGGCAGGGTGCGCGCGGCCAGCCGGTCGATCGCGGTGTCGCCGCGCCGCGCCCCGGCCAGCGAGGCCAGCACGGTGCCCCCGGCGAACGCCACCAGCAGGGCCAGGACGAGCAGCGAGCGCCAGCGGCGGCGCAGTTCCAGGCGGAGCCAGGTCGATATCACGCGATCACTCCGTACGCAGGACGTGGCCGACGTTCACCCGGGCGGCCTGCCGTCCCGGCCGGACGGCCAGCAGGTTGACGCCGAGGAGAGCGGCGGGGCCGATGAGCAGCAACGCGGCCAGCACATCGGGGGGCTGGTAGAACAGCGGCGTCTGGTCTGCCACGATCCGCCAGAGCGTACGGCCGAGCGCCAGTCCCAGGGGCACCCCGAAGGCCAGCCCGATCATCGCGAGCAGCGTGGCCTGGGTGACGACCACGACCCTGGTCTGGGCCCTGGTCATGCCGAGGGCCCGCAGCACCGCCAGTTCGTGCCGCCTGCGCCGTACGGCGGTGGCCAGCGCGTGCCCGACGGCGCCGGCGGCGAGCGCGATGAGGAACGTGCCGAGCAGGGCGGGCAGCACCCGCAGGTTCCGCACCTCGACGGACTCCTCGGGCGGCTGACCCGGCTCGATGACGATCTTGCCGGTGCCGGGAAGCGCGCCGATCGACTCCCTGAAGCGGCCGATGACCTGCTGCGGGTCCGTGCCGGGGCGCACCGAGACGACGGCGAGATGGTATTTGGACGTGTCGCCGAAGGCTCTTCGGAAGCCCTCGCGGGTGAGCCAGCCGCCGTCGTCGTAGTTGTTGTGCGAGCCGGCGATGACGAATCCCACGCCGGTGACCTTGAGCGTGACACCCGACAGCGTGACCGTGCCGCCGACGTCCGCGCCCAGCTCTTTCGCCGAGGTCACCGCGAGCGCCACCTCGTCGGGGCGTCCGGGCAGCCGCCCCCTGTCCAGGACGACCGGGAAGTCCGTGCCTTCGGGGCGGGAGTACACGGTCACCGACGTCCGCGGGGAGTTCAGCACGCCCACGTACGTCTCCATCACGCTGGTGACGTCCGGGTCCTTCGCGAGGGCGGCCAGGACGGGTCCGGCCTGGCCGAACTCGGCGCCGCCCTCGCCCAGGTAGGCCATGATCCGGTGCGTCATGCCGAACCGCTCGGGGTGGCCGGCCGCGTCGGAGACCCCGGCGGAGAAGGTGAAGGCGGCCAGCACGCCGAGCACGCCGACGACCGAGCCGAGCAGCGCCGGCCGTACGGGGACGCGGCCGTTGCCGTGGCCGGGCTCCAGGGCGAAGCGCGCCCCGACGAGCAGGGGCAGCGGCAGACCGGCCCGCGCGGCGGCGAGCGCCACGGCCGAGCGCCTGACGGGTGCCCCGTCCCGTCCTGCGCCGCGCGCGAGCCAGCCGCTCGCGAGGGCTCCCGCGAGCACCAGCAGCGGCACGGCGGCGCAACCGGCCAGCAGGACCGGCCAGTCGAGGTCGAATCCCGGCGTCGGCTCGTACAGGGCGGCCATGCCGACCGGCATCCAGGGCGAGGCCGTCACCGCTCCGGCGGCCCCGAGGAGCGCGCCGGCCACGGAGACGAGCGTGGGCGCGGCCACGGCCAGGGCGAGCGCCTGCCGCGGGGTGAGGCCGCAGGCCCGCAGGGCCTGCAGGTCGCCGAGCCCGGCCGCGACGTATCTGGAGACGGACTGGCCGACGAGCACGAGCGCCGCCACCAGCACGGCCAGGGCGAAGGCCAACAGCGCCCCGCTCTCGAAACGCACGACCTTCCTGGCGTGCGCGGCATCGTCCTCCAGGTTCATCAGCTCGATGTCGCTCCTGCCGGTGACCCTCGCCAGCCCGGCCTGGAAGCTCGCCAGGTCCGCGGCGCCGCGCTTGAGCCGGACCAGGGCGTTCACGATGCCGTACGTCTTGTGGGTGCCGATGAAGTTCGCCGGATGGTCGCCGAACAGGGCGGGCGACACCAGGATCTGGCCCTGCTCGCTGAGCTTGTCGCCGTACCAGGGGCCGCGGGCGACGCCGACGACGCGGGCGGGGACGGCCGGCCCGTGCGGGTCGCCGTCGAAGCCGGGGGCCTCGGCCTCGGCGGGGGTCATCAGGCGCAGGGTGATCCGGTCGCCGATGTTCAGGGGGGACAGGGCGGTGACGGCCACCTCGTCGGCCCTGGCCGGGTCGGGCAGGCGGCCCTTCAGCACGACGGGTTTCTCGACGGTCCGGTAGGTCTCGGGGCCGCGTGGCGGCAGGTAGCCGTGGTATTGCGGCAACTCCTCGACGAAGAAGGGGGCGACGGCGAACTCGCCGACCGCGGCGACCTCGGGCAGCGCGCGCACCAGGTCCCAGTCGAACTTCGGGTCGTTCGGGAGGGCGGCGACCGTGGCGGGCAGCGTACGTGCCAGCAGGCGGTCCACCGTGGTGGCGCCGCGGCGGGCGCCCGCCACCGAGGCGAGCACCATGCCGGCGGCCAGTGCCACCAGCAGGCCGAGCACCGCCAGCGACCTCCACCGGCGGCGTAACTCCAGCTCCAGCCAGAGCCGCGTCACGAGACCCTGCCGTAGCGCATCAGCACCGTCCGGCCGGCGCCGGCCGCGACGTCGGCGGAGTGCGTGACCATGACGATGGTCTGCCCGTCCTCGTGCAGGCGGCGGAACAGCTCCAGCACCTCCAGGCCGCCCTCGCTGTCCAGCGCGCCGGTCGGCTCGTCGGCCAGCAGCAGCGTCGGCTCGTTGACCAGGGCCCTGGCGATGGCCAGGCGCTGGCGCTGGCCGCCGGAGAGCACCGCGGGCACCTGCTGGGCGCGGTCACCGAGACCCAGCAGGTCGAGCAGGTCACGGGCGCGGCTCTCCGCGGCCCGCCGCTTCCGGCCGGCCAGCACGCCCGGCATGACCAGGTTGTCCAGCGACGAGACGCCGTCGAGCAGGTTGAAGAACTGGAACACGAAGCCGATGTGGTGGCGGCGGAAACGGGCCAGCCAGTCCTCGTCGCGGTCGTCGATCCGCTCCCCCGCGACCTCGATGCCGCCCTCGTCCACGGTGTCGAGGCCGGCGATCACGTTCAGCAGGGTCGACTTGCCGCATCCCGACGGGCCCATCACCGCCACGAACTCACCCTGCTGGATGTCGAGGTCGACGCCGCGCAGCGCGCGGACGGGCGCGAGCTCGGCGGCGAAGGTCCTGCGGGCCCCGCGGATGCGTACGGCGGGCGCGGTGGCGAGGTCGCCGTCCGGGACGTCGGTCTCCAGGGAGGACATGTCAGTTCCCCTCTAAGTGGTAAGCGTTCACGGGATTGGCGCGGCCCTTGACGGTCCGCGGGCCGAGCGGGCGCCAGGACCAGCCGTCGCCCCCGGCGCGCACGGTCGACTCCGCGGCCACGGTGCCGGCCGGCCGGGCGAGGTCCTGCATGCGCTGCGCGAGGTTCACGGTGTCTCCGACGAGGGTGTACTCCACCCGTTCATCGCTTCCGAGCAGGGCCGCCGCTACGTCGCCCGTCGACAGGCCGATCCCGAGATCGAACGGAGCCAGACCGCGCGGGGACCATTCGGCGTCCAGCTCGCGCTGGCGGGCGTGCATGTCGCAGGCGGCGCGCACCGCCTGCCCGGCGTGACCGTCCGACGGGTCGGGGGCGCCGAAGACCGCCATGACGGCGTCCCCGACGTACTGCATGACGGTGCCCCCGGCGCCGACGACGGCCGCGTTCATGGCCCGCCGGTGGGCGTTGAGCTGGGCGGCCAGCACGGCCGGGTCGGTGGCCTCGGCGATGCCGGAGTAGCCGCGGACGTCCGACATCAAGACGGTGACGTCCAGCCGCTCCGTCCTGCCGAACGCGCCGCGGTCGCGGCGCAGTTTGTCGGCCAGGCCGTTCGGCAGCAGCCTGGACAGCGTCTCGCCCTGCTCCTCGCGGCGCAGGATCGCGGTGTGCAGCATCCGCAGCCGCCGCAGCGCGCCCTGCCGGCCGGCGGAGGCGCCCTTGGCCAGGTCGAGGAAGAGCTGCTCGACGGCGGCGTTGACGGACTCGGGCGGGCGGCCGAGCGACACCGCGATGGCCTTGACCGGGCGGCCCTCGGCCACCTGCCGCAGCAGCTCCTCCTCCGGCGGCGACAGCTCGCCCTCGTCGCGGGCGGGCTCGATCAGCTCCCGTACGAGCGAGGGGTCGATCAGTGACCCGCCGGCGGCCACCTCCTTGATGGCCCGGCCGAGCAGTCCCGCGTCGCCGACCCGGTCCTTCAGCAGGTACGCGTATCCGGCGGCGCCCCCTTCGAGCAGTTTGATGGCGTATTCGGGATCGTCGTACTGGCTGAGCACCACGACCCCGGTGCCCGGCAGCCGCTTGCGTACCTCGCGGGCCGCCTCGATGCCCTCGTCCTGGAAGGTGGGAGGCATCCTGATGTCGGTGACGATCACCTGGGGGCGCAGCCGTACGGCGCGCTCGACGAGCTCGTCGTAGTCGGCGGCGAGGCCGGCCACGTCGAGAGCGGCGTCACGCAGGAGAAGGGCGCGCACGCCTTCGCGGACGATCAGATTGTCGTCCGCGAGCACCACCGTGATGCGATCCACAAGGTGGATTAGACAATGGCGCGTTCCCTTGCGGCCAGGGTGTCAGGACGACGAGTCGGGGGTGCTGGCACCCCCTCGATTCCGCAGGGTGCCGCCCTCGCCCGCCGGGCGTCGCGCGCGCAGGGTGTGGTCATGAGAATCGAATCGCAGGTGACCTCGCTCTCGTGGATCCCGTCGGAGGCGGTCAAGGGGTATACCAAGCCCGCGTTCACGATGGGCATCGCGCACTACGACGACCCGCCGCCCGACGTCGTCGGCGACATCGAGGCGCTGCGCGCGGCGGGTGGCTTCAGGTTCGCCAACCGGCTGACGGCGTGGGCCGAGTTCGACGGCGACCGGCTCGTCCGCTGCGGCAGCGGCGGTGGCCTGATCATGGGCTCCACCACGGTGCGGCTGGGTCCGCTCGGGGTGACGTTCGCCGCCTTCAGCCTGCCCGACCTGCGGCCGGAGCCCGAGACGGGCGACGGCTGGGTGCGCTTCACGCAGAGCGCGGGCGGCAGGACCGCGCTGCCGTTCCCGCGCCGCGTCTCCCGCCCTCCCTACCTGCGGCTGCAGTCGCCGCTGGTGTGGACGACGCTGTCGCTGACGCTGCACGCCGACGGCCGGGCCGAACTGTCGCTCGACGGCGCGAGCCCCTTTCCCCGACACTGGGTGTACGGCGCGGACGAGAGGCTCACGCTCAAGGCGGGCGTGACCGACTTCGCCAGGTGGGCCGCCCAGCAGGGCCCCGAGCACACGCCGTGGGGGACGGAGGACTCGCTTGTCCTGGTCACGGCGGCCGAGACCGCGCTGGAGCGGGAGATGTCCTCCATGATCATGCGCGGCGGCGTCCGGCCGCGGATCCGCTCGCTGAAGGAAGGTGAGGTGCTGATGCGCCAGGGCGACCCTGGCTCGTCGCTGTTCCTGCTGCTCGACGGCGTCGTCGGCATCGACGTGGACGGCCGGCCGCTGCCCGAGCTGGGCCCCGGCGCGATCCTCGGCGAGCGCGCGGTCCTGGAGGCGGGTCGGCGCACGGCCACGCTCACCGCGCTCACCCCGATCCGGGTGGCCGAGGCCCCGGCCGACCTCATCGCCATCGAGGCCCTGTTCCGCCTGGCCGAAGGCCACCATCGTGAAGATCTCTCGGAGGTTCGGTGAGGGTCGCTCTCCTCGGCGTGCGAGGCTCGACGCCGGCTCCCGGCGCGGGCTTCGTCAGATACGGCGGTCACACGAGCTGTGTCGCCGTACTGCCCGACGACTCCGACGTGCCCCGCCTGGTCCTCGACGCGGGCACCGGCCTGCGCGGGCTGGCCGCGCTGCTGGCCGGGCGGGCCTACGAAGGCTCGATCATCCTGTCCCACCTGCACTGGGACCACGTGCAGGGGCTGCCCTTCTGCCCTCCGCTCGACCACCCGGACTCGCGGGTGGACCTGTACCTGCCCGCCCCCGATCCGCTGGCCGCGCTGACCCAGCTCATGTCACCCCCCTACTTCCCCATCACCCCTGCCGGGCTGCACGGCCGCTGGCGGTTCCTGTGCTCGGCCGGCGGCCCGACGGAGGGGTACGAGGTGCGGGTGGCCGAGATCGTGCACAAGGGCGGCACGGCCCATGGGATCCGCGTCGAGGGCGGCGGTAGGTCGCTGGCGTACCTGCCCGACCACAGTCCCCAGCTCGGCAGCCCGGCGGCCGAAGACCTGGCCGCCGGGGTGGACGTGCTCCTGCACGACGGCCAGTTCCGCCCCGCCGAACAGGCGCTCGCCGACGCCTACGGCCATGCCACGGTCCCCGACGCGCTGGCGTTCGCGGCCCGCTGCGGCGCCCGCCGCCTGGTGCTCACCCATCATGCCCCTAGCCGTACGGACGACGAACTGGACATCCTGGCCAAGGAGTACCGCGAGGCGGAGTTCGCCCGCGAGGGCGACATTCTCACGATCTGACACGGCCCGGGCCCTCAGGAGGGCCCACCGGGCGGCAGGAAGGCGTCGAGGGTGGCGGCCACCAGGTCGGGCCTTTCCAGCGACATCATGTGCGGGGTGCCGGGCAGTTCCCGGTAGGTGGCGCCGGGGATGCGTCCGGCCAGGTCCTTCATGACCTGCGGTGTGCAGGAGGCGTCGAGCTCGCCGGCCAGCACCAGCACGGGCGGCTCGAACCCGGCCAGCCGCCCCTGCACGTCGAGACCCTTGAAGGCCCGCCAAGCGGCCGCCCAGTCGGCGGGATCGGCGCGCAGCACGTGCTCCCTTGCGTACCGTACGGCGGGGCCGTTGACGGCGAGCGCGGCCGGGGTGAACCACCGGGTGAGCGACGGCACGATCTGGGCCGCCATGCCGTCCTGCTCACTGGCCCTGGCCCGGTCCTCGAACGCCTCGAAGGCGTGGTCGGTGGTACCCAGCAGGGACAAAGAGGCGAACCGCCCAGGTCTGGCGACGGCGGCGGTCTGCGCGATGCCGCCTCCGTAGGACAGGCCGACCACGTGGGCCTGCTCCAGGCCGAGGGCGTCGAGCACCCCGAACAGGTCCGTGGCGGCATCGTCCATGGTGAACGGGGCCGGCGACCCGGCGGCCGAGCCGTGCCCCCGAATGTCGTAGGCGAACACCCGTCTGGTCTCGGCGAGCCGTTCCATGACCGGCTCCCACATCCGCCAGCCGAGCCCGAGAGCGTGCAGCAGCACGACGGGCGGTCCCGACTCGCCACGCCGGGCGACGACCGTCTCGTGATCGGCGAGCACTACCCGCTGGAGGGCGGCGGGAGCGGGTGCCCCGGCCGCCGTCAGCACCTCGTCGATCACCCGCAGCGCGTTGAGCGCCCGCGGCATGCCGGCGTAGAGGGACACGTGCTCGGCCAGGGCCCGCAGCTCGGCGGGCGTCACGTCGTTGCGCAGCGCGGCGGCGGTGTGTATCGCGAGCTGCGGCTCGGCGCCCCCGAGCGCCGCGAGGATCGTGACGGTCGCCAGCTCTCTCGCGGTACGGCTCAGCTCGGTGCGGGCCATCGGCCCGCCGAAGCCTTCGACGATGGCGTCGTACAGCTCGGGCGACTGTGCTCGTACACCGGCCAGCGCGACCTCGGGGGGCGATCCCATCATCTCCGCGTACTCGCGGCGGCCTCGTCGCATGCGGTTCATGTCGTCTGTTCCTTTCCTCACCGGTGGTGACACGGGGAAACGGCGGTCGCCGGACGAGCTCGGGAGCCGGGCACCGCACACTGACCGGCGGGCCGGGAGAGCAGACGGGGCCTGCTCATGCGGCCTTCGGCGGGGCGTAGCCGGAGGGCGGCCTGCCGGTGATGACGAGGTGGTGGCCGGCCTTGACGTACCGGGTGAAGGGCTGGCGCACCTCGCGGGCGACGGGGAAGCGGGCCGACCGGCCGTCGAGGCCGAGCCGGTCGCGGGTGGCGTCGGAGACGACCTCCTCCGCCTGGCCGACGACGAACGCGGCGCACCCGGCCGCAGCGGCTTTCGCCGGAATGGCCTGCGGCGCCGGTGTGCCGGTCAAGGTGATGACGGCTCCGAAGGCCACGGCGAGCGCGCCATGCCAGGCTTGCAACATCTCTCCAGGTGTCCGGCCTTTCGTTTCAGACGAGCGTACGTGCGTCGCCGCCCTGCCACCGACACATCGGCAAACGTGGAAACGTGGAAACGTCAGGCTGCACCCGAGGCTGAGGGCAGCGCGGCTACCCTCCCCAGCTGCGGGACGCCAAGCCCTCGCGTCAGTGCCCGGTGCGAGGGTGGCGTCCGGGGCGCGGCGGTCCAGCCGATTGTCAGCGCAGATAGGCGGCCAGGCCGAGGTGCTGGTCCCGTACCGCCTTGGTGACCAGGCCGGCGATCTGGCGGGCGCCGGCCGCCTCGAAGTGGGTGTGGTCGTCGGCGAAGAACGCGCCGACGGGGCCGGAGCCGTAGTCGCCGTTGAACGGGCAGAAGTGGAGGCTGTTGTAGAGCGTGTAGCTCAGCTTGTGGAGGTCGATGACGGGGGTCGCGGTGGCCGCGCCGACGTCGAAGGTCTCGGTCACGAATCCGCGGTTGGGCGTGGCCGTACTCCCGCTGCAGGTCAGCGCGGCCACCGGGGTCACCAGCACGGGATGCGCGCCGCGCTGCTGGGTGGCGCGGACCATGGCGGTGAGGAGTTCGCGGTACCGGGCTGAGCCGACGTGGCGGGGGCAGGTGGTCGAGCCGTCGTTGATGCCGAACTGGATGAGCAGCCAGTTGCCTGCCTTCATCCCGGTGGCGGCGTTGAGCATGGACTGCCAGCGGGCGGCGTAGGCGGTGGAGCTGAGCACGCATTCCCCGGCGGAGTTCTTGGTGCTGGTGACGGCCGACTCGTACAGCCAGGTCTGGACGCTGCGGCCGCCTACGGCGTTGTTGACCACGGTGGCGTTGGTGGTGAGGTATTGGCCGAGCTCCCGGCCCCAGCCGACGATGTTGCTCCCGGAACTGTTGGCGACGGTGGAGTCGCCGGCCAGCCAGACCGTGATCTTGCCTGGGTCCGGAGTGCCGTCTGTGCCGAGGTCGAGATAGTCGATGTTGGGCAGGCCGTCGGCGGTGGTCGGGCTCAGCCGGATCGTGTTGTCGCCGGCGTTGACCGTGACCGTCAGCGTCTTCGTGACCCACGTCGTCCAGGCGCCGGTGGGTTCGAACGGCATGCCCGCCTGGGCGGCCGTGCCGTTGACCAGCACGTCGGCGGGGCGGTTGGCGGTGGCGCCGTTGGCGTACCGGATGGCGATGGTGACGGTGCCGGCCGCGGATGCGTTCACGGTGAACTGCGCCGCCGCGCCGACCGCGTTGTCGCCGTTGCAGAATCCGCTGCCGGAGTAGCCGGCGTGGTTGGACTCGATGGCACCGTCACACGTGGCGGCAGGTGCGGTTTCCGCCTCGTAGCGGGTCGCCGCCACGGACGGTCCCGCGGCCATGACGACACCGGCGGCGGCCAGCATGAAGGCGATACCGGCGGACAGCAGCGCGGCGCGCTTCCTTCGTAAGAGCATCAGAGAACTCCAACAGGTAGTTTCCGATCGTGCGGACCTGGCGTGGCAGGCCGCACGAAACGTCAGGTGAGGGGCCCTTTCAGGAGATCGATGCGAGGTGGGCGGCCACGATCGGCGCCAGCTTGGCCGCGATCGCGCGGTGACCGATGTCGTTGGGGTGGACGCTGTCGGACAGGCCGTCCGGGGGCACCCAGCCGTCGGTGTTGACGAAGAAGACGTTGCGGTCACCGGCGTTGTTGACGGCCTGCACCGCCGCCTGGGTCTGGGGGACGTACCGCCCGCGGAAGGTCTGCAGGGCCAGGATCGCGGCCTGCGGATACTTGCCGCGGATCGTCCGCAGTAGCCCGACGTAGGAGCTCTGGAACTGAGTCGTGGACACGCCGTGCCCGACGTCGTTGGTGCCCAGATTGATCACGACCACGCCCGCCTGGTAGCGGCTGAAGTCATGGTCGACCGCCCCGTCCACGGCGCTGACCTTCACGAACCGGCGGTCCAGGCCGACGCAGCCGTCGGCGGTGCTCACCAGGCAGGCGCCGCCCTGGGCGACCTGCATGTGGTCCAGCCCCAGCTGTTCCCCCACCAGCCAGCCGTACGCGGTGAGAGCGTTCTTGGAGGTGGTGGTGCCGACGGTGATGGAGTCGCCGACGAACTCCACCGTGCCGCGCGCCGGCGCGGCGGGCAGCGTGCGCGCGCCCGGGTCGAGCACCAGCCCCCGGAACACCGCGTCGCCGTGGTAGGAGCCGGCCACCACGCGGTAGGACACGCGCAGGGTGTGGTTGCCCGCCGCCAGCGGTGTCGGGGTCAGGTTCACCGTGCCCGACACGTTCTGCAGGTAGACGTCGGGGCCGCCGTCGATGCTGTAGTAGAGGTCGATGGTGTTGCGCTGCTTCAGCTTGACGGTGGTGCCGGTGAAGGCGGTCTTGAGGTGGGCGCCGGCCCAGCCCGGGACGTAGGCGGTGCTGTCGCGGGTGTCCCAGCGGCCGACGAAACGGATGTTCGGATCGGTGGGCGAGCCGTCCCCGCCGCCGGTCGTGACGTCGAGGTAGTCGATGTTCGCCAGCCCGCCGGCGGTGGTCGCGGCGAGCCGTACGGTGTTGGTCCCCACGTTGAGCTGGACGGGCAGGCTCCTGGTCGTCCAGGCGTCCCACGTGCCGGTGCTCTCGAAGCCGGCTCCGGGCTGCACCACCGCGCCGTTGACGCTGATGTCCGCGGGCCGGTCGGCGGTGGTGCCGTTGGCGTAGCGGATGCTCAAGGTGGCGGCGGCGGGTGAGTCGATGGTGAACTGGACGGCGCTGCCGACGGCGTTGGGCGTGTCGCAGAAACCGCTACCGGAGTAGCCGGAGTGGTTGGCGGCTATGGCGCCGCTGCACACGGCAGGAGCGGACTCCACCTCGTACCGGGTGGTGGCGGCGTGCGCGCCTGTCGCGAACGCGATGGGAGCGCCGGCCAGTACCGTCGTCATCGCCGCGAGTAAGGAGATCTTCGGCAACCATTTCATCGAGGCTCCAGTGTGAGGACAACCGGCCTGGCGGACCGGCACGACTCGTACCGGTCCGCCAGAGCGCTGGGCGGTCAGCGGACGTAGATGTCGGGCTGCGGCGGGGTGCTCATGCCGTCGCCGAGGAAGAAGCTGGGGTGGGGCGGCTGGTTGTAGGCGGTGTTCTGCCAGGCGAGGGCGACCCGGTACTGGGCGTCGTGCAGCAGTGTGTAGATCCGCCGGTCGGTCGGGGTCGGGGTGGCGTAGATGCGCAGCGCGGCATTGTCGTCGCGGGGCAGGATGATCTCCTCGCGCCAGTCGCCGAACAGGTCGCCGGACAAGGATGGTGTGGACTTGGTGCCGTTGACGGAGTGCGCGCCGGAGGCGGTGAGCAGGCGGGTGTCGCCGCCGGTGCCGTACTTGTCGACGTGGTTGCCGTCCAGCAGTTCGCGGACGGGGTCGGCGTCCCACCAGGCGAGGAAGTTGTAGCTGCTGGGAGTGCGCCCGACGCTGCCGCCGGAGGCGTTGAACAGGTTGGTCAGGCCGGTGCCGGTGCCCCAGAACTCGGCGCCGGGGTTGCCGGCGTAGACGTCCCCGGCCACACCGCGGGCCGGGCCTTCGCAGCCGCAGGTGTTGTTCTTCTGCATGATGATCGATCCGTTGCCCGCGTCGCGCAGCGTGGCGGCGGCGCCGGAGCTCTGCTCGTGGATCTGCCAGATCTCCTTGCCGGGGCGGCTGGGCACGAAGTCGCTCACGTGCAGGGCGTCGCCGTGGGCGTAGAAGGTGGTGGTGTAGCGGCCGGTGCCGTTGGCGTTGATGGTCATGCCGCCGTAGACGATCTCGTCGGTGCCGTTGCCGTCGACGTCGGCGATGGACAGCGAGTGCGTGCCGCGGCCGGTCCACTGGCTGCCCGCGCTGCCGGAGTCGAACTTCCAGCGCAGGGTCAGCTGGCCGTTGCGGAAGTCCCAGGCGGCGATCGTGCTCTTGGCGTAGTAGCCGCGGCCCATGACGAGGCTGGGTCGCCGGCCGTCCAGGTAGGCCGTGCCGGCCAGGAAGCGGTCGCCGCGGTTGCCGTAGTTGTCGCCCCAGTCGCCGATGTTGCCGCGGGCCGGCTCGAAGTTCACCGTGGACATGGCGGCGCCGGTGAGCCCGTTGAACATGGTCAGGTACTCGGGCCCGGTGATGATGTAGCCGTCGGAGTTGCGGTGGTTGGCGCTCGCGTTGCCGATCACCTGGCCGGTGCCGGACACGGTGCCGTCGCCGGTCTTGACCGCCAGCTCGGCCCGGCCGTCGCCGTCGTAGTCGTAGACCTGGAACTGCGTGTAGTGCGCGCCGGCCCGGATGTTGCGGCCCAGGTCGACGCGCCACAGCCGCTGGCCGTTGAGCCGGTAGGCGTCGATGTAGACGTTGCTGGTGACCCCGGACTGGGAGTTGTCCTTCTGGTCACTGGGGTCCCATTTGAGGAAGATCTCGTACTGGCCGTCGCCGTCGGCGTCGCCGACGCTCGCGTCCCCGGCGGTGTAGGTGCTTCCCGGGCGGGAGATCGGCACGTCCAGGTAGTTGCCGCCGGCGAAGCGCAGCGATGGCTCGGACGCGCCCTGCTCCACCGCGTTCACGATCGCGCGGACGGTGTAGGAGGCGTCTGCCGCCGCTCCGGCGTCGAGGTAGTTGGTGGAGGTGGTGATCGGCGAAGCGTTCACCTTGGTGGCGCCCCGATAGAGGTTGAACCCGGTGCTCGCGCTCTCGGTGCCCAGCAGCCGCCAGGACACGAGGTTGCCGCTGCCCGAGCGCACGCTGACCAGGCCGCGGTTGAGGTCCTCCATCTGCCGGCCGGTCGGGTCCGGGTCCGGGCCGCCCTGGTCGGTCTCCAGGTAGTCGATGTTGGCCAGCCCGTCGGCGGTGGCCGGATTCAACCGGATGGTGTTGTCGCCGGCGTTCACCGACACGGTCAGCGTCTTCGTGGCCCACGTCGTCCAGGCCCCGGTGGGATCGAACGCACTGCCCGATTGGGCGACGGCACCGTTGACCAGCACGTCCGCTGGACGGTTGGTGGTCGCGCCGTTGGCGTACCGGATGGCGATGGTCGCAGTGCCGGCCTGGGGCGCGGTCACGGTGAACTGCGCCGCCGCGCCGACCGCGTTGTTGGCGTTGCAGAATCCGCTGCCGGAGTAGCCGGCATGGTTGGACTCGATGGCACCGTCACAGGTGGCCGGTGCGCTTTCCGCCTCATAGCGGGTCGCCGCGGAAGCCCAGGGGGCCGTGACGACACCGGTGGCGGCCACCGTCACCGCGACGGCAGCGGACAGCAGCGCGGCGCGCTGTCTGCGTAAGAGCATGATTCAACTCCAACGGGTAGGTCGGTTGACTCCGGAGATTTGCGGATGTCTGGCGAGGTCGGCGAAGTGCTGCGCCGATGGGCTGAACGCGATCTGGCGTGATCGACGCCGCGGTGGGTCACCGGGCTCTCGCGAATCCGCGGGGACTTGGCGCGTGAAACTTTCACCTCGTGGACGGTGCGCGGCCGGCCGGTCCGACCCCCGATCCGGATGGCACGCAGGGTCTCAGTCCGCGTCGTCAACGGCCGGTAATGCCCTGGTCTAGCCATGTTTTTCCTTCTGGATGGATCGGCGCGAGAGGATCAGGCACGGCTGGCTCTGGGAGCGTTCACAGAGTGTGCGAGATGGCGTTTGTGGCGTCAATGGTCGTTACTTGGTTGTTGTCTGCGCTCTTTTGTGGGATTCATGTTGGAGTCTGTCTGGAATGGCGAGGACGCGTTACTGTGCACGTTCACAGAGGCTCGTACGGCGTAGAAGTGGCCGGAGATCCCCGCCTGGCCGCTGCCTCGCCCGCAGCGGGCGGTGGACCACCCCCTCACCATCGCGAGAAAGTGCAGGACCACCATGGGTTCACGTCATTCAGGTCCCCGTACGACCAGGTCTCCGGAATGCTCGGCGCCAGGCCGCGCGATGCTCGCCCTCCTCGCGCTCGTCGCCCTCCTGACGGGCCTGCTGGCGATGCCGCTCGCGGCACCGGCAGGGGCGGCGACGGATCTGGCGCTGGGCAAGGCGGCGAGCGCGGACTCCAGCCAGTCGGGACGTCCTGCGCCCCTGGCCAACGACGGCGACACCGCCACCCGCTGGTGCGCCGCCGACGGCGGCACCGGCCACTGGTGGCAGGTCGACCTCGGAAGCGCGGCGGCACTGAGCGGCACCGAGGTGCGCTGGGAGTTCGCCCGCAGCTACCAGTACCACGTGTCGGTGTCCGGCGACGGCTCCACCTGGACGCGCGTGGCCGACCGGACGGCGAGCACGGCCACCGCGCAGGTGCGGAGCGACACGTTCGCCGCGACCGCGCGCTACGTGCGGATCACGGTGACCGGGCTCGCGGCCTCCACGTGGGCGAGCATCGCCGACGTCAAGGTCTTCGGCACCGGCACCGGCACCCCGCCGGGGCCGGCTCCCGACCCGGCGCTGCGTTCCAAGTGCACCGGCACCTCACCGATCACCTGCCACTTCGACGTCCCGCCGGGCAACTACGACGTGACGGTGGTCCTGGGTGACGCGAGCGCCGCGGGGGTGACCGGGGTGCAGGCGGAGGCCCGCCGTACGGTGCTGCCGGCCGTGTCCACGGCGGCGGGGTCGTTTGCGAGGTATTCGTTCACGTTGAACGTGCGCCAGCCGGAGGGACAGCCGACCGGGCAGGGCGGCACCGGAACGCCTGGGCTTGACCTGGTGCTCTCCGGGACGGCACCGAAGCTGGACGGGATCGGGCTGGCTCCGGCGAGCGGGCCGGTGCTGTACCTGGCGGGCGACTCGACCGTCTGCGACCAGCCGGCCGCGCCGTACACCGGATGGGGACAGCAGCTCCCGCAGTACTTCAAGCTGGGCCTGTCGGTGGCCGACTACGGCGACTCCGGTGAGAGCTCGGGCAGCTTCCTGTCCAACTCGGCGCTGTTCCCGACGATGAAGCCGCTGATCAAGAGCGGCGACACGGTCCTGATCCAGTTCGGGCACAACGACAAGTCGACGACGGCATCGGCGTTCAGCTCGAACCTGACGAGTCTGGTGACCCAGGTCCGGTCGCGAGGCGGCGTGCCGGTGCTCGTGACGCCGCCGGTGCGACGGCTGTTCGACTCCAACGGCAAGCTGACCTCGACGGCGTTGCACGTCAACGGCGTGGGCGTGGACCTGCCGGCGACGATGAGGCAGGTGGCGACGGCGCAGAACGCGCCGCTGATCGATCTGACCGCCAGGAGCAAGGCGCTGGTGGAGGGCCTCGGCCCGAGCGCCTCAGCCAGGATCTACCTGACGGCGGCAACGGACGGCGTGACCGACAACACGCACTTCTCCGCTTATGGGGCGAACGAGATGGCCAAGCTCGTCCTGCAGAGCATGCGTGACCTGAACCTCTCGCCAGTGTCCTATCTGAGATAAGTACGCCCTCACAAGGCTTGACGGGGAAATGTCAACGTTCATAACCTTCGATCGATTAGATCGTTTCAACCCCAACGGCGCCCCCCGAGGAGCATCGCCATTCGCCACATACGGTTAGCCCTCATGATCCTGGCCACCCTCGCGTGCGCCCTCCCGGCCACTCCCGCCGTCGCTGACGTCCGCATCAGGATGGAGCGTCTCGACCGCGGCCTGGTCGCCGCCGGCGCCCCCAACGGTGTCTTCCTGAGCTGGCGTCTTCTCGGCACCGAGGTGACCGGAAACGGCAGCCGCGGCATGGCCGGCCCGGACTTCCGCGTCTATCGCGACGGCCGCCCGATCGCCACGGTCACCGACAGCACGAACTACCTGGATTCCACAGGAACCGCCACTTCCCGCTACAGCGTGGCGCCGATAGCACGCGGCAGGGAAGGCCGTCCGAGCGCTGCGGTCCGGCCCTGGGGTGAAACGTTTTATGACGTACCGCTCCGCAAACCCGCCGACGGCGTCACACCGGTCGGCGAGGCCTACACCTACGCCGCCAACGACATGAGCGTCGGCGACGTGGACGGCGACGGCCGGTACGAGCTCGTCGTCAAGTGGGAGCCCTCCAACGCCAAGGACGTCTCCCAGCGCGGCTACACCGGTCCGACCTACCTGGACACCTACACGCTCGACGGCAGGCTGCTGTGGCGGCTTGACCTGGGCGTCAACATCAGGTCGGGCGCCCACTACACGCAGTTCCTCGTCTACGACTTCGACGGCGACGGCCGCTCGGAACTGATGCTCAAGACGGCGCCGGGCACCAGGCAGATCCGCTACGACCCCGCCGGGAACGTGATCAGCGAGCGCTACATCACCATGCCGGAGCGGGACGTCAAGGCGGGCTACTCGCACACCGACGACTACCGGCTGAGCGCCGCCGGCTACTTCGAGCACGTCGTCGGGATGTTCATGAAGTGGCACGAGCACCCTGAGGTGGTCGCCGGGCGCTGGCCCGCCACGCTGGAGCAGGCCTTCGGCATCGCGCCCACGCACAGCTATCCGCTCTCCCGCGAGTCCGCGGTCGAGCTCGCCACCCACTTCATCGACGTCTACGCGCCCGCCCGCAGCGGCAACAACCGCCTCCGGGAGTTCGCCGGGTTCGTCCTCACCGGCCCCGAGTACCTGTCGGTGTTCGACGGCGCCACCGGCAGGGAGCTCCAGACGATCCCCTACAAGCCGGGACGCGGCGACGACGGGCTCCTGTGGGGCGACTACGCGATGGCCCGCATCGAGCCGGGCAACCGGGTCGACCGGTTCCTGTCCTCGGTGGCCTACCTGGACGGCAAACACCCGTCGGCGGTCTTCGCCCGCGGCTACTACACCCGCACCACCCTGGCCGCCTACACCTGGAACGGCCACAAGCTGAAGCAGGTCTGGTTCGTCGACAGCGGCCACGCCCCGATGGCCAACCCCTTCAACGCCGGCCCGCACGGCCTCGACGGCGGCAACCCCGCCTACGCCACCCTCACCACCCAGGGCTTCCACTCGATGAGCGTCGCCGACGTGGACGGCGACGGCAAGCAGGAGATCGTGTACGGCGGGGCCACCATCGACGACGACGGCAGCCTGCTGTACTCCTCCTTCGACGTGGCCCCGCCGGAGAGCAGCGTCCCGGGACAGAACGTCCGGCTCGGCCACGGCGACGCCATGCACGTCGGCGACCTCGACCCCGACCGGCCCGGCCTGGAGATCTGGACCGTGCACGAGGGCGGGGCCTGGGCGCCGTACGGCTGGGCCATGCGGGACGCCGCCACCGGCAAGGTGCTCTTCGGCGGCTACAGCGGCCGGGACACCGGGCGCGGGATGGTCGGCGACATCGACCCCGCGATCCGCGGTCTGGAGGCATGGTCCTCGATGCCTCCCAACCAGGAGATCGTCTCGGGCCTCTGGTCGGTCCGCGGCGACCATCTGGGCCGCGTCACACCCGGCACGAACCAGAGCATCCGCTGGGCGGCCGACATGACCACCCAGCTCATCAACGGCACGGCCACCACCGAGCTCCAGACCCCCACGATCGACGACTGGAAGCGCGGCAGGCTCCTGACCGCCACCGGCACACTCACCAACAACTGGACCAAGGGCAACCCCGGCCTGGTCGCCGACATCTTCGGCGACTGGCGCGAGGAGCTGGTCGTCCGCACGGCCGACAGCGGCGCGGCCCGCATCTACCTCAGCACCGAGGTGACCGACCGCAAGCTCTACACCCTGATGCACGATCCGCAGTACCGCGTCGAGGTGGCCAGGCAGCAGACGGGCTACAACCAGCCCGCCTACCCCAGCTTCTACCTCGCCTCCGACCTCGACTGGTCCGACGTCCCGATCCCCAAGATCCGCTGACCTGGACGGTTCTCCGCCCTTGCCACCGGCCCCGGAGCGGGCATCGGCGTCGAACGGGAAACCCGAGCTCGGATCTACCGAGCTCGGGTTTCCCGCCGGCGGCTCGAACAGCCACAATTGCCTGACCTGCGATTCGACGGGGTCCGTTCTTCGCATCCGGCCGCCATCATCTGGACGAGCACGGGTACGGCGCGGATCACGTCTCCCGAGGAGGGAGAGGCAGACCGACTCGACGGGACGTCACGGCGCGTGCGCCCCGGAGATGCCATCGCCGTGGGTGAGGATCCGCTTTTGGTTGAGTACGGGTAGAAGTGTGTACCGGCGGCGCGAGAGAGCTGAGCCGCACCCGGGGCGCGCGGGTTGCGCGATCGAGCTCTTCGACGTTCTGTCCCATCGGCTCACCCGGGCTGCCGTCCCTCAGAGCGGGGCGTTCAGCTCCCCTCGTAGCCGGGCCGCCTCGGGGACCTCCATGTCGTCCATGAGCCGCAGGGCCTCCCCCCACTCCTCCGCCGGCAGCCCCTGATCGGCGCGGAGCCTGGCCAGGCCGACCAGCGCCCGGGCCTGCTGGAACCGGTCGCCCATGACCTGTGTGAGCTCCAGCGCCTCCTGATGCCGGGCACCTGCCTCCTTCGGATGCCCGAGCGCGCGCTCCACCTCGCCGAGCCCGTTGAGCGCGCTGGCCTCGAACGTGCGGCTGCCGGAGGCGCGGAACAGCTCCAGGGCGCGTCGATGGTGGTCGAGTGCCCGCTCGTGTTCCCCCCAGGCCAGGTAGATCTCGCCGAGGCAGTCGAGCGTCTCCGCCTCCATGTCACGGTCCACCGTCTCGCGTAGCGCGGCGAGCACCTCCTGGTAGAGGTCGTGGGCCGCCTGGAGGTCGTCGGTCGCGGCATGTACCCGGCCGATGTTGACCATGGAGTTCAGCTCGGAGTAGACGTAGGACATCGACCTGGCCATGTCCCGGGAGGCTTCCAGGTGCTCCAGGGCCTCACCGTACTCGCCGAGCCTGAACAGGGCGTTGCCGATGTCGCCGTGCGAGACGGCCACGCCCGCCCGGTCTCCGATCTCGGCGGCGATCTCCATCGCCCTCTCGTGCATGGGGACGGCGAGTCGGTAGGCGCCGGTACGCCAGTAGATCTCGCCGATGTGGTTGAGCACGTTGGCCTGCCCGGACAGGTGGCCGCTGCGCTCGAACAGGACGGCCACGCGCTCCAGATCCGCCAGCGCGGCGGCGTACTGCCCCCGCAACACCTGGACCATCGCGATGTTGCCCAGCGCGCGGCCTTGGCTGCGCGGATCGTCCAGGGTCTCCCAGAGCTCCACGGCATGGCGGAAGCTCTCGTGCGCCTCGTCCAGTTCGCCGTTGCGGATCAGCGCCACGCCGAGCGCGGTGAGCGCCGACGCCTCTCCCATCAGGTCGCCCGTGGCGTGCGCGGCACGTGCCGCACTGCGGTAGAGACGCCTGGCCTCCTCGTGCTGCCCGGCCATGTCGAGGTGCCGCACCAGCATCCGGCCGAGATCCCTGCCGAGCGCGGGTGACCAGGTCAGCGCCATGTCGGCGGCTGCCACCAAGTTGGAGCGCTCGGCCTCCATCCATGCCTGCGCCTGCGCCGGGTCGGGGAACGGTTCGGCGTCGGGCCGGATGACGACCTCTCCCGGCAGGGCGAGACTGATGGCGGAGGACAGGCGGCCGAGGTAATGGTCGAGCAGCCGCGCCACGGCCTCGTCCTGCTCGCCGCCGCACTCGACGGAGTAGGCGCGCAGCAGATCGTGCATGCGCCAGCGGCCGGGCTGGTATGGCTCGATCAGCCGCGCCTCGGCGAGCGCTCCGAGCAGGTCGGCGGCCTCGCCGGTCGAGCAGCCTGCCAGCACCGCCGCGGCGCCCGGCTCGATGTCGGGACCCGGGTGCGCGCCCAGCCGGCGGAACATCGAGGCCACCGGCTCCGGCAGCGTGCGGTAGGACCAGGAGAAAACGGCCCGCACGCTGCTGAGCGGATCGCCCGCCACCTCGAGCAGGTCCAGCCTGTTGCTCGCCGATCGGAGCTCGGCCACCAGGTCAGGCAGCGGGCGGTCGCCACGCGCTGCCCTCTCACCCGCGACGCACAGCGCCACCGGCAGGTGGGCGCACAGCCGCGCCAGCTCTCGTAACGATGCCGCGTCGCCGTACGGGACGAAGGTTCGCAGCAGTGACTCGGCTTCGGCCGGGGTGAGCGTGCCGATGACGATGCGTTGTGCACGCTCGCGGACGACCAGGCCATGGAGCGGCACGCGGCTGGTGATCACCGTGGCGCAGCTGTCCACCGTCGGGAGCAGCGGCCTGACCTGCTGCTCGGAGCGGGCGTTGTCGAGGATGATGAGCATCCTGCGCTGGTCGAGCAGGGCGCGGAAGAGCGCCGAGCGGGCGTCGAGCCCGCCGGGAATGCGGGCCGGCGCGGTGCCGAGTGCGGCGAGGAAGTCGCCGAGCACGCGGGCCGGGTCCGCAGGACCGGTCGGTGCGTGGCCGCCGAGATCGGCGTAGAGGCTGCCGTCGGGAAAGCGCTCGCGCACCCGGTGCGCCCAACGCACGGCGAGCGCCGACTTGCCGACGCCCGCCATGCCCTCGATCGCGGAGATCACCAGCGGCGTCCGGCTGCCCAGCACCCGGTTCATCGCCGCCAGCTCCGTGGCGCGCCCGACGAATCCCGGCACGTCGTACGGCAGGCCGGCCGGAACGGGCGCGGCCTGCTGCCGGTCCAGCGCGCTGTCACCTTCGAGTATGCGCTGGTGGAGCAGGCGCAACCGCGGTCCCGGCCCGATGCCGAGCTCGTCGGACAGGCGCCGGCGGAAGGCCAGGTAGCAGTCCAGGGCCTGCGGCGTGTTCCCGGCCCGGAACAGCGCGGTCATCAGCACCGCCACGACTCGCTCCTCCAGCGGATGCTCGGTGAGCACACCGCTCAGCCTGTCCACGGCGGCGGTGTGACGGCCCTGCGCGGTCTCCTCCTCGGCGAGCCGGAGCTGCGCCGACAGGTGGAGCGCGATCAGGCCGGCACGGACCTGTCGCGCCCACTCGCCCTCGATGCCGGGTAGCGGTTTGCCCCGCCAGGCCTCCAGCGCCGCGGCGGGGTCCGTGGCCTGCAGGCGCTTGAAGCGCAGCGCGTCGACGAGGTCGGGTTCGACGTCGATGAGGTAGCCGCCGCCGCGGCGCAGGAGCCGGATCCCGGAGGGGGCGAGGACCTTGCGCAGCCGGGTGACGTAGCCGTAGAGCACGTTGAGCGCCGAGTCGGGCGGGTCGCTGCCCCACACGCGGGAGACCAGTTCGGCGGTCATCACCGGCTCACGGGCGTCGACCAGCAGCGCGGCAAGAACGCAGCGCTGCCGGCTGTGCCCGGTGTCGACCTCGCGGCCACCGTCCTCCAGCCCGATCCAGCCGAGCAGCCTGAATTCCACGCGTTCTCCCATTCAAGGATTCTTCAAGGTTTTTCGCCCGCCTCTCACTCATCGTCGTATCACCTCACTTCGTAAGGGGGAGCATGAAAACGACGAAGACGGTGGCGGCGGCCGTCGCAGCGGATGTGCTGCCGCCTGCCGTACCGGCTCGGGCGGAGGCGACGGCCGGCCCGAGCCCGATCAGCCCGCTCTGGCCCAGCACCGGCCGCACCTCTTTCACCGGCCGCTGGGTCAACGGCTACCCGATGGACAGCACCGGGCGGCGCGTGCCGTTCCGGTTCACGCTCTCGGTCGAGGCGGGGCGGGCGCCGGTCTCGCTGCGCCGGCGGCTCTACGCGCCCAACCGCGGCTACCGGTGGCACCGGCTCGACTTCAAGCTGGAAGGCGGCGGTCAGCGCATGGCGCCGCAGACCAACCTGATGTGTCGGCGGGTGAGGCATGATGCGGCTGCTCATCCTGAGCGCGCTCGTGGCCGCCTTCTGCAGTCCCTGCTACATCTACGGGGCTCGGCGAGCGGTCGCCTCCGGTTCCAGGTCAACGACCCCAAGCGGGACGACAACGGCGGCCAGGAGACCATCACCGTCCTCGTCTTCCGCCGGCCCTGACCCATGCGGCGACGGAGGCTCGCATGGCACAGGTCCGGCTGTCTCGGGACTGCCCGCGTCGTCGTGGGGCCGCTGATCGGCCCCCCTTCGGCCGGCAGGTCGGTGGTCAGCCGCCGTTCCTGAGCAGCGACCACACGTGCACCGGCTTGGGCTCGGGCTGAATCGCCTTCGCCAGGTCGTGAAACAGAAAGCCGGCGATCTGATCCCCATCGGCGAGCCACTCGGAAGGCCGAGGGCCTGCAAATGGGTCTACCACCTGTATTCCGACAACACTTACGTCTACCACGAAAGGGGGAGCCGATGAGGTGGAAAAGCATTCTTCTGCGAGTTGTCGTGGCTGTTGCTGCTCTTCTCTCGGTGACCGGGCCCATCTCTCCTGCTCAGGCGGCGGTGATCTCGCCCAAAGCGATCTACAGCGTGTACGGCGGTCGATGCCTGGATGTGAGCTCCTACGCCAACGGGACGCCCGTCATCCTGTGGGACTGTCACGGCCGCGACAGCCAGCAATTCCGTCGCGCGACCGACGGCACGATCAGGTCGATCGCCGGCAACCGGTGCCTCGACGTCACTAGCTACGCCGCAGGCACGCCAGCCGTCCTGTGGGATTGCCACGGCCGGGCCAGCCAACGCTGGGAGTGGTGGGACGGCGTGCTCCGCAGCATCACCGGTGCCCGCTGTCTGGATGTGCGCAGCTACGCCGCAGGAACGCAACTGATTCTCGCGGACTGCCTGGGGCAGCCCAGCCAGCAGTTCAGTTGGAACTTCCGCCATGTCGCCGGAGACAAGTGCTGGGACGTATCCTCCTATGCGGACTACACACCGGTCATCCTGTGGGATTGCGCCGGCCAGCCGAGTCAGCGGTTCCGGTGGAACCTCGACGGCTCCATCCGCAATGTCGCCAGTGGAAAGTGTCTCGGAGACGACGGCCACCTTTTCCTCATCTCGTGCAACTTCGCGTCCGAATTTCGCTGGTTCAGCCGCGAAACTGTCAGCTCAAGCGGAGCGTGTGTGGACGTGAGCAGCTACGCCAACGGAACACCCGTCATATCAGTCCCCTGCACCGGGGGGGCCAAGCCAGCGCATCAACTGGTAGCCGGCCGACCTCCTCCTCCGCATATCACCAGCACTCGACCGCAGCGCGCCCTCACCGACGAAGCCACTCACGCGGCTCGCATCGTCCCGGCGAGGGCGCGCTCCGTCGTGCGCGAACGGCGACAGGCGTGGCCGCGCGACCCAGAGCGGTGTTGACGTCGTCGCCTTCCAGAACGAAGTCCAGGACCCTGAAGGGTGTCAAAACCAGGTCCATGGCGCTGACGTGCGCATTCTTGACGGCACCTCGTTGCTCGGCAGCTCGGCAGCTCGGCAGCTCGGCGGTGAAAGGCGGGGGCGTCGAACGACCGCGCATCGCCGGCTCGCGCAGCCCACGTCGACCAGGTACTGCGGCAGATCGGCCTCCGCTGTCTCCCAGCTCAGCAGTCGCCGGCTCCAGTCGGCGTCCGCCTTCGACCCCGATCACCACCACATCCCCGGTGCGCAGTTCCTCGGCCAAGTAGCAGGAGACCATCGCCTCGAAGTGGCGGCGCACCAGCATCCCGCCTCGGTGAAGTGGTACTCACCGTCGATGGTGTGGATCGGGCGGATCTCCACGCCCGGTGCCGGCAGGTCCACGATGAACTGCGACAGTCCCGCGTGCCGGTCGGCCGGTGAGCCGTCCGTGCGGGCCAGGACGACGATCGCATGGGCGTAGCGCGCCCCGGTCGTCCACATCTTCGTCCCGGTGGTCTCCCAGCCCTCATCCACCCTCCGTGCGCGAGTACGTACGGAGGCCGGGTCGGAGGCGGACAGCCCCTTCGCTCCGAGACCTAGCCGCGGGCACTGCCCCCGCCGCTCATCCGCTACGCACCGGTTCGCTCATGCATCGTCAGCTTCGCGGATCCCGCCCCGCCGCGCGCACCTCGGTTGGCGCGACAGCGGGACGGCGACGGACATAGGGGGTCAGGTGCGGGTCCAGCGCTGGCCGGTGGCGCCGCTACAGGACCAGATCCGGGCTTTGGTGCCGTTGGCGGTGGAACTGGCGGGCACGTCGAGGCACTTGCCCGCGCCGACGGCGGTGACGCTGCCGTCGGTGTTGAACCGCCATTGCTGGTTGCTCTGCCCGTTGCAGTCCCAGATGATCACAGCTGTGCCATCCGCCGTGCCCCGGCCGTTGACGTCCAGGCACTTGGATCCGTACACCCGCACCTCACCTGAGCTGGTCACGGTCCACTTCTGGTTGGCCTGACCGTTGCAGTCCCAGATCTGCGCCTGTGCCCCGTTGGCTTGCGACACACCGGTCACGTCCAGGCACCTGCCGGACGACGCGCTCTTGATCGCACCTGAAGGTGGCGTCGTGGTGCCCCCGTCGAGACCGAGGAAGGAGATGGCGAAGGGGAACATGCCGTCCAGCGGCAGCGAGTGACCGTAGCCGGCGAAGCTGTACGCCTCGACGGCGGGCTGGGCTCCAGTGCCGCCGTACCGGGTCCGGGTCACACCCGATCGCGGGGTGTCGGTGGACGAAGGCGTCTGGGTCAGCCCGTGCAGGTTGGTCCACTGTTTGATCTCTTCGCCGAAGTTGGCGTAGGCCAGCGTGGTGTCAGTGGTGCCGTGCCACAGCTGCATGCGCGGGTAACGGCCCGTGTATCCCGGATACATCGCCCGGGCCTGGTCGCCCCATTGCTGGGCGGTCTTGATCAGGTTTCCGCCGGAGCACTGGCTGTTCCACAACGATCCGTTGGTGGTGGCGAAGCATCCGGCCGGTACGCCGGAGAAGGCCGCGGCAGCAGCGAACACGTCGGGGTATTGGGCGGCCAGGACGTTGGTCATCATCGCGCCGGAGGAGAAGCCGCTGACCATGATGCGAGCGGGGTCGACGTTGTAGCGCTGGCGCGCGTAGGCGACCATCGACATGATGCCGGTGGAGTCGCCGCCGCCGTTGCGCTTGAGTGCCGCCGGGGTGGAAACGTCGAAGCAGCGTCCGTCGCGGGTGGCCTCGGGGAGCACGATGACGTACCCGTAGCGGTCGGCCGCGGTGACGAAGTCGCGTCCGACGCTGTTGAACACGCCGCTGGCCGATCCGGTGCAGTAGTGGACCATGACCAGCAGCGCCGGCTGCGGGGCGACGTTGTCGGGCACATAGATGAACATGTTGAGGTTGGTCGGGTTGGTGCCGAAGTTCGTCACCCGGGTCAGTGACGCGGCCTGCACGGGCCGGGTCACCAGGAGGGCGCTCGCGGCGACCAGCGCCAGGACGGCCGCCACCAGCATGGCTCTGAGCCTTCGCGTCACGCTGTGTCCTTTCCTCGTGCGGAGGCCATGGCGCGGGACGAACCGCCACGGTCGGGGAGCGGGCATCAATTGTTAGCGATAACATCCTCGGCCGAACCGATTCGGCGTGATCTTCTCGGATTGGCGGTGGTGGTTCAGCGGAGCAAATACGGCGGGCGATGTTCCGTCAAGCCCCCGGCGTCTCAGCCGGATGACGCACCCTCCGGGCAACGGCCGCTTCCATCGGCGCCCATCAGCGGATACTCCTACCGTTCGGCGGGTACGACCTCGATGCAACTTTCATCTCGCGGTCCGCCGTTCGGGCCTCACCGCCGAAGAGGCCGGTCCCCCGGGCAACGACGGCCGGGCCTTGGGGGTTATCGACAACATGCCCGCCGTCAAGGTCAGCTACGGGTCCACTTCTGGTTGGATCCTCCCCAGCAGGAGTAGATCTGCACCTTGGTCCCGTTGGCCGTGGCCGCGCCGGCGACATCCAGGCACTTGTTCGCTCCGACCGCGGTGACGGTGCCGTCGGAGTTGAAGCGCCATTGCTGGTTCGTCCGGCCGTTGCAGTCCCAGATGACCACGCTGGTGCCGTCCGCCGTGCCTCCGCCGTTGACGTCCAGGCACTTGTTGCCGTAGACCCGCAGCTCACCCGAGCTGGTGGAGGTCCACTGCTGGTTGCTCTGGCCGTTGCAGTCCCAGATCTGGGCCTGGGCGCCGTTGGCCTGGGAGACGTTGGCGACGTCCAGGCACCTGCCGGAAGACGTGCTCCTGATCGTGCCGCCCGTGGGAGGCGGGGTGGAGCCGCCGTTGAGGGCGTTCAGCACGGCGTCGTAGGCGGGTTTCTTGTTGTAGTTGCCGTCGAAGAGCAGGGGTGTGTCGCCGCTGCGCCACGAGTATTTGTCGGTGACGCCCCAGACGGTGATGCCGGTGCAGCGGGAAACGGCCATGCAGGCCTGGGTGACGCGGCGGTAGGCGTCGGCCTGGCCCGAGCCGGAGCCGCCGATGTCCAGCTCGGTGATCTGCACGTCCACGCCGAGCGCGGCGAACTGGGCGATGTTCTGCTGGTAGTTGGACGGCGGGTTCCCGAAGTGCGATTGCAGGCCCACGCAGTCGATGGGGACGCCACGGGCTTTGAAGTCGCGGACCATGTTGTAGACGCCGCGGGTCTTGCCGGCGTTGGCGTCGTCGATGTTGTAGTCGTTGTAACAGAGCTTGACGTTGGGGTCGGCGGCGCGTGCGGCGCGGAAGGCCTCCTCGATGAAGCCGTTGCCGAGCTTCTGGGTGAACACCGAACTGCGCAGCGTCCCGACCGCGCCGCCGTCGGCGAAGGCCTCGTTGACCACGTCCCAGGCGTAGATCTTGCCCTTGTAGTGGCCCATCACCTGGTTGATGTGGTTGGTCATCGCCGAGCGCAGGTCGGCGGCCGACATGTTGCCGTTCACCCATCCGGGCAGTTGGGAGTGCCAGACCAGGGTGTGACCGCGGATCTTCATGCCCTTGCTGACGGCGTGGTTGACGATCTGGTCGGCCGGACCCCAGTTGAACGAGCCACGGGAGGGTTCGATGGGGCCCCACTTCATCTCGTTCTCGGCGGTGACCCCGTTGAACTCCCGGTCCCAGGTCGTCACATACGCCGACTCGCCGAGATGACCGGCCGCCACCGCGGCGCCGAAATAGCGCCCGCTCTGCGCCGCCGCCGCGCCCAATGTGCTCGCGGCGGCGGCTGCGGGTGTGGTCACCGCCAGTGCGGTGAGTACGCCGAGCGCGCCGGCGCCGAGCAACGCCCGGACGCCCGACGCGAGTCTGGGTTGTTCGCCCATGTCTGAGCCTCCACTACGGGATGCGAAGAAGGGAATTCGGAAAATCTGCGCGCGGCCTGCCGCCTGGACCGCGCCACGGGCTGCGTTCCTGCCGTCCACCACCGACCCTCGGCAGACGGCAGCCCGCTCGGGGACTCAGTGTGGAAATCGGCACGAAACATGTCAAGGCTCCACCCGAAAGTTTCGCCGATCCCCCGGAACCCGCCGCCCTCTCGCCGCGCGGGCAGCACGCCTCGACACTGCGCGTTCGCGGCGACCCGCCGCCGACAGCACCGATGAACCTTTCATCAACGCCCTCCGCGTGTACGACGGCCGGCCAAGGGAGTCATGTCCCAGCACTCCGCACCATTAGAGCCTTGGTGGCCGCCGTCCTTCGCGCGGCTCCATCCGCAGCCAGCCTTGACATGCTCCAGGGAAGCATTTAGACGCTTGTGTTATCGATAACGCAGCATTCGCCGCACCCATGGTCCACCGCGTGCCGTCCTTCTCGTCCCGAGAGGCTCCCGCCCATGTCCTCGTCGTCCTATCCGTTCAGCCGCCGCAGGCTGCTCAGCACGGCCGCGTTCGCCACCGCCGGCGGCCTGCTGGGCGCGGGGCCCGCGCGAGCGGCCAGCGCTCCGAGCAGCTACACCCCGAGCTGGTCATCGGTGGACCAGCACCCGCCGGCTCCGGAGTGGTTCCAGGACGCCAAGTTCGGCATCTACTTCCACTGGGGCGTCTTCAGCGTCCCGGCCTTCGCCAACGAGTGGTACCCGCGCAACATGTACAACAACGGCTCAAACGAGAACAATCACCACAAGAGCGTCTACGGTGATCCCTCGGCGTGGCCGTACCACAACTTCATCAACGGCGCCCGGGACAAGGCAGGCAACTGGGTGCAGTTCGCACCGAAGCTGAAGTCCGCCGGTGGCAACTTCGACCCCAACGAGTGGGCCCAGCTGTTCGCCGACGCCGGCGCCAAGTTCGCGGGACCAGTGGCCGAGCACCACGACGGCTACTCGATGTGGAACAGCAGGGTGAACGAGTGGAACTCGGTCGCCACCGGCCCCAGGCTCGACCTCCTGCGGTTACACGCCGACGCCGTCCGGGCCAAGGGCCTGAAGTTGCTGGTGTCCCTGCACCACGCCTTCAACTTCACCGGCTTCTACCAGTGGGTGCCGTCGCAGTCCACCACCAGCCTCAGGAAGCTGTACGGCCAGCTCGACAGAGCCATGGAGAACCAGCTCTGGTACGACAAGCTCAAGGAGGTCATCGACGGCTACCAGCCCGACATCATCTGGCAGGACTTCAACCTGAGCCAGATCCCCGAGTCCCAGCGCCTGAACTTCCTCGCCTACTACTACAACCAGGCCATCGCCTGGAACAAGGATGTGGTCGCCACCTACAAGGACGGGTTCAACACCAGGGGCGAGGTCTTCGACTACGAGCGCGGCGGGCCGGCGGACATCCAGAATCCCTACTGGCTGACCGATGACAGCATCTCCAGCTCCAGCTGGTGCTACACCGTGGGCATCGGCTACTACTCGCTCAACGCCATGCTGCACGCGCTGATCGACCGGGTCAGCAAGAACGGCAACATGCTGCTGAACATCGCCCCCATGGCCGACGGCACCATCCCGTCCGGGCAGCGGTCGATCCTGCTGGGCATCGGGGACTATCTGCGGCGTTTCGGCGAATCCATCTACGCCACCCGGGCCTGGGCGAGCTACGGCGAGGGCCCGACCAAGATGGGCGGCGGTTCCTTCGTCGAGCCACGCCCCGGAACCAACCGGGACATCCGCTTCACCCGCAGCAAGGACGGCACCGTGCTGTACGCCACCGTGCTGGGCTGGCCGGGCGGCACCCTGGACATCACGACGCTGAACTCGAACCGGATCAACCTCGGCAACCTGGCCTCGGCGCAGCTCCTGGGCTCCACGGCCGGCTCGTACATCAACCTGCCCAACCGCACCCAGGACGGCTCCGCCCTGCACATCTCCATGCCCTCGTCCACCGCCCCGTTCAGCGCCCCGGCGTACGTGGTCAAGCTGACCTTCAACGGCCAGATCCCCGCCCTGGGCTCGGGCCCCCTCCCGACCACCTGGGTGCGGATCACCAACGTCGCCACCAACCTCGCGCTGGACAGCGGCGGCAACGTCGCCTCCGGCTCGGCGCTCAAGCAGTGGAACTACGACGGCAGCACCAACCTGCAGTGGCAGCTGGTGGACCTGGGCAGCGGGTACCACCGGCTCGTCAACCGCACCAACGGCATGGTCGCCGACAGCTGGGGCAACACCGCCAACGGCGCCTACTGCATGCAAGCCGCCTGGAACGGCAGCAACAACCAGCAATGGCGACTCAACAACCTCGGCAACGGCCGCTACCAGATCATCAACCGAGGCACCGGCACCGCACTGGACAGCGGCGGCAGCACCACCGTCGGCTCCAACGTGAAGCTGTGGAGCCCCGGCTCCAGCACCAACCTCCAATGGACCATCACCGCCGTCTGATCGGCCCGACGCACTTCGACCTGCTCGGGGCCGGCGCCGACGGGCGCTGCCGATCAGGCGATGGTGCACGCTGCGCCGTTGAGGGTGAATGAGGCCGGCTTGGTGGTGTTTCCCGTATGGGTGGCTTGGAAGCCGATGCCGATCGATGCGCCTGGGGCGATGCCTGCGTTGTAGGAGACGTTCCTGGCCGTCACCTGACCGGAGGTGGGCGAGTAGGTGGCGTTCCAGCCGGAGGTGATGGCCTGGCCGCCGGGCAGGGCGCGGCGGCCAGGAGGCGCAGATCTTGCGAGTGATCCGGAGGTGATCGGAGTCCTGATCGAGCTCCGGTAGGCGGCCGGTCAACTCCTCGATCTGGGTTCGGAGCTGTTCGACCTGACTGGTCAGCGCCTTCTCGCGGGCGTCGATCCGGTCCAGCAACGCGTTCCGGATAGCGTTGTCGTGCATCGAGGCGGCCGCGACCACCACCGCGATGACCAGCCCCAGCACATCCGCAGCCGGCCCACGCTCGCGACCCGGCACTCTCTGGCCGCATCCCGTCCGGTCATAGTCGAGGATGCCGCCGGGGCCGCATCACCCCGGCGTTGGCGATCACGCCGTCCAGCCTGCCGAAAGCTTCGATCGTGGCGACCACCAGTTGCTCGGCCGCTCTTTGCCCAGTGAGGTCGGCCGCGTGGACGAGCGGCGACGCGTTCCAGGGCGTCCTTGCGGCGGCCGGTCACGACGACCCGGGCGCTCGCCTCCAGGGAACGCAGGCGTAAGGCCGCTCACGACTACCCCTGACGGGGAAGCTTCAGCTTGCCGGAGGCGAAGACGTCGTCGATCCGTTTCATCGCAGTGGTCAAGTGCGCTCGCATCGCCTCCGCGGCGGCATCCGGATCCCTGAGCGCGATGGCCCTGGCGATGGCTACGTGCTCAGGCTTCGTCGCCGCGGCCTGCTGGGCATGGTGGTAGAGCCGGTACATGTGCAGGTGGCTGCGCAGATGGACCAGCGAGTCACGCAGCCACGGATTGCCGCTCAGCTTGGCGATGGTGTCGTGAAAGGTCGCGTCGTAAATCATGTCGAGCCGGTTGGTGGTGCTGTCCTGGCCACCCGAGCCGCCACTGCGCGCGAACGCCTTGAGCGCCGCGGCCTCGTCGGTCGAGGCGTTGCGGGCAGCGGCGGCAGCGGCGGCGGGCTCGACCAGCAACCGAAAGTCGATCAGGGCCCGGAGGTCGTCCAGGCCGATCAGCGGCGCCACCCGATAACCGCGCCGGGGTTCCTTGACGACCAGGCCCTGGGCCTCCAAGCGAGCCAGCGCCTCGCGGACTGGCGTCGGGGACACCTTCAAGGCGCGCGCCATGCTGTCGATGCTGAGCCGGGATCCGGGCTCAAGGGCGTGATTCATGAGCATGTCGACGAGCACCTCGTGAACGTCGTCCGCGAGTGGCTGCCGCGTGCCCACGCGCTGCGCAGCTTGCGTGGCGTTCAGTGCGTCCGCCAGGTCGGTTTGGTCCACGGATCTCCAGGCTGTCATCGCTGAGCGAAGCATAGTCACGAATACATTACGTGTCGATCCTATAGGAAATCAAAAATTGACTATAGGAACCACTGTGCTTATGGTGTGCCCATCGGGGCCATAGAAGGAGAGTTCAGGTGACTGAACACGGCCACGAGGCGCTCGCCCCCGCCAACGAGGTGCACTCTCCCGCGCCGGGCACATCCGTTCGAACGTCCCATTCGAGGTACCGCAGCCTCACTCTGGCACTGGCTGTCCTGGGGATCGGGCCAGTGGCGATCCTCGCCCTTCTGGTGGCCGTGCTCAGCGTTCTGTCCGATGTCTTCCTGTCCCTGGAGAACATCGGGAATGTGCTGAAGCAGTCGGCCGTCATCTGCGTCCTGGCCCTGGGTCAACTCCTTGTTGTGCTGACGCGGGGGATCGACCTGTCCGTAGGCTCCAACCTCTCCCTCAGTGCCGTCGTCGGCGCCCTGGTCTGGCGCGACCACGGCTCGGCCACGCTCGCAGTGGTGGCAACCCTGATCACCGGAACATCCATCGGGCTCATGAACGGGCTGCTGTACGTCAAGGGGCGGCTGCCGCACCCGTTCATCCCAACGCTCGCAATGCTGGCGGCAGCGAGTGGGCTCGCCCTCTACTTGTCCCACAGCGAGACCATCCAGGGCGCTCCACCGATTGTGAACGAGATCGGTGCAGGCCGGATCGCATCCATTCCGGGGGGCGGCGATGTCGGCTGGTTTCCGACCGCGGCCGTCGTGGTGATCGTGGTCGCCCTTCTGCTGACTCTCGCCACCCGCGGCCTGATCTGGGGCCGCTGGATATATGCCGTCGGCGGCAATCCGGAGGCGGCCGTCCGAAACGGAATCCCGGTGCCTTCGGTGCTGATCTCGGTCTACGTCGTGTGCGGCCTCCTTGCGGGCGTGGCGGCGCTGCTCACGATGGGTAAAGGTGATGCCGGGTCGCCGACCTCCGGCGCCCTGGCCGAACTCGACGCGATCGCGGCCGTCATCATCGGCGGTGCAAGCTTCCTCGGAGGGCGAGGTACGGTACTCAACGCCCTAACCGGAGCTTTCATCATCGCGGTGCTGCGCAACGGCCTGAACCTGCTCGGCATCGACCCGAACTGGCAGTACATGGCCACCGGCGTGGTGATCGTGGTCGCCGTCGAGTTGGACGTCATGCGTGGTTACCTCGAGCGTCGTTTCCGCAGCCTGCAGGCGGTGAGTGCCCCATGAACGACGTTCTTGCCACAGAACCGGTGCTGCGGGTGCGCGCGGCGTGCAAGCGGTTCGGCGCGGTCATCGCGCTGGACGGCGTGACGTTCGACGTCGCGCCGGGTGAGGTGCTCGCGCTCCTCGGCGACAACGGCGCCGGGAAGTCCACGCTGATCAAGGCGATCAGCGGGGTGCATCGACTGGATTCGGGGTCCATCACTCTGGACGGGATCGACATCTCGGCCGCCAACGCCATGGCGGTGCGGGCCTATGGAGTCGAGACCGTTTACCAGGACCTCGCATTGTTCGACAACCTCGACCCCGCGGCGAACTTCTTCGCCGGCCGTGAGCTCGCGGGGCCGAGCTGGCTGCCGCGCGGTCTACGCGTGATGCGGCGCCGGAAGATGGCCGTTCGGACACGGGAGCTACTGGACCGGCTGGAGGTCACGCTGCCCGACCTGGAGGCGATGGTTGCCCTGATGTCCGGGGGTCAGAGGCAAGCAGTGGCGGTAGCACGAGCCGTCGCGTTCTCTTCCCGGCTCGTGATCCTGGACGAGCCCACCGCGGCGCTCGGACTGCGCGAATCGGCACGGGTGCTGGACCTTGTGCGCCGGCTCAAGGATGACGGTGTGGCCGTGATCCTCATCTCTCACAGCATGGACCACGTCATGGCCGTGGCAGACCGGGCTCTGGTGCTGCGCCGGGGCCGGGCCGTGGGGGCAACCGTGCCCACCCCGGACAACCATGAACAGCTCGTGGCCTGGATCGTCGGCGCCGATGGCAGTCGGGCCATCTGACGCCGCACTCACGCAACACGCAGACTCGACGAACCCAACAGGAGTTCGCAATGAGAGCACGACACATCCTCTTGATGTGCACCGGTGCGCTTGCCCTTGCCTCCGCCGGCTGCGGCAGCACCGACAGCACCTCGCCCTCGGCGACTTCCACCGCCTTCTCTCCGGTCTCGGCCGGTGGGGCGGTGAAGGTCGCCTTCATCACGAAGTTCTCGGTGGCCTTCTTCACCGCCATGGAGGACTCGGCGAAGGCGTACGCGAAGAAGAACGGCGGAGTCGACATCACCTACTTCACCTGCAAGTCTCCGTCCGACGTGGCGTGCCAGACCGCGCAGATCGAGGACGCCGTCGCCAAGGGCTTCCAGGCGATCGTCATCACGCCCATGGGACCCGAGGTGATCCCGGCGATGAACGCCGCCGCCGACAAGGGCCTCAAGGTCATTCTTGCCGACAACAACCTCGATGCCTTCACGAAGAAGACAGCGGTCGCCGCGACCGACAACGTCAAGGGAGGCCAGGCGGCAGGAGCGTACCTGAAATCCTTGCTCAAGCCGGGCGACACGATCGGGCTGATGGAGGGGGTTCGCGGTGTTCCCGCGCTGGAGGCTCGGATCAAGGGCGTCAAAGACGCGCTTGAGGGGACCGGCGTCAAGGTCATCATTGGAGGAGCGGAGACGAAGTGTGACTCCGCCAAAGGAGCCACCGTCGCCGAAGACCTGCTCACCCGTGCACCCAACCTCACCGCGATCTACTCCGCCTGCGACGACCCGGCGATCGCTGCGGCAAAGGTCGCCAAGCAGAGGGGCAAGAAGATCCTCGTGATGGGGTACGACGGGCTCCCGGAGGCCGCCAAGGCCATCCAGGCGGGCGACATGTTGGCCACCATTGCCCAGTTTCCCGGCAAGATGGCCGCCCTCGGGGTGGAAGCAGCCGTGAGTGCGGTCCAGGGCAAGTCCGTTGAGCCGTTCATCGACACCGGCACGGAGCTGGTCACCAAGGACAATGCCGCAAAGTTCCTCACATTCCAGTGAGGCGACAGACGTGTGCTCTCGACAGCCCTGCCGTTCGGACCATCTTCTCAGCTGGCGCTCCCGGGACCCGGGTGCGTCGGCCGGTCCATCGAGGTCCCCGACAGCGGGGGCAGGTTCGCCAACGTGGCGCTCGGGTTCGAGCGCAGGACGTACCAGCTGGCCACCAACGACGGCCCCAACCACCTGCACGGCGGCGACAAGGGCTTCGACAAGCGGGTCTGGAAGGCCCGGCCGTTCAGGCGGGGGGCCGGCGTGGGGTACTTCCGCGAGCCCACAGCCGTCGGCGAGCGCATCAACAGCGAGAACCAGCAGATCACGCGCGGCGGCGGCTACGACCACAACTACGTGCTCGACGGGCGGGGCCTCAAGGTGGCGGCCACGGTGGTCGAGCCGGACGGCGGGCGCATGCTCGAGGTCATCACCGACCAGCCGGGCCTGCAGTTCTACTCGGGCAACTTCCTGGACGGCACGCTGCGCGGCACCAGCGGCCGGCTGTATGCCAAGCGGTCCGGCTTCGCCCTGGAGCCACAGCACTTCCCCGACTCGCCCCAGCAGCAGTTGCCATTGCCGGTGGTTGCCGCCCTGGTCGTCGGATCGGACGATGTCGTTGAAGGACCTTGCCGCTGTCGCGGTGAACCAGGACGTACCACGCACCGGTGTCGGCCCCCGCCGGGAGCCTGGGTCAGCCGGTCACGAAGGTCATCACACTTCGAGCGGGAAGCGTGACGGTGAAGGAACCGTTCGACACGCCGGTCGTGCCCTGCGACGCGACGTTCCTGCTCGCGTCGGTCAGCCAGGACGAGACGCTGGACGCGGCGCCGTTCCTCAGGGTGAACTGCTGGCCCACCGCAGAGGTCCCCTTGTTGATGGCGACAATGACAATCGTGGAGTTGCCACCCCGGTACGCCGACACGTAGACGTTCGACGCCGGATTCGCCGTCGCCTCGATCCGCACATATCCGGGGCGGACGAACCTGGCGAAGTGCGCCATGTTGGCGCCGCGCTTGCTGATCCGGCCGTCCTCACGCATCGGACCGTAACCGCGCCGGATGTACCACCAGATGTACGCCTGGAACTCCGCGTCCACCATCGCCCGGTGGATGTGCTCCCCCACATCGAGCGCCTGGGGCCAGAGATCCGCCGAATCGCTGCTGTTGGGGTAGTAGACCTCGGTCATCCAGAGTTCTTTGCCCGCGCCCTTCTGCTTGAAGAGGGGGTAAGGGAAGTTCGCGAACGACGTGCCGTAGAGGTGAGCCCCGATGATGTCCACGTTGGCCAGCGCCGCGGAGTCGTTGAGGATGGGGTCCGACATGTTCTTCAGGTACTGGAAGGACTCGGGGGCGATGACCCGGGTGCCGATCGAGCCGGCGTTCTCCCGCAGGAACCGCACCATTTCGGTGGGAGTCCACCACGTCCAGTCGTGCGCGTAATCGGGCTCGTTCTGCACCGATATGCCGTACAGGTTCACCCCGTTGTTCCGCAGGTAGGTGGTGAAGTCGTTCAGGTGCTGGGCATAGGCGCCGTACATGTCGTACCTGAGGCGTCTCGCATTGGTCTGACTGCCGCGGACGAAGGTCTCGACCATGCGGGCGGGAGGATTCCACGGCGAGGCGATCACGGCCGCCCCGAGCTCGGTCGCGCGCCTCGCCGTCGCCAGGTCACGGCCCCAGTCCGCCTGGTTCTCGGGGACGGGGATCCGCAGCACGGAGAAGCCGAGCCGGCCCTCGCCGGTGCCGAACGCCGTGTCCCGCTGGGCGGCCGTCAGGTCGCCGATCCAGGCCGTGTGGGTCATGCCGCCGAAGCCTCGGATCGTCTGCCGCTGCGCCGACGGATCGATGACCGCGGCGGCAGCGGCGGCCGCAGCGCGCGAGGCCCCCGCGGCCGGCGTCGTGGCCGTGAGGACCGGCAGGGCACCCATCGTCGCCAGGACGGTTCTCCGGCTCAGCGACCCTCGCTCGCCGCCGACGGGCTCGTTGCGACCTTGCGCCATGTCTCCTCCTCTTGGCTGTTGGTGCTGAGTTCGCGCCCTCTGGGCCGCGTTGGCCCGGCCGGCGCCTGACCACGCGCTTGTCTTCGTGGGCGGGAAGTGCTGTGGACGTTGCCTCGGCCTGCGCTCAGCAACTCGAGAAGACAGCAAGTCCCGGCGAGCCCGGCCGTTCGGCGGTGCCCCTGGCCGCGTCGTGGCCCCGAAAGTCCAGCGCGCCGGCCACTTCAGAAGGGCTTGCCGGGGGAACCCGAGCCGGCGTTGGAGTGCACGCCCGCGGGGAATGCCGGACGACGGTGGCTCTCCCTGGATGTACGCGCACTTGCAGGATCACCTGGGTGACTTCGATGCGGCTCAAATAGGTCAGGTCATTGCGGACAACCCTCCTGGCACGGGGCTCCGCCGACGAGCGGGGATTATCTCGGAGTACTGATTGTTCGCGCTAACATCTCCCGCAGGAACGTAAAGCCCTTGCTGCCGCCCGTCAACCGTTCACAGGGAAGAAACTTAATCAAGATCAAAGTCGATCTTGAAGCTGTTCAGCATGCTGAGGCCGTGGCAGTCATCTCACGCGAGAATCGGTGGATGGTGACGGACGGCGGTTGAGTCCAGCGCGAAGCCCGCATGTCGCCGAGGGCGATTCACGCCTACGTCGACGGATCTGGATCCATGTAGTCGCAGCTCACGAGCCATACGCTAGACGCCGCAGCTCGCGGCCGCCGCCGTCGCAGAGCACGGTCGACAGCCCGGCTGCCGGGCCGGCGGCGCCGGCGGTCGAGTTCGAGCGGCTGGCGCACCGGCAGGGCTATTCCTGGGCCGCAAGTTAACTCCCTATGCGTCGCAAATTAGCCTGTTGCCAACCGGTAACTTCTGTGAAACTTTCACTTGCACGGGCAGTGCACCACGATCTCCTTGGAGGCGAAACTCCAGACGGGAGGGCTTTCCGATGACAACGCGCAGGCCTGTCAAGGGTCGCCCCTCGTTGACGCCAAGTCGGACCGTCGGATGTACTCCGTGACAAAGCACTCACCGAAGTAGGCCATACAGCTCTGCTGGACCGAATGTTAACGCTCACTAGTACGTCGCCGACCTCTTCAATCTAGGCAAGGAGGGCCGGATGTCCCCGTTATCCCCGGCAACGGTGCGCGACCGCCCGCCAGTTCGCCGGTATGCCAAAGTCGCAACAGCTCCATCCCAGCCAACAGCTCGACGGACATCGGCCTCCAAGACGGCCATGTCGAGAACACAGCCCTCACCATCCGGGGAAGCCCCTGCTGTCGACGCCGGCTCTCCGCCCTGGGAACGGCCGGACGGCCACACGGCAAACCCATTGTTCGCCTGATCGGCCGGACCTGCGGTGTGTCCTGACCACACGCCCACAGCTCCGCATCCCCGCTGAAAGGAACCCCGTGTCCCTGAGCCGCAGGCAGTTCGGCAAGGCCGCCCTGGCATCTGCCGCGCTGACGACCACCGGTGTGGTTGGTTCTCCCCGTGCGGCGTGGGCGGCCAACACCGCCTATGTGTTCGCGTACTTCACTGAGTCCCCCAACCAGTCAGCCGCCGACTACGGCCTGCATCTGGCGGTCAGCCGGGACGGCCTGAACTGGACGCCCCTCAACCAGGACAACCCCGTCGTCACCCCGACCGCCGGGATCACCGACGCCGAATACAACGGGCTGGTCTCGCGCTGGGGGCTGCCGAACTGGGTGCGGCTGAAGTCCTACAACCTCCCCGACTATTTCGTCCGGCACGCCAACCGGGTCGGACGCATCGATCCCTACCCTTTCGATCCGTACCGCGAGCAGTTGTGGCGCATGGTGCCAGGGCCGGCCGACTCTGCCGGGGTTTCGTTCGAGTCGGTGAGCGTGCCGGGCAACTATCTGCGGCACAGCAATTGCACGATCCGCCTCGACCCCGACGACGGCTCCTCGGCCTTCCGCGCCGACGCCACCTTCCATCGGGTGGCCGGCCTGGCCGATGGCGGCTGGTCGTCGTTCCGGTCGTGCAACTTCCCGACCCACCACCTGCGGCGCCAGGGCTACGCGCTGCGCATCGACCCGATTACTTCCTCGTCGAGCGTCGCCGACCGCCAGGACGCGACCTTCCGGGTGACCTCATGAACGAAATGTTATCGATAACGCACGGTTCGGTCCGAAGGCCATGGGCCTGACCTGGTCAACGGGCGGCGTCTCGGCCTACGAGTTCGACCTCGGCCAGGTCCGGCTGATGGCGGCTGCGCCACGGGTCGGGCGCCACCTTCCGCATCCGGTGCGCAACGGCGGCCGGGTCCTCGGCCTCGGCGGGACGTCCCAAGGCGCGCAGATCGTGCTCGCCGACGACATTGGCTCGAACAACAACCTCTGGAGGTTCCTGTGAGGCGCGTGCTCGCGGTGCTCTCGTGCCTGCTTCTCGTGGGCGTGTCACTCACGCCCCAGGCGTCAGCGGCGACAGTCGACACCAACGCGTGGTACGTCCTGGTCAACCGCAACAGCGGCAAAGCCCTGGACGTCTACAACCTGTCCACCGCCGACGGCGGCCGCATCACCCAATGGACCCGCAACAACGGC
>NZ_JBIEIS010000065.1:0-60278 GCF_043496855.1 Nonomuraea sp. JJY05
TGGTCAGCTCCCGCAGCTGCGGGCAGTCCAGCTCGTGCCCGGCCCGCACCGCCAGCTCCACCAGCGCCGCGCCCGGCACCACCACCCGGCCGTTGACCTGGTGATCGGCCAGCCAGGGCTGCGTTGCCAGCGACAACCGACCCGTGAAGGTGTGAGTGTCGGAGTCCGGCGCCGAGATGGCGGCACGGAGCATGGGGTGGTCAATGGCACCCAGCCCGGCGGCGTCCACATCACCGGACTCCAGGCTGGCCGGCACCCAGAACCGCTCCCGCTGGAAAGCGTAGGTGGGCAGATCGACCTGCCTGCCGGAAGCCAGCACCGCCGTCCAGTCCACGGCGATGCCGTGGGTGTGCAACCGGCCCAGCGCCTCGACCAGGGCGCGGGCCTCGTCGCGGTCCTTGCGGGTGGCGGGGATGAACACACCGTCGGCGATGCTCTGCTGAGCCAGCCCGGTCAGCACCCCATCCGGGCCAACCTCCAAGAAGTGGCTCGCCCCGGCAGCGGTCACCCCGTCGGCGAACCGCACGGCCTGCCGCACATGCTCCACCCAATAGCTGGGAGTGGTCAGTTGCCCCGGCTCGGCCAGTCGACCGGTCACGTTGGAAACGACCGGGATCTCAGGCTCGTGGTAGGTCAGCCCGGCGATGGCCTGCTCGAAGTCGGCCAGCATCGGCTCCATCAACGGCGAGTGGAAAGCATGCGAGACCCGCAACCTGCGCGTCCGAACGCTCACCCGCTCCTCGATCTGCGCGATCGCCTCTTCATCGCCGGAGATCACCACCGCAGCCGGGCCGTTGACCGCCGCGATCCCCACCCGGTCTCCCAGCAGGGGCAGGACGTCCGCCTCGGGTGCGGCGATCGCCAGCATCGCCCCGCCGGCCGGGAGGGCCTGCATCAACCGGGCCCGGGCCGCCACCAGCGCGCACGCATCCGCCAGCGAGAACACCCCGGCCACGTGCGCGGCAGCGATCTCCCCGATCGAATGGCCCACCAGCACATCCGCGCGGATGCCGAAGGACTCCAGCAGCCGATACAAGGCGACCTCGAAGGCGAACAGCGCCGGTTGGGTCATCCCGGTCTCGTTCAACACCCCGTCCGGGTCGTTGAACATCACCTCGCGGATCGGCAGCAGCCGATCGATCTCCTCCAGTGTCTCGGCGAACACCGGGAACGCCTCGGCGAGCTGCCGGCCCATCCCGACCCGCTGACTCCCCTGACCGGCGAAGAGCAGTGCCAACCGGCCACCAGAACCACTCTCGGAAACCCCACCCGAGGCCAGCTCCCTCAGTCCGGCCAGCAGCTCATCACGGTCAGCGCCCACCACGACCGCACGCTGCTCCAGCACCGCACGCCCCGTGGCCAACGACCAAGCGGCATCCGACACCGACAGCGACGGCCGCTCCTCCAGCCACGACGCCAGTCGAGACGCCTGAGCCTGAAGCGCCCGCGCGTCCTTGGCCGACACCAGCCAGGGCACCGCCGGCAATTCCGCGCCACCGACCTCGGCCTCGATCTCCGAAGCGGAAGGCTCCTCCAGCACGACATGGGCGTTGGTGCCACTGATCCCGAACGAGGAGACCGCCGCACGACGCGCATGCCCGTTCTGCTCCCACGGCTGCACCTCGGTCAGCAGCCGCACCGCCCCAGCCGCCCAGTCCACGTGCGGCGACGGCTCATCCACATGCAACGTCTGCGGCAGAACACCCTTCCGCATCGCCATGACCATCTTGATCACGCCCGCCACGCCCGCCGCAGCCTGCGCGTGGCCGATGTTCGACTTGATGGACCCCAGCCACAGCGGCTGCTCCCGCTCCTGGCCATAGGTCGCGAGAAGCGCCTGCGCCTCGATCGGGTCGCCCAGAGCGGTCCCGGTGCCATGTGCCTCGACCACGTCCACGTCTCCGGCCGACAGCCCGGCGTTCGCCAGGGCCTGGCGGATCACCCGCTGCTGCGAGGGGCCGTTCGGCGCGGTCAGGCCGTTGCTGGCGCCGTCCTGGTTGATCGCCGAACCCCGCACCACCGCCAGCACCTGGTGACCGTTGCGCTGGGCGTCCGACAGGCGCTCCACCAGCAGCATGCCGACACCCTCACCCCAGCCGGTGCCATCAGCGGCGGCTGAGAAGGCCTTGCAGCGCCCGTCCGGGGACAGGCCCCGTTGCCGGGAGAACTCGATGAAAGTGCTCGGTGTGGCCATCACGGTGACGCCGCCGGCGAGGGCCAGGTCGCACTCGCCCGATCGCAGTGCCTGAACCGCCAGGTGGAGTGCCACCAGCGAGGACGAGCATGCCGTGTCCACGGTCACGGCCGGACCTTCCAGGCCCAGGGTGTAGCTCACCCGGCCGGAGGCGATGCTGCCGGAGCTGCCTGTGCCGATGAGCCCTTCCAGCTCGCCGGGCACGGCCGAGAGCTGGGGCGCGTAGTCGTGGTACATGACCCCGGCGAACACACCCGTCCGGCTGCCACGCAGCCCGTGGGGATCGATCCCCGCCCGCTCGACCGCCTCCCACGACGCCTCCAGCAACAACCGCTGCTGCGGATCCATCGCCAACGCCTCACGCGGCGAAATCCCGAAAAACCCCGAATCAAACTCCGCCGCGTCATACAAGAACCCGCCATGCCGCGCATACGACGTCCCACGACTATCCGGATCCGGGTCATACAACCTCTCCAGATCCCAACCCCGATCAACCGGAAACTCCCCAACCGCATCCCGGCCAGAGAACACCAGCTCCCACAGACCCTCCGGCGAGGCCACGCCACCCGGATACCGGCACGCCATCCCCACGATCGCGATCGGCTCATCCACCACCGCCGTGGCGACTGCCACCGCCTGCGAGGACTGCCCACCGACCAACTCACCCGCCAGATACCCGGCCACCGCCTCAGCCGTCGGGAAGTCGAACACCAACGTCGCCGGCAACCGCAGCCCCGTCGCGGCATTGAGCTGGTTGCGGAACTCCACCGCGGTCAGCGAGTCGAAGCCCAGCTCCTGGAACCGTTTGGTCGGCTCCACCGCATCGGCGCTCTGGAACCCGAGCGCCGTAGCCACCTGGCTGCGTACCAGCTGAAGGAGATCGGCCGGGTTCGCGCTGGTGGTGGTCGTGCTGGTACGGCGGTTGGGCACGCGGACCAGCCCGTGAAGGAGCGCGGGCAGCGTGCCTGCCTGCGCCTGGGCCTGCAGCGCCGGCATGCTCAGCGCGGCCGGGACCAGGACGGCGCGGTCGCCGTTGACCGCGGCGTCGAACAGGGCCAGTCCGTCGGCGATGGGCAGAGGTGTGATGCCGCCGCGTTCGAGTCGGCGCAGGTCGGACTCGTCCAGCTCGCCCGCCATGCCGCCGGTGGCCCACAGGCCCCACGCCAGCGACGTCGCCGCAAGGCCCTGCGCTCTGCGCCGCTGGGCCAGGGCGTCCAGGTACGTGTTGGCGGCGGCGTAGTTGCCCTGACCCGCGCTGCCCAGCACCCCGGACAGGGAGGAGAACAGCACGAACGCGGTCAGACCGAGGTCCCGCGTGAGCTCGTGCAGGTGCCAGGCCGCGTCGGCCTTCGGCTGGAGGACGGCGTCGATGCGCTCCGGAGTAAGGGATCCGACGACACCGTCATCCAGAACACCTGCCGTGTGGACGACGCCCGTCAGCGGGCGGTCAGCCGGGATGGAAGCGATCAGGCGGGCGAGGGCGTCGCGATCCGCCACGTCGCAGGCGGCCACGTCCACCTCCGCACCCAGGTCAGAGAGCTCGGCCACCAGCTCGGCCGCGCCCGGCGCCTCCGGACCGCGCCGGCTGACCAGCAGCAGGTGCCTGACTTCGTACGCGTTGACGAGGTGGCGGGCGGCCAACGCACCGAGCCCACCGGTGCCACCGGTTACCAGCACCGTGCCGTCCGCCCCGAACGCCGCCGCCTGCTCCTCCGGCAGTGCCGCACGGCTGAGGCGCGGCACCAGGAACTGGCCCGCCCGCACCGCCACTTGGGACTCACCGGTGTTGAGCGCCTGGGAGACCGAGTCCGTCGAGTCGTCGTCCACGTCCAGGAGCAGGAACCGGTCCGGCTGTTCGGCCTGCGCGGCGCGTACCAGGCCCCACACCGCCGCCTGCGCCGGGTCCGGCACGTCGTCCGGGGTCGCCGCGACCGCGCCGTGCGTGACGACCACCAGGCGCGCGGGTGGCCGGTCGGCGGCGAGCGTCTCCTGCACCGCCGCCAGCGCGGCACCGGTGGCGTGCCTGATCGCCTCCGGGGTCGCCGCCTCGGTCGCCGGTACGTCGAAGATCTCGTACTGGAGGCCGTTCTGCGCGGTACGGCCACCGGCCGGCACCCAGTCGATCTGGAACAGGGTGTTGGGACCCGTCATCCGCTGGTCGGCGGAGCTGGGGCGCAGCGTGAGCGAGCCGACCTCCATGACGGGCGCGCCGGCGGCGTCCGCCATGGTCAGCGCGACCACCCCGGCGCCGGCCGTGGGCGCGATCCTGACCCGTAGCACCGTCGCGCCGTCGGCGTGCAGCGCCACCTGGCTCCAGGCGAAGGGGATGTACGGCCGTCCCGGTTCGGCCTGCGGGAGCAGGCCGGACATGGGGATGGCGTGCAGGGAGGCATCGAGCAGCGCCGGGTGCAGGCCGAACCGCCGGGTCTCGGGCTGGATGTGCTCCGGCAGGGCGATCTCGGCGTAGACGGCGTCGTCGGCCTTCCAGACGGCCCTGAGGCATCGGAAGGCATCGCCGTACTCCATGCCGGTCGCGGCGAGGTCTTCATAGACGCTGCCCACATCCAGGGATTGCGCGCCGGGCGGCGGCCACCGCGTGAGATCGAAGCCGGGTACGACGGCGGCCGGGGACAGCACGCCCTGGGCGTTCTGGCTCCAGTCCGTGGCGTCCTCGGCCCTCGAGTAGATCGTCACCTGCCGGCGTCCCGACTCGTCGGCCGCTCCGACCACCACCTGGAGATGCAGGGTGCCCCGCTCGGGCAGGACCATCGGGGTCTGGTGGGTGAGCTCGTCGAGCACCGGGCAGCCGGCCTCGTCCCCGGCCCGTACCGCCAGCTCCACCTGGGCGGAGCCCGGCACGACCACCCGGCCGCCCACGACATGGTCGGCCAGCCATGGTTGCGCGGCCGGTGACAGGCGGCCGATGAGGGTGAGGGTGTCGGCCCCCGGAGAGGGGACGGTCGCGGTCAGGAGCGGGTGCTCGACGGCCGCCAGCCCGCCGCCCGAGGCGACGTCACCGGTGGAGTATCCGGCGTCGAGCCAGTACCGCTGGCGCTGGAAGGCGTAGGTGGGCAGGTCGACGTGCCGGGTGGGGACGGAGGTGAAGTAGGTGTCCCAGTCCACGATGATGCCGTGGGTGTACAGCCTGCCGAGCGCCTCGACCAGGGCGCGGGCTTCGTCGCGGTCCTTGCGTACGGCGGGGATGAACACACCGTCGGCGATGCTCTGCTGAGCCAACCCGGTCAGCACCCCGTCCGGACCGACCTCCAGGAAGCAATCGGCCCCCGCAGCCGCTACGCCGTCGGCGAACCGCACGGCCTGGCGCACGTGCTCCACCCAATAGCTCGGAGTGGTCAGCTGCCCCGGCTCGGCCAGCCGGCCGGTGAGGTTGGAAACGATCGCAAGAGTGGGCTCGTGGTAGGTCAGCCCTGAGATGGCCTCCTCGAAGGAAGCCAGCATCGGCTCCATCAACGGCGAATGGAAAGCATGCGAGACCCGCAACCTGCGCGTCCGAACGCTGACCCGCTCCTCGATCTGCGCGATCGCCTCCTCATCACCGGAGACCACGACCGCTGCGGGGCCGTTGACCGCCGCGATCCCGACCCGGCCCTCCAGCAGAGGCAGAACCTCCGCCTCGGGCGCGGCGATCGCCAGCATCGCGCCACCGGTCGGGAGGGCCTGCATCAACCGGGCCCGGGCCGCCACCAGCGCGCACGCATCCGCCAGCGAGAACACCCCGGCCACGTGCGCGGCGGCAATCTCCCCGACCGAATGGCCCACCAGCACATCCGCGCGGACCCCGAAGGACTCCAGCAGCCGATACAAGGCGACCTCGAAAGCGAACAGCGCCGGCTGGGTCATCCCGGTCTCGCTCAACACCCCATCCGGGTCGTCGAACATCACCTCACGCACCGGCAGCAGCCGGTCGATCTCCTCCAGCGCCTCGGCAAAGACCGGGAACGCCTCAGCGAGCTGCCGCCCCATCCCGACCCGCTGACTCCCCTGACCGGCGAACAACAACGCCAACCGGCCACCAGAACCAGTCACCACATCCGAAGCCAGCGCCCGCAAACCAGCCAGCAGCTCGTCACGATCGGCGCCCACCACGACCGCACGCCGCTCCAACACCGCTCTCGCGGAGACCAGCGCCTTACCGACCCCGGCAATCGATACGTCATTCCTCGACGCCCAGTCCGCGAGCCTGCCTGCCTGCTCCCGTAGCGCTGCCGCGTCGTTGGCCGAGATGAGCCAGGGCACGGCGGGCAGCGACGGGTCGTCCTCGTCGGCGGGCTCGACGGTGACCGGGCCCTGCTCGACGATCACGTGGGCGTTGGTGCCGCTGACGCCGAAGGAGGAGACTCCGGCCCGGCGCGGGCGGTCCTGGAGGTCCCAGGGACGGGCCGAGGTCAGCAGTTCGACCGCCCCCGCCGACCAGTCCACGTGCGGCGACGGCTCGTCCACGTGCAGGGTCCGGGGCATGAGGCCATGCCGCATCGCCAGGACCATCTTGATCACGCCGCCCACCCCGGCGGCGGCCTGCGTGTGACCGATGTTCGACTTCAGCGAGCCCAGCCACAGCGGCCGGTCCCGCTCCTGTCCATAGGTCGCGATGATGGCCTGCGCCTCGATCGGGTCGCCGAGGGTCGTACCGGTGCCGTGGGCCTCGACCACGTCCACGTCCGCGGTCGTCAGACCGGCGTTGGCGAGGGCCTGGCGGATCACGCGCTCCTGGGAGGGGCCGTTCGGGGCGGTCAGACCGTTGCTGGCGCCGTCCTGGTTGATCGCGGTGCCCCGGATGAGGGCGAGGATCCGGTGGCCGTTGCGCTGGGCGTCCGACAGCCGCTCCACCAGCAGCATGCCCGCGCCCTCGGCCCAGCCGGTGCCGTCGGCCGAGGCGGAGAACGCCTTGCACCGGCCGTCCGCGGCGAGCCCGCGCTGCCTGGAGAACTCGATGAAGACGTTGGGCGTGGCCATCACCGTCACACCCCCGGCCAGGGCGAGATCGCACTCGCCGGACCGCAGGGACTGCGCGGCCAGGTGCAGCGCCACCAGCGACGACGAGCAGGCCGTGTCCACCGTCACGGCCGGGCCTTCCAGCCCGAACGTGTAGGCGACCCGGCCGGAGGCGATGCTGCCCGCGCTGCCGTTGAGCACGAACCCCTCGAACCCTTCGGGCGCCTGTGGCAGGCGCGTGCCGTAGTCGTGGTACATCACGCCCGCGAACACGCCGGTACGGCTCCCGCGCATCGCCTTGGGGCTGATCCCGGCCCGCTCGATCGCCTCCCACGAGGTTTCGAGCAGCAGCCGCTGCTGCGGGTCCATCGCGGTGGCCTCGCGTGGCGAGATCCCGAAGAGCGCGGGGTCGAAGAGGTCGGCGTCGTGCAAGAACCCGCCCTCTCGGGCGTAGCTGGTGCCCGCGTGGGCGGGGTCGGGGTCGTACAGCCGTTCCAGGTCCCAGCCCCGGTTGCCGGGGAAGGTGGTGATCGCGTCGGCGTCCTGGGTGAGGAGCCGCCAGAGGTCCTCGGGCGAGACCACGTCGCCGGGGTAGCGGCAGGCCATGCCGACGATCGCGATGGGCTCGTCCGCGGTCCCGGCCTGGGCGGCCACCTGGTCCGCCCGCGCGGTCCCGGTGAGCTCGGCGCGCAGGTGCTCGGCGAGTTCGTCGGGGGTGGGGAAGTTGAACAGGAGCGTGGCCGGCAGCCGCAGGCCGGTGGCGGCGTTGAGCCGGTTGCGCAGCTCGATGGAGCTCAGCGAGTCGAAGCCGAGGTCCTTGAACGCGGTTCCGATGTCCACGGCGTCGGCGTCGGCGTGGCCGAGCACCTGAGCGACGCTCGTACGGATAAGCGACAGCAGCGCGCCCTTGTCGGCCCGCGCCCTCGCCTTCCTGGGTGCCGCCGGCTTGCGCGCCGGGGCCTTGACCAGGGCTCGGAAGACGGCGGGGATCTCGTCCTGGCGGCGCAGCGCGGCCGTGTCGAGGCGGGCGAGTATCTGCACTCCCCTGTCGAGCGCGAGCCCCGCGTCGAACAGGGACATGCCCTCGGCCACGGGCAGCGGCGCGAGCCCGATCCTGTTGAGCCGGGCGACGTCGGCCTGGCTCAGCGCGCCGGCCATGCCGCTGTCCGACTCCCACAGCCCCCACTGGAAGGAGGCGGCGGGCAGGCCTCGCGCCCGCCGGTGCAGGGCCAGGGCGTCCAGGTACGTGTTCGCGGCGGCGTAGTTCGCCTGGCCTGCGCTGCCGACCGTGGCCGCGACGGACGAGTACATCACGAAGAACGACAGGTCGAGGCCCTCGGTGAGCTCGTGCAGATGCCAGGCGGCGTCCGCCTTCGGGCCGAAGACGCGGTCGATCCGCTCGGTGGTCAGCGAGGTCACGGCGCCGTCGTCCACGATGCCGGCCAGGTGCACGACACCCCGCAGCGGCAGGTCCGCGGGGATGCCGGCCAGCAGGGCGGCCAGTTCCGCGCGGTCCGCGACGTCGCAGGCCGCCACGGTGACCTGGGCACCCAGCGAGGTCAGCTCGTCCACCAGCGCCTGGGCGCCGGGCGCCGCGGCACCGCGACGGCCGGCCAGCAGCAGGTGCCGGACGCCGTGCCCGGTGACGAGCCGCCGCGCGGCCAGGGCCCCCAGCTCGCCCGTGCCACCGGTCAGCAGCACGGTCCCGTCCACCGTCACGGGCGCGGTCCCGATCACGGACGCGGGCGCGGGGGCGGGGGCGGGCCGGGTCACGGGAACGATGCGGGGCACGCGGATCTCGCCCTGCCGCAGGGCGACCTGCGGCTCGCCGGACGCGCAGGCGCGCAGCAGCGCGGCCGCGGAGTCGGGATGGTCGTCCGTGTCGACGATGACGAACCGGCCGGCGTGCTCGGACTGGGCGGACCGCATCAGGCCCCAGACCGGCGCGGTGGACAGCTCCGGCACCTCGCCCTCGGCCGCGCTGACCGCCCCACTGGTCACCAATGCCAGCCGGGACTGCGCGAACCGCTCGTCCGCGAGCCACCGCTGTACGAGCGCGAGCACCTCGTACGTCCTCGTACGCCCCTCACCTGCCGGTATGCGGGCGAGCACCAGGTCGGGGACCGCCTCCACGCCACCCAGCGAGGACAGGCCGTCGAGCTCCACCACGCGCTCGGGCTCCGGCCCGGCCGCCGCGGGCGCGGTCACCCAGTCCAGCGCGTACGGCGTGCCACCCGCCGACAGGTCGGCCGTCACGGGCCTGACCACCAGGGAGTCCACGGTGAGGATCGGCGCGCCGGTGTCGTCCGCGACGCTCAGCGACAGCTCGCCCTGCCCCTTCGCCGTCGTACGGACCCGCGCCGCGGTCCCGCCCACCGCGTGCGGCGAGATGCCGGACCAGGCGAAGGGCAGGAACGGCTGCCCCGGCTCGGTACGCGGCAGGAGGTCGCCGAGCGTGATGGAGTGCAGCACCGCGTCGAGCAGGGCGGGGTGGAACCCGAACCGCTCCGCGCCCGCCAGCGCCTGGTCGGGCAGCACGATCTCGGCGTAGACCGCGCCGTCACGCTGCCAGGCGCTCACCAGGCCCTGGAAGGCGTCGCCGTACTCCAGGCCCGAGACGGCCAGGTCGTCGTACAGGTTGTCGATGTCGATGGGCTGCGCCCCGGACGGCGGCCATTGCGCGAGGTCGAAGCCGGGTTCGGCGGTGGCGGGGCCGAGCGTGCCCTGGGCGTGCCGTTGCCAGGAGTCGCCGCCTTCGGGGCGGGAGTACACGGCGATGCCACGCCGGCCGCCGTCGTCCGGTCCGTCTATGACCACCTGGAGCTGTACGGGGTGCTCGTGCGTGATCGCGAGAGGAGCTTGGATGGCCAGCTCGGAGACCGCGTCGCAGTCCTCGGTCTCCGCCGCGGCCCGCAGCGCGATCTCGAGGAAGCCCGTGCCGGGGAGGATCACGGTGCCGTTGACCGCGTGGTCGGCGAGCCAGGGCAGCGTGGCCAGGGACAGCCGTCCGGTGAGCGTGAGGGTGTCGGAGTCGGGGGCGGGCACGGCCGCGCTGAGTATGGGGTGGTCCACGGCGCTCAGCCCGGCGGCGGTCACGTCGCTGACGGCTCTGCCCGACTCCAGCCAGTACCGCTGGTGCTGGAAGGCGTAGGTGGGCAGATCGACGTGCCTGGCCGGGGCCAGCACCGCCGTCCAGTCCACGGCGATGCCCTGGGTGTACAGCCGGCCGAGCGCCTCGATCAGCGCGCGGGCCTCATCCCGGTCCTTGCGGCTGGCGGGGATGAACACACCGTCGGCGATGCTCTGCTGGGCCAACCCGGTGAGCACTCCATCCGGGCCGACCTCCAGGAAGCAGTCAGCCTCCGCGGCCGTCACCCCGTCGGCGAACCGCACGGCCTGGCGCACGTGCTCCACCCAGTACTCGGGGCGGGTGAGCTGCCCCGGCTCGGCGAGCCGGCCGGTGAGGTTGGAAACGATCGCGAGAGTGGGCTCGTGGTAGGTCAGCCCGGCGATGGCCTCCTCGAAGGAAGCCAGCATCGGCTCCATCAACGGCGAGTGGAAGGCATGCGAGACCCGCAACCTGCGCGTCCGAACGCTGGCCCGCTCCTCGATCTGCGCGATCGCCTCCTCGTCCCCGGAGACCACGACCGCTGCGGGGCCGTTGACCGCCGCGATCCCGACCCGGCCCTCCAGCAGAGGCAGAACCTCCGCCTCGGGCGCGGCGATCGCCAGCATCGCGCCACCGGTCGGAAGCGCCTGCATCAGCCGGGCCCGGGCCGCCACCAGCGCGCATGCATCGGCCAGCGAGAACACTCCGGCCACGTGCGCGGCGGCGATCTCCCCGACCGAGTGACCGACCAGCACATCCGCCCGAACCCCGAAGGACTCCAGCAGCCGATACAAGGCGACCTCGAAGGCGAACAGCGCCGGCTGGGTCATCTCGGTCTCGTTCAACACCCCATCCGGGTCGTCGAACATCACCTCACGCACCGGCAGCAGCCGGTCGATCTCCTCCAGCGCCTCGGCAAAGACCGGGAACGCCTCAGCGAGCTGCCGCCCCATCCCGACCCGCTGACTCCCCTGACCGGCGAACAACAACGCCAACCGGCCACCGGAACCAGTCACCACATCCGAAGCCAGCGCCCGCAAACCAGCCAGCAGCTCGTCACGATCGGCGCCCACCACGACCGCACGCTGCTCCAGCGCAGAACGTCCCGTCGCCAACGACCAAGCGGCGTCCGACACCGAGAGCGACGGCCGCGCCGACACCCACGACGCCAACCGGCCGGCCTGCTCCACCAGCGCCTCACGGCTCTTCGCCGAGAGCACCCAGGGCACCACGGGCGAGCCCACGACCTCGTCGGAAGCCGGTTCGACCAGGTCCCCCTGCTCAAGGATCACGTGGGCGTTGGTGCCGCTGACCCCGAAGGACGAGACGGCGGCACGGCGCGGACGATCCTGAACATCCCATGACCGAGCCTCGGTCAACAGCTCAACAGCACCGGCCGACCAGTCCACGTGCGGCGACGGCTCGTCCACATGCAGCGTTCGGGGCATGAGGCCGTGCCGCATGGCCATCACCATCTTGATGACCCCGGCCACACCGGCAGCCGCCTGCGTGTGGCCGATGTTCGACTTCAGCGACCCCAGCCACAGCGGCTGATCCCGCTCCTGGCCATAGGTCGCGAGGAGCGCCTGGGCCTCGATCGGGTCGCCCAGAGCGGTCCCGGTGCCATGTGCCTCGACCACGTCCACGTCTCCGGCCGACAGCCCGGCATTGGCCAGCGCCTGCCGGATCACCCGCTGCTGCGACGGCCCGTTCGGCGCCGCCAGGCCGTTGCTGGCACCGTCCTGGTTGATCGCCGACCCCTTGACGACCGCCAGCACCTGGTGCCCGTTGCGGCGGGCGTCCGACAGCCGCTCCACCAGCAGCACGCCGACACCCTCACTCCACCCCGTGCCGTCAGCCGCGGCGGAGAACGCCTTGCACCGCCCGTCGGCCGACAGCCCGCGCTGCCGTGAGAACTCCACGAACGTGCCGGGCGACGCCATCACCATCGCGCCACCCGCCAGGGCCAGGTCGCACTCGCCCGTCCGCAGGGCCTGCGCGGCCAGGTGCAGCGCCACCAGCGACGACGAGCACGCGGTGTCCACGGTCACCGCCGGGCCCTCGAACCCGAACGTGTACGACACCCGCCCGGACGCGACGCTGGCCAGCTGGCCGGTGAGGAGATACCCCTCGACCGCGTCGGAGCCCTCGGAGCGCCGTGGCCCGTACTCCATCGGCGCGATCCCGGTGAAGACCCCGGTCTGGCTGCCGTGCAGCGTGGCCGGGTCGATGTTGGCGTGTTCGAAGACCTCCCACGAGGCCTCCAGGAGCAGCCGCTGCTGCGGGTCCATGGCCAGGGCCTCGCGCGGCGAGATGCCGAAGAAGGCCGCGTCGAAGTCGGCGGCGTCATGAAGGAAGCCGCCCTGCCGCGTGTAGGAGGTGCCCCGGTTGCCGGGGTCGGGGTCGAACAGCCGGTCCAGGTCCCAGCCGCGGTCGACGGGGAACTCGCCCACCGCGTCCCGGCCCTGCGCGACCAGCTCCCACAGGTCGTCCGGCGACAGCACGCCGCCGGGGAAGCGGCAGGCCATGCCCACGATCGCGATCGGCTCGTCGTGCCCGGCCGACCGCACGGCGGTGGCGGGCGTGGCGGAGCCGCCGAGCAGTTCGGTACGCAGGTGGTCGGTCAGCGCCTTGGGCGAGGGGTAGTCGAACAGCAGCGAGCTGGGCAGTCGCAGCCCGGTGGCGGCGTTGAGCCGGTTCCTGAGCTCGACCGCGGTGAGCGAGTCGAAGCCGGCGTCCTTGAACGCTCCGGTGGCGCTGATGACGTTCGGCGTCACGTGCCCGAGCACGAGGGCGGCCTGGCCGCGTACCAGGTCGAGCAGGGTGCGTTCCTGCTCGTCCGGGCTCAGCCCGCGCAGGGACTGCGCCAGGGGCTCGTCCCCGGAGCCCGAGCCGGTCCCACCGGCCGCGCGGCGCTCGACGGGCTTGCGCAGCATCCCGCGCAGCATCGCCGGTACGGGGTCCGCGACCTTGGCCAGGCTCAGCCGGGCGGGCAGCGTCGTCACGGCGCCGCCGGCGAGCGCGGAGTCGAAGAGCTCCAGCGCCTCGTCCCGCGGCAGCGGGGCGACGCCGAGCCGGGCCCAGCGCGCCAGGTCGGCCGTGGCGAGCGTACCCGCCATGCCGCCGAATTCGGCGGAGTTGTCCCACAGGCCCCAGTCCAGGGCCGTGGCGGGCAGGCCGAGCGAGTGGCGGTGGCGGGCGAGGGCGTCGAGGAAGGCGTTGGCGGCGGCGTAGTTGGCCTGGCCGGCGCTGCCGAGCGTGGCCGCGCACGACGAGAACAGCACGAACGCCGACAGTTCGCGCTCGCGGGTCAGCTCGTGCAGCAGCCAGGCGGTCTCGGCCTTGGTCCGCCACACGGTGTCGAGCCGGGAGGGGGTCAGCGCCGGCACGACGCCGTCGTCGAGCACGCCGGCGATGTGCACGACGCCGGTCAGGTCGCGGCAGGAGTCGATGAGCCCGGCCAGCGCTTCGCGGTCGGTGACGTCGCACGCGACCAGTTCGGCGTGCGCGCCGAGCTCGGCCAGCTCAGCCGCGAGCGCGACGGCTCCGGCCGAGCTCGGGTCGCGGGTGACGAGGACGAGGTTCCGTACGCCGTGCCGGGCGGCGAGGTGCCGGGTGACCGTGCGTCCCAGCGCTCCGGTGCCGCCGGTGACCAGCACGGTCCCGCCGGGGTGCCAGGGCCGGTCCGCCGGCGGCCGGCCGCGCCGCGCCAGCCTCGGGACGTAGATCTTGCCGGACCTGATCGCCAGCTGGGGCTCGTCGTAGGCGAGGGCCGCGGCGACGGCGTGCTCGGCGCTGCCGTCGTCGTCGAGCAGCACGAACCGGTCCGGGTACTCCGTCTGCGCCGACCGGACCAGGCCCCACACGGCGGCACCGGCCAGGTCGGGCACCTCGTCGGTCGCTCCCCTGGTGACGATCACCAGCCGGGCCGACGCGGGCCGGTCACCGTCGAGCCAGTCCTGGACGGCGGAGAGCACGCGGAGCACGGCAGCGCGCGCCCGGTCCGTCCCATCCCTTTCGTCCTCGTCGTGCCAGGGCAGGAGCACGTCGCCGGGCGCCACGGTGGCTGCGCCCGCGGCGGGTACGGGCATCCAGTCCACCTCGAACAGCCCGACCTGCTCGGCGGGCAGGTCCACGGGACCGCGTGCCTCCAGCCAGTACCTCTGGCGCTGGAAGGCGTACGTGGGCAGGTCTACGTGGAGCGCGGGTGCGGCGCCGAAGTAGGTGTCCCAGCCGACGGTGACGCCGCAGGCGTGGAGCTGTCCGAGTGCCTGGACGAAGGTGTCGACCTCGTCGCGGTCCTTGCGTACGGCGGGGACGAAGACGCCGTCCGAGAGCATCTGCTGGGCCAGCCCGGTGAGGACGCCGTCGGGCCCCACCTCCAGGAAGAGCGCGGCGTCCGCGGCGACGATGCCGTCCGCGAAACGGACGGGGCGTCGTACGTGGTCGACCCAGTACCGGGGGCTGGTGAGCAGGCCGGGCTCGGCGAGCCTGCCGGTGACGTTGGAGATCACCGGGATGACGGGCTCGTGGTAGGTCAGCCCCGTGATGGCCTCCTCGAAGGGGGCCAGCATTGGCTCCATCAGCGGCGAGTGGGCGGCCTGGGAGATCCGCAGCCGGCGCTTGCGTGCCGTGACGTTCTGCGCGATCTCCTCGATGGCGGCCTCCGCACCGGAGATGACCACCGAGGTCGGGGTGTTGACGGCCGCGATGGCGACCCGGTCCTCGTACCCGTCGAGGAGCGGCAGGACGTCGGCCTCGGACGCGGCGATGGCGAGCATCGCGCCGCCCGGGGGCAGCAGCTGCATGAGCCGGGCCCGCACGGCGATCAGGGTGCAGGCGTCGGCGAGGGAGAACACCCCGGCCACGTGGGCGGCGGCGATCTCGCCGATGGAGTGCCCGACCACCACGTCCGCCCGTACGCCGAGGGATTCGAGCAGCCGGTACAGGGCGACCTCGAAGGCGAACAGCGCCGGCTGGGTCATCCCGGTCTCGTTCAGCACGCCGTCGGGGTCGCCGAACATCACCTCGCGCAGCGGGTGCGGCAGGTGGGGGTCCAGCAGCGCGCAGATCTGCTCCAGCGCCTCGTCGAAGGCGGGGAAGGCCGCGGCCAGGTCGCGGCCCATGCCGAGCCGCTGGCTGCCCTGCCCGGTGAACAGCAGGGCGAGCCGGCCCGCCGGGCCGCTGCCGGTCAGCACGCCGGGCGCGGCGGGGCCGCCCGCCAGTGCCCGCAGGCCGGCCAGCAGGTCGTCGCGCTCGCGGCCGACGATCACCGCGCGGTGTTCGAGCAGGGACCGCTCGGCAGCCAGCGCGGCACCGGCGGCGGCGACGGGGATGTCGGGCGTCGCCCAGGACGCGAGCCGCTCGGCCTGCCCGGCCAGCGCCTCGGGCGTCTTCGCCGAGATGAGCCAGGGGACGGCGGGGAGGTTCGCGTCGTCGCGGGGGGCGGGGGCGGCCGGGTCGCCCTGCTCGATGATGACGTGGGCGTTGGTGCCGCTGATGCCGAAGGACGAGACGGCGGCGCGGCGCGGACGATCGTCGACGTCCCACGACCGGGCCTCGGTCAGCAGTTCGACGGCACCGGCCGACCAGTCCACGTGCGGCGACGGCTCGTCCACATGCAACGTCTGCGGCAGGACCCCGTGACGCATGGCCATGACCATCTTGATCACGCCACCCACCCCGGCCGCCGCCTGGGAGTGGCCGATGTTCGACTTCAACGACCCCAGCCACAACGGCTGCTCCCGGTCCTGGCCATACGTCGCGATCAACGCCTGCGCCTCGATCGGGTCACCCAGCGTCGTGCCGGTCCCGTGCGCCTCGACCACGTCCACGTCTCCGGCCGACAGTCCGGCGTTGGCCAGCGCCTGGCGGATCACCCGCTGCTGGGAGGGGCCGTTCGGCGCCGTCAGCCCGTTGCTGGCACCGTCCTGGTTGATCGCCGAGCCCTTGACGACCGCCAGCACCCGATGACCGTTGCGCCGCGCGTCCGACAGCCGCTCCACCAGCAGCATGCCGACACCCTCGGCCCAGCCCGTGCCGTCGGCCGAGGCCGAGAACGCCTTGCACCGCCCGTCCGGCGACAGCCCGCGCTGCCGCGAGAACTCCACGAACATGCCGGGGGACGCCATCACGGTCGCGCCGCCGGCCAGCGCCAGATCGCACTCCCCGGACCGCAGCGACTGCGCGGCCAGGTGCAGCGCCACCAGCGACGACGAGCACGCGGTGTCCACGGTCACCGCCGGGCCCTCGAACCCGAACGAGAACGCGACCCGGCCGGAGATCACGCTGGCGGAGGTGCCGGTCAGCACGTAGCCTTCCGCCGCCCCGGTGGCCTCGTGCAGGCGCGGGCCGTAGTCCTGGGCCATCGCGCCCGCGAACACGCCGGTCCGGCTGCCGCGCAACCCTGCCGGGTCGACACCCGCCCGCTCGATCGCCTCCCACGACGCCTCCAGCAGCAACCGCTGCTGCGGATCCATCGCCAACGCCTCACGCGGCGAGATCCCGAAGAACCCAGGATCGAACTCCCCCGCGTCGTACAAGAAACCGCCATGCCGCGCATACGACGTCCCACGGCTGTCCGGATCCGGGTCGTACAGGGCCGCCAGATCCCAGCCGCGGTCGACGGGGAACTCCCCTATGGCGTCCGTACCGGAGATCACCAGGTCCCACAGGTCCTGCGGGGACTGCACCCCGCCGGGGAAGCGGCAGGCCATGCCCACGATCGCGATCGGCTCGTCCGCCACCGAGGCGGCGGTCGCCACGGCCTGCGCGGCCTGCCCGCCCGTCAGCTCCGCGCGCAGGAACGCGGCCAGCGCCTGCGGCGAGGGGTAGTCGAACAGCAGCGAGCTGGGCAGCTGGAGCCCGGTGGCGGCGTTGAGCCGGTTCCTGAGCTCGACGGCGCTGAAGGAGTCGAAGCCGAGCGCCTTGAAGGCGGTGGCGGTGTCCACGGTCGCGGCGTTGGCGTGGCCGAGGACGAGCGCGATGCAGGTCCGTACGAGCTCCAGGAGCAGCTGCTCCTGCTCCGGCTCGGGCAGGCCGTGCAGCCGGTCGGCGAGTGGCTGCGTCCCCTCGCCGGTCGCCGCCGGCTCCGGGGGCGCGGGCGGGGGCGGCGCCGAGCCGTCCGGCTCGGGAAGCCAGTGGTAGGTGCGCTGGAAGGCGTAGGTGGGCAGCGGGACGCGCCGCGCGCCGGGGTACAGGGCGTCCCAGGCCGGCGCGGTGCCGCGTACCTGCAGCTCGGCCAGGGCCAGGGCGGCGCTGTGGCATTCGGCCCGGTTGTCCCGCAGCGTGGCGACGAACCGGAGGCCGGGGTCGGCGGGCAGGCAGTGCTGCCCCATGGCGGCCAGCACGGAGCCGGGCCCGACCTCCACGAACGTGGTCACGCCCGTGTCGGCCAGCGCGCGGATGCCGTCGCTGAAACGCACGGCCTCGCGGACGTGCCACACCCAGTGGCCGGGCGAGCACAGGTCCTCGCCGGACGCGACGGCGCCGGTGAGGTTGGAGACGATCGGGATGGCCGGTTCGCGGTAGGTGAGCGACTCGGCCACCTGCCGGAACTCCGCCAGCATCGGGTCCATCAGCGGCGAGTGGAAGGCGTGGCTCACGCGCAGCCTGCGGATCTTGCGGTCGCGGGCGCGGAACTCCTCGGCGATCTCCGTGACGCGCTCCTCCGCGCCGGAGACGACGACGGAGTCGGGGCCGTTGATCGCGGCGATGCTGACCGAGTCGTCGAGATGGGGGCGGAGCTCCGCCTCGGTGGCCTGGACGGCGATCATGGCGCCGCCGGTGGGCAGGGCCTGCATCAGCCTGCCGCGCGCGGCGACCAGGGTGCAGGCGTCGGCCAGGGACAGCACCCCGGCGACGTGCGCGGCCGAGATCTCCCCGATGGAGTGGCCGATGAGCCGGTCGGGGCGGATGCCCCAGTGCTCGTACAGGCGGGTGAGCGCGACCTCGAAGGCGAAGAGCGCGGGCTGGGTCATCCCGGTCTCGTCCAACACCCCGTCGGGGTCGTCGAACATCACCTCGAGCAGCGGATGGGCGAGCTCGCCGTCGAAGCAGGCGGCGATCTCGTCGAGGGCCCGCGCGAAGGCGGGGTGCGCGTCGTAGAGCTCGCGGCCCATGCCGGGGCGCTGGCTGCCCTGGCCCGAGTAGAGGAAGGCCACGTCGCCGTCGCTCGGCCGTCCGGTGACGATCTCGGCGGCGGCCTCTCCCCTGGCGAGCCGGTCGAGCACCTCGGCCAGCCGGGACGGCTCGTCGACGACGATCGCGGCCCGGCGGTCGAAGGCCGTACGCGTCGTGGCCAGCGAGTAGGCCGTGTCCGCGGCGTCGGCGGCGGGTCCGGCGAGCAGGTGGTCGCGCAGCCGTCCTGCCTGGGCCCGGAGCGCGGCCTCGCTCTGCCCGGCCAGCGGCAGGATCACCGGCCCGGCGGGGCGAGGCTCCGGTCGCGGGCTCTCCTGCGGGTGCTCGGCGAGCACCACGTGGCAGTTGGCGCCTCCCATGCCGAAGGAGCTGACCCCGGCGACCAGCGGTTCGCCGGCGCGCGGCCAGGCGGACAGCGCGGTGTTGACGCGCAGGTTCAGCTCGTCGAACGGGATCAGCGGGCTGGGCGTCTCGAAGTTGAGCGATGCCGGCAGCTCGCGGTGCCTGATGGCCAGCACGGTCTTGAGCAGGCCGACGATTCCCGCGGCGCCTTCCAGGTGGCCGACGTTGGTCTTGGCCGAGCCGACGAGCAGCGGCGTGCCCGGGTCCTTGGCGGTGCCGACGGCGGCGCCGAGGGCGCGTGCCTCGACGGGGTCGCCGACCCGGGTTCCGGTGCCGTGCAGCTCGACGTACTGGACGTCGGCCGCCTGCACGCCGGCCCGCTCGCAGGCCAGCCGGATGACCTCTTCCTGGGCGTACTGGTCGGGGACGGTGAGCCCGTCGCCGCCGCCGTCGTTGTTCACGGCGCTGCCCGCGATCACGCAGTGGACGCGGTCGCCGTCGGCGAGCGCGCGGGCCAGCGGCTTGAGCACGACGATGCCGCCGCCCTCGCCGCGGACGTAGCCGTTGGCGCGGGCGTCGAAGGTGAAGCACTTGCCGTCGGGCGACAGGGCGCCGAACCTGAGGGCGGCGAGCGTGCTGTCGGGCGTCAGGTTGAGGTTCACGCCGCCGACGATGGCCAGGCCCGACTCGCCGTTGCGCAGGCTCTCGCAGGCCAGGTGCACGGCGGTGAGCGAGGCCGACTGCGCGGAGTCCACGGTCATGCTGGGACCGTTCAGCCCGAGCATGTAGGAGATCCGGTTGGCGAGCAGGGCCCGGCTGATGCCCGTGAGGCTGTGGCGGGTCAGCGCCGCGCGGCCGGAGCCCTGCAACAGCTGGGCGTAGTCGCCGGCCATGGCGCCGACGAAGACGCTCGTGCCGGTGCCCCGCAGGCTGCCCGGGACGATGCCCGCGTCTTCGAGCGCCTCCCAGCTCAGCTCCATGAGCAGCCGCTGCTGGGGGTCCATCATCGCGGCCTCGTTCGGGGAGATCCCGAAGAACTCGGCGTCGAACTCGGCTATGCCGGTGATGAAGCCGCCGCGCAGCGACGCGGTCTCCGGGGAGTTCCACCGGCCGCCGGGAACGTCGGTGACGGCGTCGCCCCCGTCGCGCAGCAGCCGCCAGAAGGAGTCCGGGTCCGGGGCCTGAGGGAGGCGGCAGGATATGCCGACGATCGCCACCGCGTCGTCGGAAAAACTACGAGAGGAGCGTTCGTAGGACATTGAACCAATCCAGATTCCGACGGAGCGAGCAGAGGGCAGGGAAACGCTCTTGGGCCATCAGCTGATGACGTCGTACTTGCCGAATCCGGTGCCGACGGTGACCGGCTCGTGGAAGAGGTCGAACGGGTCCTCGGGCCTGAACTTCCCGGAGTGCCGATACGCCTCGAGCGTTCCGTCGGGGCGCAGGCCCAGCAGGTCGGGCCGGCCGTCCAGGTCGATGTCGGTGAGCGTCATCAGGCGCATGTCCTGCCAGCCGTGGGCGACGGTGTACCAGGTGCCCTCGGTGGCCGCGGCGGCCGGGGTGCCGGGCGGGGCCGCGAACTCGTACAGGTCGAGGTCGCCGTTCGCGCGGCGGACCAGCAGGTCCAGGTTGCCGTTGCCGGTGAAGTCGGCCATGGCGACGGGAAGGTCGTCGACGCCGACCTCGGTGAGCCGCACCGGGTCCTTGTCGTAGGTGTCGTTCCGCACGACTCCCTGGTCGCGGTGGGGAAAGACGTCCACGTTGCCGGCGTCCTTGCCCTTGCCGAACGTGTCGTCGGTGCCGGTGCCGGTCACGTCGGCGAACCCGATCGTCTCCCACTCCCGGCCGTCGTCGCGCTTGCCGGACACGCGGATCGGCTCGGCGAACGGGCCGATCTCGCCGGGGCCGCCCAGGTTGCGCAGCAGGAAGAAGCCGTGCTCGCCGTTCTCGCCGGGGTTGATGCCGTATTCGCTGGCGCTGAACGCGCAGATGTCGGCGCGCCCGTCGCCGGTCGCGTCGACGGCGCGGACGAAGAAGAACCGCCACCAGCCGAAGCCGTCACCGATCTTCACCGGATCGCCGTAGGTCTCGACCCCGTTGAACTCGCCGCTGTGCGGATGGACGAACAATTCGCCGGTTTCCGTGTTGCGCACCAACAGGTCCGGCCGCCCGTCGCCGCGGAAGGAACGGCACTGGCCGTTCGCGAAACTTGATGCCATTGTTGAACGCTCCTCCCCGCCAGGATTTCCCGGTCAAGCGTCATCAGTATTCGCGAGCCGGGATAAGGCGGGTAACCCCTAGCGCCCATTAAAGAGGCCGCTCACGCCCCACTCTCATGGCCTGAGGGCATGCCGAATTCCCGGCGCGCGATGACGCGCGCCGGGTGCCGGTGGGAGGTCTCAGGTGTCGCGCGAGCGGAACAGCGCGAACGCCGCGAGCAGCAGGACCGCGGTGAACGCGGCCATCACGCCGAACCCCGCCCACGGCAGCATCCGGTCGGGCAGCTGCACGGTGGTGGTGACCTGGAGGCCGGCCGAGATCGGCCAGTACGTCGTCACCCAGGCGCCGACCGCGTCGGGCAGCAGCCTGGGCATGATGACGGGGATGATGAAGTTGATCGCCACCACCACGGTCGTGGCGCTCATCGTGGCCCGCAGCAGGCCGCCGACCGCCACGCCGACCAGGCCGACCAGCGCCCAGATCAGGCCCATGCCGACGACGGCGCGCAGCACGCCCGGCTGGTCGAGCGAGGCGCTGGGCGCCCCGACCGCCTCGATCACCCGCTGACCGAGGAAGTACGCGCCGAAGCCCGCCACCAGGCCCATCAGCAGGGCGATCAGCCCGAACGTGGCCACCTTGGCGGCCAGCAGCCGGCCGCGCCGCGGGACCACGGTCACGCTGGTGCGGATCAGGCCGGTGGCGTACTCGTGCGTCACCACCAGCACCCCGAGCGCGCCCACGGTGATCTGGGAGAACAGGAACCCGCCGTACATGCTGATGTAGGTGGGGTCGAACACCGCCCGGCCGGTCGCGGAGGCCGCCAGGTAGCCCTTGGCCGCGCCGTTGGAGGTGGCCGCGCCCAGGCCGACCATGAGCGCCACGGCGGTGAGGATCGTGGGGATGTTGGACGGTATCGTGCGGAACTTGGTCCACTCGGAGCGGATCGTGTCCGCGATGGCCACGCTCATGCCACACTCGCCTGGAACTCGATGCTGTCACGGGTCAGATCCATGTAGGCCTGCTCCAGGGAGCGCTGCGGCGTCAGCTCCGTCAGCACCACCCCGGCGGCCAGCGCCGCCTTGCCGATCTCCCTGGGCTCCAGCCCGGTGACGATGAGGGCGCCGTCGGGGCCCGGGTGGACGGTGCCGCCGGCCTCGGTCAGGAGCGGGACGAGCAACTCGTGCTCCTCGGCCCGCACCAGCACGTTGGAGCCCTGCCGGACGAACTCGGTGATGCCGATGTCGGCGATCAGCTTCCCCCTGCCGATGACTATGAGATGGTCGGCGGTCTGCGCCATCTCGCTCATCAGGTGGCTGGAGACCAGCACGGTGCGGCCTTCCGCGGCCAGCCCCCGCATGAGCTCGCGGATCCACTTGATGCCCTCGGGGTCGAGGCCGTTGACGGGCTCGTCGAACAGCAGCACCTTCGGGTCGCCGAGTAACGCGACCGCGATGCCGAGCCGCTGCCCCATGCCCAGCGAGAAGCCGCCGGCGCGCTTGCCCGCCACCGACTCCAGGCCGACCAGGCGCAGGACCTCGTCCACCCGCCGCGCCGGGATGGCGTTGGTCTGGGCGATGCAGAGCAGGTGGTTGCGGGCCGTGCGCCTGGGGTGCACGGCGCGGGCGTCCAGCAGGGCGCCCACCTCGCGCATCGGCCGGGGCAGGCCCGTGTAGGCGCGGCCGTTGACCGTCACGCTTCCCGCGTCGAGGCGGTCGAGGCCGAGAATGGCCCTCATCGTGGTGGATTTGCCCGCTCCGTTGGGGCCGAGAAATCCGGTGACCCGCCCGGGGTGGACGCTGAACGTCAATCCGTCGACCGCGGTTTTATTGCCGTAGTGTTTTGTCAAGCCGGTTATTTCGATCATTTTCCAGCCCCTCCGGAGACCGGTCGTTTCCAAGATCTTCTCATCGGGGCTGCCTATGTGGTGCCCTTTCCGACAAAGGAATCGCCAGCGCATTCAGCATGGGGCGGAACTTGAGCCGGGTCTCCTCCAGCTCCGCCTCCGGGTCGGAGCCCGCCACGATGCCGCATCCGGCGTACAGGGTCGCGGTCTCGTCCTGCACGTGCGCCGAGCGGATCGCCACCGCGAACTCGCCCTCCTGGTCGTCGTTCATCCAACCGACGGGGCCCGCGTACCAGCCGCGGTCGAAGGGCTCGGCGTCGCGTACCCAGTCGAGCGCGGCGCGGCGCGGGTGACCGCCGACGGCGGGTGTCGGGTGCAGCCGCTCCACCAGGTCGAGGACGCTGGCGGTCTCCGGGTCGGCGATCTCGCCGACGATGCGGGTGTGCAGGTGCCGCAGGTTCGGCAGGTCGAGCACGTGCGGCCCGTCCGGCACCGTGACCGTGCGGCACACCTGGTCGAACGCCTGCCGCAACGTCGCGGTGACGATCCGCTGCTCGCGCCGGCTCTTGTCGTCCTGCAGCAGGGCGGCGCGCAGGCACGCGTCCTCGGCGGGCGTCGCGCCGCGCGGCATGGACGCCGCCAGGCTCATCGACTCGGCCCGCCCGCCGCGCAGGCCGACCAGCCGCTCCGGGGTGGCGCCGACGAAGGCGTGCCCGTACGCGGCCACGGCGAAGACGGTGCTCCCCGGTTGCGTGTCGCGCAGGGACCCCAGCACGGAGGCCAGGTCGTACCCCCATGGGGAGGTGATCCGCAGCTGGCGGGCCAGCACGGCCTTGTCGAACCTGCCGCGGGCGATCTGCTCGGTGGTGTGCGCGACCAGCGCCTTCCACTCCGACGCGGAGGGGACCTCGATCGTGGTCGTGCCCGGGAGCAGCGGGCTGGGGCAGGGACGGATCCCGGCGGAGGAGATCAGGGCGAAGGCGTCCGCGACCGTACGCGCGGGCCCGTCCGTCGTGGTGGGCCGGGGGTCGACGCTGACGCTGAGCGCGAGCGAGGTCGTGCCGTCGGGGTCTCGCGAGATCACCACCCTGGGCACCCACATCAGCGCCTCGGGCAGCGGCCCGGGGCGCGGCGCGAAGGCGAACCCGCCGACCAGCGACGGCATGGCGCGCGGGCCCGGCCCGTCGGAGACCGCGGTCCTGGCCGCCCGCTCCCAGCCCCGCCGGATGCCGGCGAACCTGTCGTGGCCGGTGTGCGTGAAGTCCGTGGCGCTGCCCATCGCAATGACGCTGGAGTGCGGCGACATCCAGACGAAGGTCCGCGTGGACCGCTCGAACAGCGGCCTCAGCAACCCGGCCGGGTCCACGGGCGGGATCTCCTGACGCCAGGTCGCCAGCGCCGGGCAGTCGTTGTTGCGCGCCTCGATGGTGGCCTTGGCGTGCACTTCCAGGAAGCCGGGCAAGTCGATGTCTGCGACGTGCATCGGGTACGTCCTCTGCGAGCGTGGGTTAGCTGAACATCCCGGCGAGCGCCTTCTTGCTGACCTTGCCGAGCGGGGTGACCGGGAGCTCCTGGACGATCTCCAGGCGGTCGGGGAACTTGAAGGCCGCTACCCCGCGTTCGCGCAGGAACGCGGTCAGGTCGCCGAGCGTCGGCGGCGTGCCACGGGGCACGACGCAGGCGCACGCCCGCTCGCCGAGCACCTCGTCGGACAGGCCCACCAGGGCGACCTCCCGGACGCCGGGGTGCGCGAGCAGGTGGTTCTCCACCTCCTCGGCCGCGATCTTCTCGGCGCCCCGGTTGATCTGGTCCTTGACCCTGCCCTCGAAGACGACGTGCCCGGTCGGCAGCAGCCGTACGAGGTCGCCGGTCCGGTAGTAGCCGTCGGCGGTGAACGTCCTGGCGTTGTGCTCGGGCGCCCGGTAGTAGCCGCGCACCGTGTACGGGCCGCGCGCCAGGAGCTGGCCCACCTCGCCCGGCGTGACGTCGCGGTCGTCCTCGTCGACGACCCGCACCTCGTCGTCCGGGGAGACGGGCAGCCCCTGGCTCACGAGCACCACGTCCTCCGGGTCCTCCCATCGGTGGAACCCGCACAGTCCCTCGGCCATGCCGAAGGCCTGCTGGAGCCGGCAGCCGAGCGCAGGTTCGACCCGGCGGGCCAGCTCGTTCTGCAGCTTCGACCCGCCGATCGTGACGCGGCGCAGGCTGGACAGGTCGTACTCGTCCCACTCGGCGGCCTCCATCCACAGCAGGGCCGCGCCGGGGATCAGGCCGGTCTCGGTCACCCGTTCCCGCTCGATGAGCGGGAAGGTCTCGTCCGGGCTGGGGCCGGGCGCCAGCACGAGCGTGCCGGCCGCGTGGAAGGTGGCCAGCAGCCCGTGGGTCAGCGGCCAGTTGTGGCACAGCGGCAGGCTCACCAGGTGGACGGTCTCCTCGCCGTAGTCGCACGCCTCGGCGACCGCGCGCCCGCTGTAGGCCCACTCCTGGTGCGCGCGGGGCACGAGCTTGGGCACGCCGGTCGTGCCGCCCGACAGCAGGAAGAGCGCCACGCCGGCGGGGTCGGGCCGGGGCAGGCCGTCCGCCCTGGTGTCCGCGTAGTCCAGGGGGGTGAAGCCGCCCGGGTCGCCGGCGACGAGCACGTGCTTGAGGGTGGGCACCCGGGCGGCCACGTCGGCGGCCAGGTCCCGGTAGTCGAACCCGACGTGCACGTCCGGGATGACGTACGCGGCCGCCTCCGTGAACTCGCAGAAGTACGTGATCTCGCTGCCCCGGTGGGCCGGCAGCGCCATGACCGGCAGGGCACCGATCCTGAACAGCGCGAACAGCAGCGCGACGAGCTCCGGGACGTTGGGGAGCTGCACGACGACCCGGTCACCCGGCCCGATGCCGATCTCGCGCAGCCGCGCCGCCATGCGGTCGGCCCGGCTGTCCAGCTCGGCGTAGCTCCACCGGTGGGTGCCCGCCACGAGGGCGGTCTTGCCGGGGTGGGAGCGCGCCCGCGCGCTCAGGATCTCGCCCAGCGTCTCGTCGCGCCAGTGACCGGCCGAGCGGTAGCGCTCGGCGAACTCCTCGGGCCAGGGGGTGCATCCATCCAGCACGGGTGCGTCCTTTCCTCAGGTGGGCCGTCACGAGGGAGGTCCGCGAGCTCAGCTCACGGCCTCCGCGAGCAGGTGCTCGGCCAGCTCGGCGGGGGTCGGGTAGTCGTAGATCGCGTCGGCCGCCACCTCGATGCCGGTCAGCTCGACGAGCCGGTTGCGCAGCTCCACCGCGGCCATCGAGGAGAAGCCCAGCTCGAAGAACTCCGCGTCCCGCTCCACCGCGTCGGGCAGCGGCAGCTGCAGGATCGCGGCGGCCTGGCCGCGTACCACGTCGAGCAGGATGCCGTGGTGCTCGTCGGCCGGGCTGTCGGACAGCAGGCGGCGGAAGGCGGTGATGTCGTCCACGGCGTCGTCCGGCCCGTCCTGTCGGTCCGCCGCCTGCGGGATCTCCCCCAGCAGCCGGGCGTGCCCGGACGCGGCGAGCGCGGCCCAGTCCGGGTCGGCGACGACGAGCGCCCTGTCCCCCTGGCGCAGGGCCTGGCGGATGGCGGAGACCGCGTCCGCGGGCTCCTTGAGCCCCGCCGCGACGGCCAGCGCGGGCTGCCCGGACGCGAGCCGCTCGTCGGCGAGCGCGGTGAAGTACTCGTACGTGCCGGCGCCGTCCCCGCCCCAGGCCGCGGGCGCCGGGGCCAGCATGAGGAAGACGGGCACGTCCGCGGCGCGGGCGGGCTTGTCGAGCGCGTACGCCGCCTCGGCGGTCGTGCAGACGACGGCGGTCACCCGGCCCGCGGGCAGCCGCCCGCCGACGGCCCGGACGACCACGCCCGGCTCGCTTTCGAGCTCGGCGTGCGGCTGGGTCAGGACGACCTCGTCCGCGCCGTTGCGCGCGGCCCACCTGGCCAGCTCGGCGGCGGTCTCGTCGAGCGGACCGGCCACCAGGACCGTGCCGCCGGGACGCCATTCGCGGCCGGTCGGGGCGCCGCGCGGCGGTGCCGGGCGCAGCCTGCGGGCGAAGGCGCCGCCGGAGCGCACCGCCACCTCGTTCTCGCCGGTCAGCCCGGACAGCACCCCGCACAGCCGGCGCATGACCTGCTCGTCCAGCCGCGCCGGCAGGTCGATCAGCCCGCCGCGCCCCTGGGCGGCCCGCTCGTCCAGCCGGGCCCGCAGGTCGATCAGCGCCCTCAGGTCGCCCCAGTCGCGGGCGGCCTGCGGCCCGGCCAGCGGGTCGGACGGCGCCACCTGGATCGCCCCCTGCGTGAGGAACCAGACCGGCGCCGGTCCCGCCGGGAGCGCCGGAGCGGTCGCGCCTTCCGGCAGCAGGCACACGACGCCCGCCACACCGCCGTCGGAGTCCGGCATCGCGGACAGCCGTACGGTGTCCGCGCCGTGCGCCGCCAGCCCGGCCGCCAGCACCTGGCCCGGTGCGGCCCCGACCGGCGTCTCATCCGGGGCGGCGCCATCAGGCGTGACCACCAGCCAGGTGCCGCGGAGCGCGGGTGCGGGCAGGTCCGTCAGAGGGCGCCAGCCGAGCTGATAGCGCACGTCCGCGTGGTCGGCGCCGTCCTGGCCGCGCAGCCGGGCCAGCGCGGGCAGCAGCTCGTCGAGCGTCGCCCCGCCCCGCAGGCCGAGCAGCGCGAGCAGGCCGTCGTGGTCGCCTCGGGCGACGGCGTCCCACAGCCCCTGGTCGGGCCCCGCGGCCTCCTCGTGCCGGGGCGCGTCCGGCCAGTAGCGCTGCCGCTGGAAGGGATAGGTGGGCAGTGGCACGGGCGAGCCCGTACCGATCACCGCGCCCCAGTCGACGCCGACCCCGTTCGCGTGTGCCCGGGCCAGGGCCTCGACCAGCGTGCCGGCCTCGGCCCGGTCGCGGCGCAGCGCCGGCGCGGCGACGCCGCTCCAGCCGTCCAGGCAGTCCTCAACCATGGCCGACAGCACGGCGTCCGGGCCGAGCTCCAGGAACGTGGACACGCCCTGGTCCCGCAGGGTCCGCACGCCGTCGCAGAAGCGCACGGCCTGCCGCAGGTGGCGGGCCCAGTACTCGGGCGAGGTCAGCTCGTCGGTGGTGGCCAGCTCGCCGGTGACGTTGGAGACGACGGGGATAGTCGGCGGCTGGAAGGCCAGCCCCCGCGCCACGCTCACGAACTCCTCCAGCGCGGGCTCCATCAGCGGCGAGTGGAACGCGTGGCTGACGGTCAGCCGCTTGGTCTTGCAGCCGCGCCGGGCCAGCCGTTCGGCCAGCTCCAGCACGCTCGCCTCGTCGCCGGACAGGACCAGGGACGCCGGTCCGTTGAGCGAGGCGATGCCGACGCGCTCCTCGTGACCGGCCAGCAGCGGCAGCACCTCCTCCTCGGTGGCGCCGCGTACCGAGACCATCGCGCCTCCGGGCGGCAGCGCCTGCATCAGCCTGCCCCTGGCGGCGACGAGCGTGACCGCGTCGTCCAGCGACAGCACGCCCGCGACGTGCGCGGCGGCGATCTCGCCGATCGAGTGGCCGGCCAGGTAGTCGGGCCGCACGCCCCACGCCTCCAGGACCCGGAACAGGGCGACCTCGACGGCGAACAGCGCCGCCTGCGTGTACCTCGTCTGCTTGAGCAGGTCGGGGTCGCCGGCGATGACCTCGCGCAGCGGCCGGTCGAGGTGCCGGTCGAACCTGGCGCAGATCGCGTCGAAGGCCTCGGCGTACTCGGGGTAGGCCGCGTACAGCTCCTCCCCCATGGCCGGGCGCTGGCTGCCCTGGCCGGTGAAGAGGTACGCCGTCCGGCCGCGGGCCGCCGATCCGGTGATCACGTTGTCCGCCGCGGTCCCTTCGATCGCCGACTCCAGCCCGGCGGCGAGATCGTCACGGGTGGCGCCCAGGACGATCATCCGCCGCTTGAACGAGGACCGCGTGGTGGCGAGCGACCAGGCGAGGTCCGCGGCCGACCGGCCGGGGCGGGCCGCCAGGTGCTCGCGCAGCCGTCGGGCCTGGGCCTTCAGGGCGTCCGGCGTCTTGGCCGACAGCACCCAGGGGATCACCGGCCGCCCGGTCTCCTCCGATGGCGCGGCGGGCTCCTCCTGGACCTGCTCCACGATGACGTGCGCGTTGGTGCCGCTGATGCCGAAGGACGAGACGCCCGCGCGGCGCGGCCTGCCGGTCTCGGGCCACGGGGTGGCCTCGGTGAGCAGGCTGACGGCGCCCGCGTCCCAGGCGACGTGCGTCGTCGGCTCGTCCACGTGCAGGGTCTTCGGCAGGACGCCGTGCCGCATGGCCATCACCATCTTGATGACGCCCGCCACTCCGGCCGCGGCCTGGGTGTGGCCGAGGTTCGATTTCACCGAGCCCAGGTAGAGCGGCCGGTCCTGCGGCCGGTCCTGGCCGTAGGTGGCGACGATGGCCTGCGCCTCGATCGGGTCGCCGAGGGTGGTGCCGGTGCCGTGGCCCTCGACGGCGTCCACGTCCGCGGCGCGCAGCCCCGCGTCGGCCAGCGTCTGCTCGATGAGCCGCTGCTGGGAGGGGCCGTTGGGGGCGGTGAGCCCGTAGCTGGCGCCGTCCTGGTTGATCGCGCTGCCGCGCACGACGGCCAGGATGGGGTGGCCGTTGCGGCGCGCGTCGGAGAGCCGCTCGACGAGCAGCATGCCCACGCCTTCCGCCCAGCCGGTGCCGTCGGCGGCCGCGGCGAACGACTTGCAGCGGCCGTTGGAGGCCAGTCCGCGCTGGCGGCTGAAGTCGACGAACACGGAGGGGGTGGACAGCACGGTGACGCCGCCGGCCAGGGCGAGCGAGCACTCGCCGCGCCGCAGCGCCTGGATCGCCATGTGCAGCGCCACCAGCGAGGAGGAGCAGGCCGTGTCGAGGGTGACCGACGGGCCCTCGAACCCGAAGGTGTACGACACCCGCCCGGAGGCCACGCCGGCCGAGACGCCGGTGCCGACCAGGCCCTCGAGGTCGCTCGCCGGTTGCTGCAGGTGCATCCCGTAGTCGTGGTACATCAGCCCGACGTACACACCGGTCTTGCTGCCGCGCAGCGCGGCCGGGTCGATGCCGGCGTGCTCCAGCGCCTCCCACGAGCTCTCCAGCAGCAGCCGCTGCTGGGGGTCCATGGCCACGGCCTCCCTGGGCGAGATGCTGAAGAACGCCGGGTCGAACGCGGTGGCGTCGTAGACGAAGCCGCCCTCGCGGGCGTACGTGGTGCCGGGGTGCTCGGGGTCGGGGTGGTAGAGCTCGTCCAGGTTCCAGTTGCGGTCGGAGGGGAACATCGACATCGCGTCGCCGCCCTCGGCCACCAGGTTCCACAGCTCGTCGGGGTTGGTGACGCCGCCGGGGAGCCGGCAGCTCATGCCGACGATGACGATCGGCTCCTCCTCACCGGCCCGGGTCGTGGTGGAGGCGGCCGTCTGGGGCCCGTCGAGCAGGCGGTCCCGCAGGTACTGGACCAGCTGGACGGGCGTCGGGTAGTCGAAGATCAGCGTGGCGGGCAGGCGCAGCCCGGTGGCCGCGTTCATCCTGTTGCGGAACTCGACGGCGGTCAGCGAGTCGAACCCGGCCTCGTTGAACGGCCGGTCCTGCTCCACGGCGCCGGCGTCGCGGTAGCCGAGCACGGTCGCCACCTGGCCGAGCACCAGGTCGAGCAGCACCCTGGCGTGCTCGGCCGCGGGCATCCGGGCCAGGCGCTCGCGCAGCTCCGACGCGGCGGCCGGGTCGTTGCCCACCACCCGCCGCTTGGAGGTGGGGACGAGCTCCTGCAGGATCGTGGGCAGCGCCCCGAACTGCGCCGCCATCCGCAGCGCGGCGAACTCCAGCCGGATCGGCACCAGCGCCGCCCGGTCCGCGGCGCAGGCCGCGTCCAGCAGCGCGAGCCCGTCGGCGGTGGACAGCGGCGCGACCCCGGTGCGGGCCAGCCGCGCCCGGTCCGCCTCGCTGAGGGTGCCGGTCAGCCCGCTGTCCTGCTCCCACAGGCCCCAGGCCAGGGACAGGGCGGGCAGGCCGAGCCGCCCGCGCCACTGCGCCAGGGCGTCCACGAACGCGTTGGCGGCCGCGTAGTTGCCCTGGCCGGGGCCGCCGAAGACACCGGCGGCCGACGAGAACAGCACGAACGCGGTCAGCGGCAGGTCCTTGGTCAGCTCGTGCAGGTTCAGCACGGCGTCGGCCTTGGCCCGCAGCACGTTGTCGATCCGCTCGGGCGTCAGCGCGGCCAGGACGCCGTCGTCCAGCGCGCCGGCCGTGTGGACGACGCCGGTGAGCGGGTGCTCGTCCGGGATGGCGGCCAGCACGTCCGCCAGCGCCCGCCGGTCGGCGGCGTCGCAGGCGGTGACGGTCACGTCCGCACCCAGCCCGGTCAGCTCGGCCATCAGGTCGGCCGCGCCGTCGGCGTGGGGGCCACGCCGGCTGATCAGCACCAGCCGCCGGACCCCGTGCCCGGCCACCAGGTGACGGGCGACGATCCCGCCCAGGGTCCCGGTGCCGCCGGTGATCAGCACGGTCCCGTCGGAGGCCCACCTGCCCTGGCCGGACGGCTCCGCGGCGCGGTGCCGGGCCAGCCGCGGGACCAGGGCCTCGCCTTCGACCAGCGCGATCTGGGGTTCGCCCGAGGCGAGGGCGGCGGGGACCGCCTGCCAGGACTCGTCGGTGCCGTCGACGTCGAGGAGGACGAACCGGCCGGGGTTCTCCGACTGGGCGGAGCGGATCAGCCCCCACACGGCGGCGCCCGGCAGGTCGTCGCCGGTGGCGCCCTGGGTGAGGACGGCCAGGGGCACGTCGGCGTACCGCTCCTGCTCCAGCCAGGACTGGGCGGCGGCCAGCACCTCGCCGGTCGCGGCGCGGGCCCCGGCGGCCGGGTCGTCGCCCGTGTACGGGGTGCAGACCAGGATCGCCAGGTCCGGTACGGGGCCGTCCGGGTCGAGGGCGTCGACCGGCATGCGGAGCCGGGTGGCGTCGCCTCCGGCGATCGCGTAACGGATGCCGTCCCGTGCGGGGGCGGCTTGCATGGGCACCCAGTCGAGGGCGAACAGGGCGTCCCGCAGCGGGTCCGCGGCCTTGAGGTCGGCGGCGGCCATCGCGCGCACGACCAGCGAGTCCACGGAGGCGACGGGTGCGCCGGTGGCGTCGGCCACCTCGATGCGGACCGCGTTCGCTCCCGCGGGCGCCAGCCGGACCCGTAAGGTGGCCGCGCCGGTGGCGGCCAGCCGCACGCCGGTCCAGGCGAAGGGCAGGACGGGTCCGGCGCCGTCCTGGGCGGGGAAGAAGTCGCCCACCGCGAGCGGCTGGATGGCCGCGTCGAGCAGCGCCGGGTGCAGCCCGAACCCGGCCAGGTCCGCGGCGGCCTCCTCGGGCAGGGCGACCTCGGCGAACAGCTCCCGGTCCCGCCGCCAGACGGCCCGCAGGCCGCGGAAGGCCGCGCCGTAGCCGACGCCGATGCCCGCGAGCAACTCGTAGACGTCGTCGGCGCTGACGGCGGTCGCGCCCGCGGGCGGCCACGAGGGCTCGCCGAACGCCGCGGCGCCGGCGTCCTTGGCAAGGAAGCCGGTGGCGTGCCTGGTCCAGGGCTCGTCGTCGAGCCGGGCGTGAATGGTCAGCGCCCGCCGGCCCTCCTCGTCGGGCGCCCCCACGGCCACCTGCACCTGGACGCCGCCGCGCTCGGGCAGGATCAGCGGGGCCTGCAGGGTGAGCTCTTCGAGCAGGTCGCAGCCCGCCTCGTCGCCGGCCCTGACGGCCAGCTCCACGAACGCGGTGCCGGGCAGCAGTACCTGGCCGTTGACCTGGTGGTCGGCCAGCCACGGGTGGGTCTTCAGCGAAAGCCTGCCGGTCATCAGCACGCCCTCACCGTCCGCGAGCGACACCGCCGCCGCCAGCAGCGGGTGCCCGGCGGGGCCCATGCCGACCTGGGTGAGGTCGCCGTTGGACTGGACGGTCTTCGGCCAGTACGGCTCCCGCTCGAAGGCGTAGGTGGGCAGTTCGACCCGGTTTGGGCGGGCGGGCTCGTACACCCCGGCCCAGTCGATCTCCGCGCCGCGTACCCACAGCTCGGCGGCGCTGGTCCACAACCTGCGCAAGCCCCCGTCGTCCCGGCGCAGCGTGCCACAGGCCACCACGTCCTCGACCGTCTCCTGCACCGCCATCGTCAACACCGGATGAGCACTGACCTCAACGAACACCCCGTGACCCTGCTCGGCCAGCGCCCGCACCGACGGCTCCAACCACACCGTCCGCCGCAGGTTCTCGTACCAGTACGCGGCATCCACCTCGGTGCCGGACAGCCAGCACTGCCGGACGGTCGAGTACCACGGCACCTCGCCCGCCTGCGGCGTCACCGGAGCCAGCAGTCTCGTCAGCTCCTCCTCGATCGCCTCCACATGAGCCGAATGCGAGGCGTAATCCACCTCGACCCGCCGCGCCCGCACCCCCTGGGCCTCATAGTCGGCGATCAATGCCTCAATGGCATCCGCATCACCCGACACCACCGTCGAGGAAGGCCCGTTCACCGCCGCGATCGAGATCCGATCATCCACTTCCACTTCCGAGGCCGGCAGCGGGATCGACGCCATGCCGCCCTGCCCGGCCAGCGCCACGATCGCCTGACTCCGCAACGCCACCACCCGGGCGCCGTCCCGAAGCGACAACGCGCCCGCCACCACCCCGGCGGCGATCTCCCCCTGGGAGTGACCGACCACCGCGGCCGGCGTTACGCCGAGCGAGCGCCACACCTCGGCCAGCGACACCATCACCGCCCACAACACCGGCTGCACCACATCAACCCGATCCAGCCCCTGCCCGCCCCGCAACACATCGGTGAGCGACCAGTCCACGAACTCCGACAGCGCCGCCTCACACTCGGCCATCCGCGCCGCGAACACCGGCGAGTCATCCAGCAGCTCCACCCCCATCCCGAGCCACTGCGACCCCTGACCGGGGAAGACGAACACCGTCTTGCCACCCGGCCCGGCCACACCCCGCACCGCGCCCTCGTCCAGACCGGCCAGCAGTTCCTCCCGGTCCGCGCCGATCACCACCGCACGGTGGTCGAACGCCGAGCGGCCGAGCAACGACCAGCCGACGTCCACCACGCTCTGCTCAGGATGCGACCGGGTCCACGAGGCCAGCCGCTCGGCCTGCCGCCGCAGCGCCTCGCCCGTCCGGGCCGAGAGCGTCCACGGCACGGCGGGCAGCTCCCCGGCGGGCTTCACCGGGGTCTCGGCGGGTGCCTCCTCCAGCACGACGTGCGCGTTCGTGCCGCTCATGCCGAACGACGACACGCCGGCCCGGCGCGGCTCGCCGCCAGCGGGCCAGGGGCGGGCCTCGGTGAGCAGCTCCACCGCGCCCGCCGACCAGTCGATGTGCGGCGAGCGCTCCTCGGCGTGCAGCGTGGCGGGCAGGACGCCGTTGCGCATCGCCATGACCATCTTGATCACGCCCGCCGCGCCGGCGGCGGCCTGCGCGTGGCCGATGTTCGACTTGATCGACCCCAGCCACAGCGGCTGTTCCCGGTCCTGGCCATAGGTGGCGATCAGTGCCTGGGCCTCGATCGGATCCCCAAGCGGGGTTCCGGTGCCGTGCGCCTCGACCGCGTCGACCTGGACGGGCGCGAGTCTGGCGTCGGCGAGCGCCTGGCGGATCACCCGCTGCTGGGAAGGGCCGTTCGGCGCGGTCAGGCCGTTGCTGGCGCCGTCCTGGTTGACCGCCGAGCCACGGATGACCGCCAGCACCGGGTGGCCGTTGCGGCGGGCGTCCGACAGCCTCTCGACCAGGAGGATGCCGACGCCCTCGGCGATCCCCATGCCGTCCGCCTCGGCGGAGAACGCCTTGGAGCGGCCGTCCCTGGCCAGCCCGCGCACCCGGCTGAAGCCGATGAAGGTGCCCGGCGTGGACAGGACGGTCACGGCCCCGGCCAGCGCCAGCCCGCAGTCCCCGTTGCGCAGCGCCCGTACCGCGAGGTGCAGCGCCACCAGGGACGAGGAGCAGGCCGTGTCGATCGTGACGGCCGGTCCCTCCAGGCCCAGGGTGTAGGAGACGCGGCCCGACACCACGCTCGTGGCGACGCCGGTCATCAGGTAGCCCTGCAGCTCCGGCGGCGCCTGCATCATCATCGTGAGGAATTCGGAGCTGTTGGCGCCCACGAACACGCCGGTCCGGCTGCCGCGCAGCGCGGCCGGGTCGATGCCGGCCCGCTCGATCGCCTCCCACGAGGTTTCGAGCAGCAGCCGCTGCTGCGGGTCCATGGCCACGGCCTCGCGCGGCGAGACGCCGAAGAACGCGGCGTCGAAGGCGGTGGCGTCCCGCATGAAGCCGCCGTCCCGGACGTACGAGGTGCCGACCGCGTCGGGATCGGGGTTGTAGATCGACTCCAGATCCCAGCCGCGATCGTCCGGCATCCCGGAGATGGCGTCGGTACGGCCGGACACGACCCGCCACAGGTCCTCGGGGCTCGCGATGTCGCCGGGGTAGCGGCAGCCGATGCCGATGATGGCGATGGGCTCGTGGTCCTTGTCCTCGGCCGCCTGCAGCCGCTTCTTGCTGTCGTGGAGCTCGGTCGTCACGCGCTTGAGGTATTCGACGAGCTGCTCTTCTGTCGCCATGTGTGCTGCCTTCCTAGCCTTCGGTGACGCCTGCTCAGGAGAGTCCGAACTCGCTGTCGATGAAACTGATGATCTCGTCGGCCGTGGCCGAGCTGAGCTGGCCGGCCACGTCGTCGACGGTGGCGCTCGCTTGTTGCCGTTCCTTCCAGGAGAAGGCCAGCTGTTCGAGCCGGGTGGTGATCTCCCCGGCGGTGGCGCATTCGGCCGCCATGACGGCCAGCCTGGCCTCGATCCGGTCGAGCTCGGCCAGGACCTGCTGTTCGGCGCTGTGCGCGGGTGGCGCCAGCTCCTCCAGCAGGTGCGCGGCCAGCGCGGCGGCGTTGGGGTAGTCGAAGATCAGGGAGACGGGCAGCCGCAGCCCCGAGACCGCCTTGAGCCGGTTGCGCAACTCCACGGCGGTCAGCGAGTCGAAGCCGAGGTCCTTGAACGCCCGTCCCGGTTCGACGGACTCCGCTCCGGCGAAGCCGAGCACGGCGGCCACGTGGCCGCGTACCAGGTCGAGGAGCATCGGAGCCCGCTCCGCCTCCGGCAGGGCGGCCAGCCGGTCGGTGAGCGACTCGTCCAGGGGCGTCTCCGCCGCCAGCACGCGGCGGGTGGAGATGCGTACCAGGCCGCGGAAGAGCGGGTGACCGAACCCCTTGGCCGCGCCCGCCCGCAGCGTGGCGAGATCCAGGTGGATCGGCACGAGCGCCGCCTCGTCCACGCTCAGCGCCCGGTCGAACAGACCGAGGCCCTCGTCGAGGCCGAGCGCGCCCATGCCGGACCTGCTCAGCCTGCTCAGGTCGGCCTCGTCCAGGTGGCCGGTCATGCCGCTGCCGCTCTGCGGCGACCACAGACCCCAGGCCAGGGAGGTCGCCGCCAGCCCGCGGGCCCGGCGGTGCTGGGCGAGCGCGTCCAGGAACGTGTTCGCCGCGGCGTAGTTGCCCTGGCCGGGGCTGCCGAGGATGCCCGCGGCGCCCGAGTACAGGATGAACTGCGCCAGGTCGACATCGGCGGTCAGCTCGTGCAGGTTGGCCGCCGCGGTCACCTTCGGGCGCATGACGGCCTCGACGCGCTCCGGCGTGAGCGAGGAGATCATCCCGTCGTCGAGCACGCCCGCCGTGCTGACGACCCCGGTCAGCGGGTGCTCGGCGGGGATGCCCGCCAGCAGCGCGGCGAGGGCGTCGCGGTCGGCGGCGTCGCAGGCGGCGACCGTCACGGTGGCGCCGAGCCCGGTCAGCTCCTGCTCCAGCGCCGCCGCGCCGTCGGCGGCGGGGCCGCGCCGGCTGGCCAGGACCAGGTGCCGGACGCCGTGCTCGGTGACCAGGCGCCTGGCGGCGAGCGCGCCGAGCGCGCCGGTGCCGCCGGTGACGAGCACGGTGCCCTCGGGGTCGAGGGCGGGCGGCGCGGTCAGCACGACCTTTCCGATGTGGCGGGCCTGGGCGACGTACCGGAACGCGTCGGGGGCGCGGCGGACGTCCCACGTGCTGATCGGCGGGAGCCGGAGCGCGCCCCGCGCGAACAGGGCGGCGATCTCGGCCAGGATCTCGCCGGTGCGTGCCGGGCCGAGCAGGGTCAGGTCGAAGTTCTGGTAGCGGACCGAGGGCAGCTCGGCCGGGTCCCGTACGTCCGTCTTGCCCATCTCGATGAAGCGCCCGCCCGGCGGCAGCAGGCCCAGCGAGGCGTCCACGAACTCGCCCGCGAGGGAGTTGAGCACGACGTCCACGCCCGGGGCGAAGGTCTGCGCGAACTCCAGCGTCCGGGACGAGGCGATGCGCTCGGCGGGGACGCCCAGCTCGCGTACCGCGTCCCACTTGCTCTCGCTGGCGGTGCCGTGGACCTCGGCGCCCAGGTGGTGGGCGAGCTGCACGGCGGCCATGCCCACGCCGCCCGCGGCGGCGTGCACGAGCAGCTTCTCGCCTGCCTGGAGCCCGGCCAGGTCCACCAGGGCGTGGTAGGCGGTGACGAAGGCGATCGGCACGGAGGCCGCCTGCGCGAACGTCCAGCCGTCCGGGATGGGGGCGAGCAGCCGGTGGTCGGTGACCGCCTCCCGGGCGAAGCCGTCGACGATGCCCATCACCCGGTCGCCGGGCGCGAGCGTGGTGACGTCGTCGGCCACCTCGATGACGACGCCGGCGCCCTCGCCGCCCATCGGCGCGTCGCCCGGATACATGTCCAGGGCGATCAGCACGTCGCGGAAGTTCAGGCCCATGGCCTTGGTGCTGATGCGGACCTGGCCGGGGGCGAGCGGCGCCGACGGGGTGGGGAGCAGCGCGAGGTCGTCGAGCGTGCCGCGGGTGGTGACGTCCAGCCGCCAGTTCGCGGCCCCGGCCGGCGGGGTCAGCGCGCCGTCGGCTCCGGGCCGGGCCAGGCGGGGCGCGTACGCCGTCCCGTTCCTGATCGCGAGCTGCGCCTCGCCGGTCGCGAGCGCGGCGGGCAGCGCGCGGTAGGAGTCCGCGTCACGGTCGAGGTCGAGGACGACGACCCGTTCGGGGCTCTCCGACTGCGCGGACCTGACCAGGCCCCAGACCCCGGCGTTGACCAGGTCCGGCACCTCCTCCTCCGCCGTGGTCGCGACCGCGCCGCGGGTGAGGAGGACGAGCCGGGAGGCGGGGAAGCCTTCCTCGGCCAGCCAGGTCTGCAGCAGCTCCAGCACCCGGCAGGTCCTGTCGGCGACCGCCGCGGCCAAATCGGGCCCCGGTTCGCCGTCCAGCGGGACGACCACCCATTCGGGCACCGATCCGGTGGCCACGAGCTCGGCCAGGCCGGCGTGCGCTGGCGCGGCGATCCCGGCGGCCGCCAGTTCGGACGGGTCGCCGATGACCGCCCATCGCTGCTCGCCCGCGGGTTCGCCGGCGGGCACCAGCGCCCATTCGAGCGTGTAGAGCGAGTCCTCTCCGGTGGCGCGCTGCTCGGCGCCGAGGTCGGCGGGCAGCGGGCGCAGGATCAGGGAGTCCACGTGCGCGACGGGCACGCCGGTGGTGTCGGTGACGGCGAGCGTCACGTCGTCGGTGCCGCGGGGGGTGAGCCGGACGCGGATCGAGGTCGCGCCGGTCGCGTGCAGCCGCACGCCGGTCCAGGCGAACGGCATCCGCGGCCCGTCCTCGGCGGTGGCCGCGTTCAGCGCGACGCTGTGCAGCGCGGCGTCGAGCAGCGCCGGGTGCAGCCCGAACCCGCCGGTCTCGGTCCCTTCCGGCAGCGACACTTCGGCGAACAGCTCCTCGTCGCGCCGCCAGGCCGCCTTCAGGCCCTGGAACGTGGGTCCGTAGCCCAGGCCGACCGCGCCGAGCCAGTCGTACAGGCCGGTCGTCGGGAGCGGCTGCGCGCCCTCGGGCGGCCAGGCGGCCGCCTCCTGGGCGGGCGGCGCGGCGGCCTGCGGCGCGAGCACGCCGGTGGCGTGGCAGGTCCACGGGTCGTCGGCCGCTCCGCCCTCGGGCCGGGTGTGGACGGTGAGCTGCCGCCGGCCGTCCTCGTAGGGGGCGCCGACGGCCAGCTGGAGCTGGACCGCGCCGCGCTCCGGCACGATGAGCGGGGCCTGCAGGGTGAGCTCTTCGAGCAGGTCGCAGCCGACCTCGTCGCCGGCCCTGACGGCCAGCTCCACGAAGGCGGTGCCGGGCAGCAGTACCTGGCCGTTGACCTGGTGGTCGGCCAGCCACGGGTGGGTCTTCAGCGAGAGCCTGCCGGTCAGCAGCACGCCGTCGGCATCGGCCAGCGAGACCGACGCGGCGAGGAGGGGGTGCCCGGCCGCGCCGAGCCCGGCGGCTCCGACGTCACCCGCGCCCGCGGCGCGCTCCTCGAGCCAGAAGTGCTGGTGCTGGAAGGCGTAGGTGGGCAGGTCGACCATCCGGGGGGCGGCGGGCTCCAGGGCCTGGGCCCAATCGACGTTCACGCCGCGTACCCACAGCTCGGCGGCGCTGGTCCACAACCTGCGCAAGCCCCCGTCGTCCCGGCGCAGCGTGCCACAGGCCACCACGTCCTCGACCGTCTCCTGCACCGCCATCGTCAACACCGGATGAGCACTGACCTCAACGAACACCCCGTGACCCTGCTCGGCCAGCGCCCGCACCGACGGCTCCAACCACACCGTCCGCCGCAGGTTCTCGTACCAGTACGCCGCGTCCACCTCGGTGCCGGACAGCCAGCACTGCCGGACGGTCGAGTACCACGGCACCTCGCCCGCCTGCGGCGTCACCGGAGCCAGCAGTCTCGTCAGCTCCTCCTCGATCGCCTCCACATGAGCCGAATGCGAGGCGTAATCCACCTCGACCCGCCGCGCCCGCACCCCCTGGGCCTCATAGTCGGCGATCAATGCCTCAATGGCATCCGCATCACCCGACACCACCGTCGAGGAAGGCCCGTTCACCGCCGCGATCGAGATCCGATCATCCACCGCCACCTCCGAGGCCGGCAGCGGGATCGATGCCATGCCACCCTGTCCGGCCAGCGCCACGATCGCCTGACTCCGCAACGCCACCACCCGGGCGCCGTCCCGAAGCGACAACGCGCCCGCCACCACCGCGGCGGCGATCTCCCCCTGGGAGTGACCGACCACCGCGGCCGGTGTCACCCCGAGCGAGCGCCACACCTCGGCCAGCGACACCATCACCGCCCACAACACCGGCTGCACCACATCAACCCGGTCCAAGCTCTCTTGATCGCGCAGCACATCGGTGAGGGACCAGTCCACGAACTCCGACAGCGCCGCCTCACACTCGGCCATCCGCGCCGCGAACACCGGCGAGTCATCCAGCAGCTCCACCCCCATCCCGAGCCACTGCGACCCCTGACCGGGGAAGACGAACACCGTCTTGCCACCCGGCCCGGCCACACCCCGCACCGCGCCCTCGTCCAGACCGGCCAGCAGTTCCTCCCGGTCCGCGCCGATCACCACCGCACGGTGGTCGAACGCCGACCGCGAAGCCACCAGCGAGTGCGCCACATCCACCGGCCGGACCCCGGCCACCGCATCGGCCAACCGGCCCGCCTGAGCCCGCAGCGCCTCCGCGCTGCGCCCCGACAGCACCCACGGCACCACCGGCGGCCCGTCGACGGGCTCGGGCTCCTTGTCCGTGCCCGGCACCTGCTCGATGATCACGTGGGCGTTGGTGCCGCTGATGCCGAAGGAGGAGACGGCGGCGCGGCGCGGACGATCGTCGACGTCCCACGACCGGGCATCGGTCAGCAGCTCGACGGCACCGGCCGACCAGTCCACGTGCGGCGACGGCTCGTCCACGTGCAGCGTCCGCGGCAGCACCCCGTGCCGCATGGCCATCACCATCTTGATGACCCCGGCGACGCCGGCGGCGGCCTGGGTGTGGCCGATGTTCGACTTGACGGAGCCGAGCCACAGCGGCTGTTCCCGGTCCTGGCCATAGGTGGCGATCAGCGCCTGGGCCTCGATCGGGTCACCCAGCGTCGTACCGGTCCCGTGCGCCTCGACCACGTCCACGTCCCCGGCCGACAGCCCGGCATTGGCCAGCGCCTGGCGGATCACCCGCTGCTGGGAGGGGCCGTTCGGCGCCGTCAGCCCGTTGCTGGCACCGTCCTGGTTGATCGCCGAGCCCTTGACGACCGCCAGCACCCGATGACCGTTGCGCCGCGCGTCCGACAGCCGCTCCACCAGCAGCATGCCGACGCCCTCCGACAGGGCGAACCCGTCCGCCGCGCCGGCGAAGGGCTTGCACCTGCCGTCGCGGGCGAGCGCGCCCTGCAGGCTGAAGCCGATGAATCCGAGCGGCGTGCACATCACCGAAACGCCGCCGGCCAGCGCGAGATCGCAGTCGCCGTTCCGCAGCGCCTGCGCCGCCAGGTGCAGCGCCACCAGCGACGACGAGCACGCCGTGTCCACCGTCACCGCGGGCCCTTCGAGCCCCAGCGCGTACGCGACGCGGCCGGACGCGATGCTGCTCAGCGTGCCGGTGACCAGGTGACCCACCGATTCCAGCGGGACCTGGTCGGAGTGGCGGCCGTACTCCTCGTAGGCCGCGCCGACGAAGACGCCGGTACGGGTGCCGCGCAGCGAGCCGGGATCGATCCGCCCGTGCTCGATCGCCTCCCACGAGGCTTCGAGCAGCAGCCGCTGCTGCGGGTCCATGGCAAGGGCCTCGCGCGGGCTGATGCCGAAGAACTCGGGGTCGAACTCGGCCGCGTCGCGAAGGAAGCCGCCGACCCCTACGTACGAGGCGAGCTGGGCCTCGGGGTCCGGGTCGTAGATGCCTTCGACGTCCCAGCCGCGGTCGTCCGGGAGGGGCGAGATCGCGTCCCCGCCCTCGGCGACCAGCCGCCAGAGGTCGTCGGCGTTCGTCACGCCGCCGGGCATCCGGCAGCTCATCCCGACGATCACGATCGGGTCGTCGGAGAGCGGCCCGCGGCTCTCGCCGGTGGGCCCGGCCTCCGTCCGGGTGCCCAGGATCTCGTCGCGGACCAGGCTCGCGAGCGCCTTGACGTTCGGGTAGTCGAAGACCACGGTCGCCGGGAGCCGCACGCCCAGCGCGGCGTTGAGCCTGCCGCGCAGCTCGACCGCGGTGACGGAGTCGAAGCCGAGGTCTCTGAAGGCCCGGTCCACCTCCACCTCGCCGGGGGCGTACCCGAGCACGGCGGCCACCTGCTCGCGCACCTGCGCGACCAGCAGCCGGTCCCGCTCGTCCGCGCTCAGCGGGAGCAGCTTCGCGCGCAGCTCCGAGGACTCGGAGTCGGCTTCCGTCTCCTTCTCGAGCACCGCCACGGCCTCGGGGACGCCGTCGAGGAGGGGACGCCGCCGGGCGGCGGTGAAGACGGGGAAGAACCGTTCCCAGTCGACGTCGGCGACGACCAGGTTGGTCTCGCCGTCGTCCAGGGCCTGCCGCAGGGCGTCGACGGCCAGACCGGCGTCCATGTAGCGGACGCCGGTCCTGCGGGCGTCCTCCTCGTCGAGGAGCGTGGTCATGCCCCCGCCCGCGGCGTCCCAGAAGCCCCAGGCGACGGCCGTGGCGGCGAGGCCGCGGGCGCGGCGGTGCGCGGCCAGCGCGTCGAGGTAGGCGTTGCCGGCGGCGTACGCGCCGTTCAGGGCGCCGCCCCAGACGCCGGCGCCGGAGGAGAACAGCACGAACGCGTCGAGCGGTCCGTCGAAGGCCGCGTCCAGGTTGGCGGCTCCGACGATCTTGGCCTGGGTGGCCTCGGCCAGTTCGTCCCGTCCGAGCCGGGTGAGGGGCTGCATGTGGGGGACGCCCGCGGTGTGGAAGACCGACCGGACGGGGGCGTCGGCCTCGATCTCGCGGACCAGGGCCGCGAGCGCGTCACGGTCGGCCACGTCGCACTTGGACACCGTCACCCGCGCGCCGAGCTCCTGGAGTTCGGCCACGAGCGCGGCGGCGCCGGGGGCGTCGGCCCCGCGCCGGCTGGTGAGCACGAGGTGCTCGGCGCCATCGCGGGCCAGCCACCGCGCGACGTTCGCGCCCAGGCCGCCGGTGCCGCCGGTGATCAGTACGGTCCCGCGGGCCCGCCAGCGGTCGGCCGGGTCGGTCCGCGCCCTGGGCGCCCTGGACAGGCGGCGGGCGAAGATCCCCGAGGCGCGGACGGCGAGCTGGTCCTCTTCGCCGATCCCGGCGAGCACGGTGACCAGGCGGGTCAGGACGCGCTGGTCGAGCGTCTCCGGCAGGTCGACGAGGCCGCCCCAGCGGTCGGGGTGCTCCAGGCCGAGGACCCGGCCGAGCCCGGAGACCGCGGCCTGCTCCGGGTCGCGGACCGGGTCGGCGCGGCTGACGCTCTCGGCGCCGTCGGTGGCGAGCCAGAGCGGCGCCGCCACGCCGGCGTCGTCCATGGCCTGGATGAGCGTGACCGTCTGGGCCAGGTCGCAGTGGAGGGCGAGCACGCCGGCCGGCGCCTCGTCCCGGCCCAGCAGCGCGGCGAGGTCGTCTCTGCCGGTGCCGCCGGTGACCTCCAGGAGCTCGCATCGGGCTCCGTGCCGTTCGAGCGCCCCGGCGACGGCGGCCGCCGCGTCGCCGCCGGCCCGGTCGGCCGGGACGACGACGCGCCAGGTGCCCGACAGCGCGGGCGGCTTCCCGCCGGGCGCGCCGACGGGCGTCCACGTGACGCGGTACCGCCAGGAGTCGAGCACGTCCTGGTCGCGCCGCCGGCGCCGCCAGGACGACAGCGCCGGCAGGATGGCGGCCAGCGGGGAGCCGTCCTCGATGCCGAGGGTGGCGGCGAGCGCGGCCACGTCCTCGCGTTCGACCGCGGCCCAGAACTCGGGGTCGACGGAGCCGTCGGGCGCCTGCTCGGCCGGCGCGGCGCCGGGCATGAACCAGAAGCGCTTGCGCTGGAAGGCGTACGTGGGCAGGTCGACGCGCCGGGGGACGGCGTCGGCGAAGTACGCGTCCCAGTCGACGGCGACGCCCCGGCAGTGCAGGTGGCCGACGGCCTCCACGAAGGCGCGGGCCTCGTCGCGGTCCTTGCGGGTGGCGCTGACGAAGGACGCGGCGTCGTCGCCGTCGAGCGTCTGCCTGGCCAGGCTGGTCAGCACCCCGTCCGGGCCGATCTCCACGAACACGGTGGCGCCGCCGGCCCTGGCGGTGGTGACGGCGTCGGCGAAGCGGACCGGCCGGCGGACGTGGTCCACCCAGTAGCCGGGGTCGGTGAGCTGGCCGGGCTGCGCCTTCTGCCCGGTCACGTCGGAGATGATCGCAATGGCGGGCTCGCCGTACGTCAAGGACTCGGCGACCTGCCGGAACTCCTCCAGCATGGGCTCGACGAGCGGCGAGTGGAACGCGTGGGAGACGCGCAGCCGGCGGGTGCGTACCTGCCGCGCCTCGAGCGCCTGCGCGATCTCGTCGATGTCGCCGGCGGCGCCGGAGACGACGACCGCGTCCGGCGCGTTGACCGCGGCGATCCCGGCCCGGTCCGCGCGGCCCGCCAGCAGCGGGAGGACCTGCTCCTCCGGGGCGGCGACCGCGAGCATGGCGCCACCCGCGGGCAGCGCCTGCATCAGCCGGGCCCGGGCCGCCACCAGCGCGCACGCATCCGCCAGCGAGAGGACTCCGGCCACGTGGGCGGCGGCGATCTCGCCGACCGAGTGCCCGGCGAGCACGTCGGCCTCGATGCCCAGCGAGGCCAGCAGCCGGTACAGGGCGACCTCGAAGGCGAACAGGGCGGGCTGGGTCATGCCCGTCTCGTCCAGCACCCCGTCGGGGTCGGTGAACATGACGTCCCTGATGGGGTGCGGCAGCAGCGGGTCCAGCACCTTGCAGACGTCCTCGAGCGCGGCGGCGAAGACGGGGAACGCCTGGGCGAGCGCGGCGCCCATGCCCACCCGCTGGCTGCCCTGGCCGGCGAACAGGAAGGCGATCCTGCCTCCCGCCCCGGAACCCGTGACGGCGCCGGGGCCGCCGGCGAGCGACTGGAGACCGGCCAGGAGCTCGTCCCGGCTCTCCCCCACGATCACGGCGCGCCGGTCCAGCGCCGCGCGGCCGGTCGCGAGCGACCAGCCGACGTCCTCGACGCGCAGGTCCGGCCGCGCGGCCGCCCACGTGCTGAGCCGGTCGGCCTGGGCGGCCAGCGCCTGCGCGTCCCTGGCGGAGACCGCCCAGGGCACCAGCGGCAGGTTCAGGCCGGCCTGCTCGGCGGGGTCGTCCTGCTCGGCGGGCGCCTCTTCGAGGATCATGTGGGCGTTGGTGCCGCTGAAGCCGAAGGCCGAGACGGCGGCGCGGCGGGGCGCCTCGCCGGGCTCCCACGGCCGGGGCTCGGTGAGCAGCTCGACGGCGCCGGCCGACCAGTCCACGTGCGTGGACGGCTCGTCCACGTGCAGGGTGCGCGGCAGCAGGCCGTTGCGCAGCGCCATCACCATCTTGATCACGCCGCCGACGCCGGCGGCGGCCTGGGCGTGGCCGATGTTCGACTTCAGCGAGCCCAGCCAGAGCGGCCGTCCGCCGTCCCGGTCCTGCCCGTACGCGGTGATGAGCGCCTGGGCCTCGATCGGGTCGCCCAGGGTGGTGCCGGTGCCGTGTCCCTCCACCGCGTCCACCTGCGAGGGCGACAGGCCCGCGTCGGCCAGCGCCTCCCTGATCACCCGGATCTGGGAGGGGCCGTTCGGCGCGGACAGCCCGTTGCTGGCGCCGTCCTGGTTGACCGCGCTGCCGCGGATGACCGCGAGGACGTGGTGCCCGTTCTCCCGGGCGTCCGACAGGCGTTCGAGGAGCAGCACCCCCACGCCCTCGCTCCAGCCGGTGCCGTTCGCCGCGTCGGCGAAGGACTTGCAGCGGCCGTCGGCCGACAGGCCGCGCTGCTGGGAGAACTCGATGAAGGTGTTCGGGGTCGCCATCACCGTCACGCCGCCGGCCAGCGCCAGCGAGCACTCGCCCCGCCGCAGCGCCTGCGCCGCCAGGTGCAGCGCCACCAGCGACGACGAGCAGGCCGTGTCGACCGAGATCGCCGGGCCCTCCAGGCCGAGCGCGTACGCCACGCGGCCGGAGACCACGCTGCCGAGCGCCTCGGCGCGGAAGTAGTCGTGGTACATGACGCCGGCGTAGACGCCGGTCCGGCTGCCGCGCACGGAGTTCGCGTCGATGCCGGCCCGCTCCAACGCCTCCCAGCACGACTCCAGGAACATCCGCTGCTGCGGGTCGGTCCCGAACGCCTCACGCGGCGAGATCGCGAAGAAGCCGGCGTCGAAGTCGGCCGCGTCGTAGACGAAGCCGCCCGTCCGGGCCGTGGTCGTACCCGGATTGTCCGGGTCGGGGTGGTAGAGGTTCTCGTCCCAGCCGCGGTCGGTGGGGAACTCGGAGATCGCGTCGACGCCGTCGGCGACGAGCCGCCACAGCTCCTCGGGCGAGGTGACCCCGCCCGGGTAGCGGCAGGCCATGCCGACGATCGCGATCGGCTCGTGCTCCCGGCCCTGGATCTCCCGCAGTTGCTGCCTGGTTTGGTGCAGGTCGGCCGTGACCCGCTTCAGGTAGCCCCGGAGCTTGTCTTCGTTTGCCATCGAACGTAGCCCTTCTGAGCCGCTGCAACTGTCAAGAGATCTCGAGCTCGTTGTCGATGAAGGCGAACATCTCGTCGTCGCTGGCGGACTCGAGCTGGTCCGCGACGTCCGACTCGCCCGTGCCGTTCAGGCCCGACAGGAGCTCTTTGAGGCGCGCGGTGAGCCTGGTGCGCACCGTGCTGTCCTCGGCGAGTATGGTGAGTGAATCCTCGATCTGGTCCAGCTCCGCGAAGATCCGCAGGATGCCGGCCTCCTCGTTCTCCGCCCCGGCTTCGCCGAAGTAGCCCATGAGGTGATCGGTCAGGGCCACCGGGGTCGGGTAGTCGAAGACGAGGGTGGCCGGCAGTTGCAGGCCCGTGGCCCGGCCGAGCTGGTTGCGGAACTCGACCGCGGTCAGGGAGTCGAACCCGAGGTCCTGGAACGGGCGCTGCGGGTCGATGGCGGATCCGTCGGAGAACCCGAGGATGGCCGCCACCTGGCCGCGGACGGTGTCCGACAGCGCCGACCGGCGCTCTGCCGGTTCCATCGCGGACAGCCGCTCGGCGAGCCCGTCGGCGGTGCCGGCCCGCCGCATGGAGGTCCGCGCGCTGGCGCGGGCCTGGACGAACCGGGCGGGGATCAGCAGTGACCGGCCGGACGTGACGGCGGTGTCGAACAGTTCGAGCCCGTCGGCCGCGGACAGCGGTGCCACGCCCATGCGTGCCAGGCGCCGCAGGTCGGCCTCGGTCAGCTCGCCGGACATGCCGCCCTGCTCCCACAGCCCCCAGGCCAGGGACGTGCCCGCCAGCCCTTCGGCGGCCCGTAGCTGGGCCAGCGCGTCGAGGAAGGCGTTCGCGGCGGCGTAGTTGCCCTGACCGGCTCCTCCCAGCACGCCCGACATCGAGGAGAAGAGCACGAACGCCCGCAGGTCGAGCCCTCGCGTCAGCTCGTGCAGGTGCCAGGCGGCATCGGCCTTGGGTCGCAGGACCGTGTCCAGCCGCTCGCCCGTCAGGGAGGTGATCACGCCGTCGTCCAGCACGCCTGCCGTGTGCACGACGGCGGTGAGCGAGTCCGCCACCCAGGCGACCGCCGCCGCCAGCGCCTCACGGTCGGCCACGTCGCAGGCCGCCACCTCCACTTCCGCGCCCAGCTCCGAGAGCTCGGCCACCAGCTCGGCCGCGCCCGGCGCCCCCAGGCCACGACGGCTCACCAGCACCAACCGCCTGACCTCGTGCTCGGTGACGAGGTGCCGGGCCACCAGCGCACCCAGCCCGCCCGTCCCGCCGGTGACCAGCACCGTGCCCTCCGGCCCGAACACCGGGCCCCGGTCCTCCAGCTCCGTGGCACGGCCCAGCCGCGGCACCCACAGCTCTCCCGCCCGCACCGCGAGCTGCGACTCGCCCGACGCCAGCGCCCGGCCGATCACGTCCTCGGACGTGTCGCCGTCCAGGTCCAGCAGCACGAACCTGCCGGGCTGCTCGGCCTGCGCGGCCCGGACGAGGCCGCCCACCGCCGCCTGGGCGAGGTCCGGGCTCTCTCCGTCGGTGATGGCGAGGGCCCCGCGCGTGAGGATGACGAGCCGGGACGACGCGAAGTGCTCCTCCGCCAGCCAGCTCTGGAGCAGTTCGAGGACGTCGTGCGTCGCCGCGTGATGGTCCCGACCGGCGGAGGGGCCGGTCAGGACCGCCTCCGGGAGATCGGCCGGGTCGTGCAGCGAGACCAGCGTGGCCAGGTCCGGATAGCTGACGCGGCCGGTGCCGAGGTCGTCGGCGCCGAGCAGCGCCCAGCGCGGCGTCTCGGACGCGGGCGCGCCGGGGAGCCGGGTCCACTCGATCTGGTGCAGGGTGCCCTGGTTCCCGCCGCCTTGCCGGCCACCGGCCATCGGGCGCAGGGTGAGGGTCTCGACGGCGGCGACCGGCGCGCCGAGCTCGTCGGCGATGCTCAGCGCGATGGCCGCGCCGCCGACGTTGGCGATCTTGACGCGCAGGCTGGTCGCTCCCGCCGCGAGCAGGGACACACCCGACCACGCGAACGGCAGGTACGGCCGTCCCGGCTCGGGCCGCGGCAGCAGCCCGCCCAGCGCGGTGGCGTGCAGCGCGGCGTCCAGCAGGGCTGGGTGCAGCACGAACCGGCCGGCGTCGGCGTGCGCCTCCTCGGGCAGGACGATCTCGGCGAACACCTCGCCGTCCCGCTCCCAGGCGCCGGTCAGCCCCTGGAACGTCGGCCCGTAGTCCAGGCCGATCGCGAGCATGTCGTCATAGAGGTCCTGGACCGGGACCGGCTGCGCGCCCGCGGGCGGCCACTGCCGCAGGTCGATGTCCGGCTCCGGCACGGTCGCGGTGAGCGTGGCCTGCGCGTGCTGGGTCCACTCGGTCGCGTCCTGCGTACGGGAGTGGATCGCCAGCGACCTGCGGCCCGGCTCCTCGGTGGCGGTGGACACCAGCTGGAGCTGGACACCGCCGCCCTCGGGCAGCACCAGCGGGGCCTGCAGGGTGAGCTCCTGCAGGTGCGGGCAGCCGCTCTCGTCCCCGGCCCGGACGGCCAGCTCGACGAGCGCGGTGCCCGGCACGATCACGCTGCCGCCCACGACGTGGTCGGCCAGCCAGGGGTGGGTGGCGACCGACAGCCGCCCGCTGAAGATCACCGTCTCGCCGCCGGCGACCTCGGTCGCCGCGCTGAGCAGCGGGTGCTCGACGGCGCCCAGGCCCGCGGTGGTGACGTCGCCGGTGTCGGGGCCGGGCTGGAGCCAGTAGCGCTCGTGCTGGAAGGCGTAGGTGGGCAGGTCCACCCGGGACGGGCGGGCCGGCGCGAAGAACGCTTCCCAGTCGACGGCGACGCCGTTCGCGTGCATCCGGCCCAGGGCCTCGACGAACGTCCGGGCCTCGTCGCGGTCCTTGCGCGCGACCGGTACGAAGGCGCCGTCCTCCAGACTCTGCTGCGCCAGCGCGGTCAGAGTGGTGTCCGGACCGACCTCCGCCCACACCTTCGCCCCGGCGGCACGAGCGGCGGCGACCCCGTCGGCGAACCGCACGGCCTCCCGCACGTGCTCCACCCAGTAGCTCGGGGTGGTCAGTTGCCCCGGCTCGGCGAGCCGGCCGGTGAGGTTGGAGACGATCGCGAGAGTGGGCTCGTGGTAGGTCAGTCCGGAGATGGCCTGCTCAAAGTCGGCGAGCATCGGCTCCATCAGCGGGGAGTGGAAGGCGTGGGAGACCCGCAGCCTGCGCGTCCGAACGCTCACCCGCTCCTCGATGTCCGCGATCTGCTGGGCGTCGCCGGAGATCACCACGGCTGCCGGGCCGTTGACCGCCGCGATGCCGACCCCGTCCCCCAGCAGCGGCACAACCTCCGCCTCAGGTGCGGCGATCGCGAGCATCGCGCCACCGGTCGGAAGGGCCTGCATCAACCGGGCACGGGCCGCCACCAGCGCGCACGCATCCGCCAGCGAGAACACTCCGGCCACGTGCGCGGCAGCGATCTCCCCGACCGAGTGGCCGACCAGCACATCGGCGCGGACCCCCAAGGATTCCAGCAGCCGATACAAGGCGACTTCGAAGGCGAACAGCGCCGGTTGGGTCATCCCGGTCTCGTTCAACACCCCATCCGGGTCGTTGAACATCACCTCACGCACCGGAAGCAGCTCGTTGATCTGCTCCAGCGTCTCGGCGAACACCGGGAACGTCTCGGCGAGCTGCCGGCCCATGCCGACCCGCTGGCTGCCCTGACCGGCGAACAGCAGTGCCAGTTTGGCCCGCGAGCGCACCAGGCCCGTCTGGGTCCTCGGCTCGTCCGGTCTGCCGTCGGCCAGCGCCGCCAGCGCTTCGAGCAGTTCGGCGCGATCCGCGCCGGTGATCACCGTGCGGTGCTCCAGCACCGACCGGCCCGCCGCCAGCGACCATCCGACGTCGGCCACGTCCAGCTCCGGCCGCGACTCGATCCAGGAGCGGAGCCGTCCGGCCTGCGCCGAGAGCGCCTGCTCGCTGCGTCCCGACAGCACCCACGGAACCATGGGCAGCTCGCCGGCGGGCTCCGGCTCGGGCTCGACCGGGGATTCCTCCAGTACGACGTGCGCGTTCGTGCCGCTGATCCCGAAGGAGGAGATGCCGGCGCGGCGCGCGTGCCCATTGCGCTGCCACGGCTGCGCGTCGGTGAGCAGCCGCACCGCGCCCGCCGTCCAGTCCACGTGCGTGGACGGCTCGTCCGCGTGCAGGGTCTGCGGCAGCGTCTCGTTCCGCAGGGCCATCACCATCTTGATCACGCCCGCGACGCCCGCGGCGGCCTGCGCGTGGCCGATGTTCGACTTGATCGAGCCGAGCCACAGCGGCTGGTCCCGCTCCTGGCCGTAGGTCGCGATCAGCGCCTGGGCCTCGATCGGGTCGCCGAGCACGGTGCCCGTGCCGTGCGCCTCGACCGCGTCCACGTCTCCGGCCGACAGTCCGGCGTTCGCCAGGGCCTGGCGGATCACGCGCTGCTGGGAGGGGCCGTTCGGGGCGGTCAGGCCGTTGCTGGCCCCGTCCTGGTTGACCGCGGACCCGCGGACGACCGCCAGCACCTGGTGGCCGTTGCGCCGCGCGTCCGACAGCCGCTCCACCAGCAGCATGCCCGCGCCCTCCGACAGCCCGACGCCGCCCTCGGCCTCGGCGAACGCCCTGCACCGGCCGTCCACGGAGAGGTTGCGCTGCCGGGCGAACTCGATGAACGTCCACGGAGTGGCCATCACGGTCACGCCGCCGGCCAGCGCCAGGTCGCAGTCCCCCGACCGCAGCGCCTGCACCGCCAGGTGCAGCGCCACCAGGGACGACGAGCACGCGGTGTCCACGGTCATCGCGGGGCCCTCGAAACCGAAGGTGTACGACACCCGGCCGGAGGCGACGCTGCCCGAGTTGCCGGTGCCGATCAGGCCCTCCAGCTCTTCCGGCACCGAGGACAGCTGGGACGCGTAGTCGTGGTACATCACACCGGCGAACACACCCGTCCTGCTGCCGCGCAGCCCGTGGGGATCGATTCCGGCGCGTTCGAGCGCCTCCCACGAGGTTTCGAGGAGCAGCCGCTGCTGCGGGTCCATGGCCAGCGCCTCGCGCGGCGAGATCCCGAAGAAGCCGGGGTCGAACTCGGCGGCGTCGTACAGGAAGCCGCCGTGCCGGGCGTACGAGGTGCCGCGGTTGCCGGGGTCCGGGTCGTAGAGCCGGTCCAGATCCCAGCCGCGGTCCGCCGGGAACTCGCCCACGGCGTCCCCGGCCTGCGCCACCAGCCGCCACAGATCCTCGGGCGAGGCGACCCCGCCGGGGAAGCGGCAGGCCATGCCGACGATCGCGATGGGCTCGTCGTCGGCGGCCGACGTCCGTGCCGTGACCGCGACCTCACGCGTGCCCAGCAGCTCGCCGGACAGGAACCTGACGAGCGCCGCCTGGGTGGGATAGTCGAAGACCAGCGTCGCGGGGAGCCGTATGCCCGTGACCTCGCTGAGCCGGTTGCGGAACTCCACCGCCATCAGCGAGTCGAAGCCCAGCTCCTGGAACGACATGCCGTCGTCGAGGGATGACCGGTCAGCGAAGCCGAGCACCACGGCCAGCTGATCGCGTACCAGGTCTTCCAGCACGGACTGCTGCCCGGCCGGCGGCAGGCTCGCCAGCTGCTGCTTCAGCGTGGCGGCGGCCTCCGACGCGGCTGTCACGACGCGCCTGGCGGGACCGGACACGAGACCGCGCAGCAGCGGGGGCAGCATGTCCGCGTGGGCGCCGAGGACCTTGAGGTTCAGCTGAGCGGGGACCAGGGTGGCCCGGTCGGTGCCGAGCGCGGCGTCGAGCAGGGCCAGCCCGTCCTCGGCCGACAGCGGGTCGACGCCGGAGCGCGCGAGCCGCCGCAGTGCGGCGTCGTCGAGCTCCGCGAGGCCGCCTTCCCTCCACAGGCCCCAGGCGAGCGAGATCGCCGGCAGCCCCTGTGCCCTGCGATGCTCCGCCAGGGCGTCCAGGTACGCGTTCGCCGCCGCGTAGTTGCCCTGGCCCGCGCCTCCCATCACGCCTGCCAGCGAGGAGAACAGCACGAACGCGGACAGGTTCAGATCCCGGGTGAGCTCGTGCAGATGCCAGGCGGCCTCGGCCTTGGGCCGCAGGACCGTGTCGAGCCGCTCGGACGTCAGTGAGGTGATCACTCCGTCGTCCAGGACACCGGCCGCGTGCACGACACCGGTCAGCGGACGCTGTATGGAGGCGATCAGCTCGGCGACGGCGTCACGGTCGCCCACGTCGCAGGCGGCCACGCTCACCTCGGCGCCCAGCGCGGACAACTCGGCCACCAGCTCGGCAGCCCCAGGAGCATCCGGCCCGCGCCTGCTGGCCAGCACCAGATGCCCCACCTGGTACGCCGTGACCAGATGCCGGGCCACCAGCGCGCCCAGACCACTCGTACCGCCCGTGACCAGCACCGTCGACTCCGGCCCGAACACCGGACCCCGGCCCTCAGGCGCCGCCGCCCGGGCCAGGCGTGGCACCCGGGCCTCGCCCGCCCGCACGGCCACCTGGGCCTCATCGCCGGCCAGCGCCCGGCCGATCACGTCCTCGGGCGTGTCGTCGTCCAGGTCGAGCAGGACGAACCGGCCCGGCTGCTCGGCTTGTGCGGCCCGTACGAGGCCCCAGGTCGCCGCCTGCGCCGGATCCGGCACATCGTCCGGACCCGCCGCCACCGCACCACGCGTGACGACCGCCAGCCGCGACGACGTGAACCGCTCGTCCGCCAGCCACTCCTGCAGCAGTTCCAGCGTCTCGTGCACACCGGCCGGGGCCGCCACCGGCACGCATTCCGGAACCGTCCCGACCTCGGCGAGCCCTGCCAGGATCTCCTGCGCGTCGCCCGTCGCGCTCAGCGCCACCGGCACCCAGTCGACCTGGAACAGTTTGTTCCGGCTCCTGGCCGCCGGGGTGATCTCCAGCTGACCAGTGGACACCGGGCGTACCGCCAGCGAGGCGACCGTGGCCACGGGCAGGCCGCCCATGTCCGTCAACGTCACGGAAACCGCGCCCTGAGCTCGCAGAGAGATCCGTACGCGGAGCTTCGTGGCGCCGGAGGCGTGCAGCGCCACGCCGCTCCAGGCGAACGGCAGGGACGGGCGGCCGGGCTCGGCGTCCGGCGCGAACCCGCCGAGTGCGGTGGCGTGCAGTGCCACGTCGAACAGCGCCGGGTGCAGCCCGAACCGGGCCGCGTCGCGCGCCATCTCCTCCGGCAACGCCAGCTCGGCGAAGACGTCGTCGCCCCTGCGCCATGCGGCCTGGAGGCCGCGGAAGGCGGGGCCGTACCCGAGGCCCATGGCGGCGAACTGGTCGTACAGGCCGTCCAGCGCCACTGCCTCCGCTTGTTCCGGCGGCCAGACGCTCTCGGGCTCCGGCGCCGTCACGCCTGCTCGCGCCAGCGTTCCGGCGGCGTGCTGGGTCCAGGGCTCGTCCTGCGCGCCGTGGAGGCGAGAGTAGATTCCCAGCCGCCGGCGGCCGTCCTCGTCCGGGGCGCTGACGGCCACCTGGAGCTGGACCGCGCCGCGCTCGGGCACGACGAGGGGGGCCTGCAGGGTCAGCTCTTCGAGCAGGTCGCAGCCGGCCTCGTCGCCGGCCCTGACGGCCAGCTCCACGAAGCCCGTCCCGGGCAGGAAGACCTGCCCGTTGACGGCGTGGTCGGCCAGCCACGGGTGAGTCGCGATGGACACGCGGCCGGTGAGGACCACCGCCCCTCCGTCGGCGAGGCCCGTGACCGCGCCGAGCAGCGGGTGTCCCGTGGCCCCCAGGCCAAGGCTCTCCGCGTCGCCGGCACCGGCCGGCTCCTGCAGCCAGAAGCGCTGGTGCTGGAAGGCGTAGGTGGGCAGGTCGACCCGGCGGGGCCGGGCGGGCTCGTACACGCCGGCCCAGTCGATCTCCGCGCCACGTACCCACAGCTCGGCGGCGCTGGTCCACAACCTGCGCAAGCCGCCGTCGTCACGGCGCAGCGTACCCACCACGACCGCTTCGGCACCGGCCTCCTCGACCGCCTCGCGCATCCCGATCTGCACGACCGGATGCGCGCTGACCTCCACGAAGAACCGGAAGCCCGAACCTGCCAGCTCACTCACGGCCGGAGCGAACCACACCGTCTGCCGCAGGTTCTCGTACCAGTACGCCGCGTCCACCTCGGTGCCGGTCAGCCAGCACTGCCGGACGGTGGAATACCACGGCACCTCACCCGCCTGCGGCACCACCGGAGCCAGCAGCCTCGCCAGCTCCTCCTCGATCGCCTCCACATGAGCCGAATGCGAGGCATAGTCCACGTCGATCCGCCGCGCCCGCACCCCCTCATACCGAGCCAGGAACTCCTCAATGGCATCCGCATCACCCGACACCACCGTCGAGGAAGGCCCGTTCACCGCCGCGATGGAGATCCGATCATCCACCGCCACCTCCGAGGCCGGCAGCGGGATCGACGCCATGCCGCCCTGCCCGGCCAGCGCCACGATCGCCTGACTCCGCAACGCCACCACCCGGGCGCCGTCCCGAAGCGACAACGCGCCCGCCACCACCGCGGCGGCGATCTCCCCCTGGGAGTGACCGACCACCGCGGCCGGTGTCACCCCGAGCGAGCGCCACACCTCGGCCAGCGACACCATCACCGCCCACAACACCGGCTGCACCACATCAACCCGGTCCAAGCTCTCTTGATCGCGCAGCACATCGGTGAGGGACCAGTCCACGAACTCCGACAGCGCCGCCTCACACTCGGCCATCCGCGCCGCGAACACCGGCGAGTCATCCAGCAGCTCCACCCCCATCCCGAGCCACTGCGACCCCTGACCGGGGAAGACGAACACCGTCTTGCCACCCGGCCCGGCCACACCCCGCACCGCGCCCTCGTCCAGCCTCTCCAGACGGGCCAGCAGTTCCTCCCGGTCCGCGCCGATCACCACCGCACGGTGGTCGAACGCCGACCGCGAAGCCACCAGCGAGTGCGCCACATCCACCGGCCGGACCCCGGCCACCGCATCGGCCAACCGGCCCGCCTGAGCCCGCAGCGCCTCCGCGCTGCGCCCCGACAGCACCCACGGCACCACCGGCGGCCCGTCAACGGGCTCGGGCTGCACCGGGGCCTCGATCGGGGGCTCCTCCAGCACCACGTGGGCGTTCGTGCCGCTGACGCCGAAGGACGAGACCGCTGCCCGGCGCGGGCGGTCCTGCCGGTCCCACGGCTGCCGCTCGGTCAGCAGTTCCAGCGCGCCCGCCGACCAGTCCACGTGCGGGCTGCGCTCGTCCGCGTGCAACGTCCTGGGAAGCACGCCGTTGCGCATCGCCATGACCATCTTGATCACGCCCGCCGCGCCGGCGGCGGCCTGCGTGTGGCCGATGTTCGACTTGATCGATCCCAGCCACAGCGGCCGGTCCCGCTCCTGGCCGTAGGTCGCGAGGAGCGCCTGGGCCTCGATCGGGTCCCCCAGCGGAGTCCCCGTGCCGTGCGCCTCGACCACGTCCACGTCCCCGGCCGACAGCCCCGCGTTGGCCAGGGCCTGCCGGATCACGCGCTGCTGGGAGGGGCCGTTCGGCGCGGTCAGGCCGTTGCTGGCACCGTCCTGGTTGACCGCCGTACCGCGAACGACCGCCAGCACCTGGTGGCCGTTGCGCTGCGCGTCCGACAGGCGCTCCACCAGCAGCACCCCGATGCCTTCGCTCCAGCCGGCGCCGTCCGCCTCGGCCGAGAACGCCTTGCAGCGACCGTCGGTGGACAGGCCGCGCTGCCGGCAGAACTCGATGAACGTGCCCGGCGTCGCCATCACGGTCACGCCGCCGGCGAGGGCCAGGTCGCACTCGCCGGACCGCAGCGCCTGCACCGCCAGGTGCAGCGCCACCAGCGACGACGAGCAGGCCGTGTCCACGGTCACCGCGGGACCCTCGAAGCCGAAGGTGTACGAGACCCGGCCGGAGGCGACGCTGCCCGAGTTGCCGGTGCCGATCAGCCCTTCCAGCTCCTCCGGCACCGACGTGAGCTGGGAGGCGTAGTCGTGGTACATGACGCCGGAGAACACGCCGGTCCTGCTGCCGCGCAGCCCGTGCGGGTCCATTCCGGCCCGCTCCAGGGCCTCCCACGAGGTTTCGAGGAGCAGCCGCTGCTGCGGGTCCATGGCCAGCGCCTCGCGCGGCGAGATCCCGAAGAACCCGGGGTCGAACTCGCCCGCGTCATACAGGAACCCGCCGTGGCGTACGTAGGAGGTGCCCCTGCTGTCGGGGTCGGGATCGTACAGTTTGTCCAGGTCCCAGCCGCGGTCGGTGGGGAACTCCCCGATCGCGTCCGTACCGGAGAGCACGAGCTCCCACAAGCCCTCAGGAGAGGCCACGCCGCCCGGATAGCGGCAGGCCATCCCCACGATCGCGATCGGCTCATCGTCGATCACCGTCCGGGCCACGGCGACGGACGCCGCGGACGCGGCCCCCGTCAGCTCCGAGTCCACGTAATCGGCGACCGCGGCGGCGGTCGGGTAGTCGAAGACGAGGGTGGCCGGCAGGCGCAGCCCCGAAACGGCGTTCAACCGGTTACGCAGCTCCACCGCGGTGAGCGAGTCGAAGCCCAGCTCCTGGAAGGAGCGATCGGGCTGGACCGCGTCTCCTGAGGCGTGCCCCAGCACGGTCGCCACTTCCTGCCGTACCAGCTCCAGCAGCACCTGCCGCCGCTCCGCCGGCTCCAGACCGGCCAGCCGCCGTCCCAGCGCCGACGCGTCCGAGCGCGCCACCCGCCGTGCCGAGCCTCGCACCAGCCCGCGCAGCAGCGCAGGAAGGCCGTCACCCCGCGAGCGCAGCGCCTGCGCGTCGACCCGCAACGGCACCAGCACCGCCGCCTGCGCGGCCACGCCCGCGTCGAACGACGCCAAGCCCTCCTCGACCGACAGCGCCGGCAGCCCCTGACGCCGCATCCGCTCCAGGTCGGCCTCGCTCAGCCAGGCGCTCAGCCCCGTCTCGGCGTCCCAGAGCCCGTACGCCAAGGACGTCGCCGGCAGCCCCAGCGAGCGACGGTGCACCGCCAACGCGTCCAGGAACACGTTGGCCGACGCGTACGCCGCCTGCCCCGCCGCCAGCACCAACCCGCCGGCCGACGAGAACAGCACGAACGCTGACAGGTCCAGATCCCGGGTCAGCTCGTGCAGGTGCCAGGCTCCGTCGGCCTTCGCCCCCAGCACCCCGTCGATCCGCTCGGCCGACAGCGAACCCACCAGCCCGTTGTCGGCCACGCCCGCCGCGTGTACCACGCCGACCAGCGGATGCTGCCGGGGGACAGAGGCGATCGCCTCGGCCAGCGCGTCCCGATCGGCGACATCACAGGCCGCCACCGACACCTCGGCCCCGAGCTCGCCCAGTTCGGCCACCAGTTCGGCCGCGCCCGCGGCGGCCGGGCCGCTGCGGCTGGCCAGAAGCAGGTGCCGCACCCCGTGAGTGACCACGAGGTGCCGGGCGACCAGCGCGCCGAGCCCGCCGGTGCCACCGGTCACCAGCACCGTGCCGTCCGGCCCGAACGCCGGTGACCCGCCTTCCTCGCTCGCGGCCCGCGCGAGCCGCGGCACCCACACCTCACCCTCACGGACAGCGGCCTCCGGCTCCCCGGAAGCGACCACCGCGCCCAGAGCGCGCCAGGATTCCTCGCTGCCGTCCACGTCCACGAGTACGAACCGGCCCGGGTTCTCGGCCTCGGCCGCCCGCACCAGCCCCCATACCGGGGCCACGCCGACGTCCACGGGCTCGTCGGGCCGCACCGCCGCCGCGCCACGCGTGACGATGGCCAGCCGCGACGACGCGAACCGCTCGTCGGTCAGCCACTCCCGCACCGATTCCAGGACGAGACGGGTGGCCTGCCGGATGGCGGTGGGGACGTCCGTCTCGGGGTCGGTTGCCGGGCACTCCAGGAACGCCCATTCGGGCACCGCGTCCCCCAGAGCGGCCAGTTCCGGGTAGTCGCCCACTTCGACGGGCGCTGCGGGAACCTCGGCCGGCTTCGTCCAGGTCACCTGGTAGAGGGGGTTGTGCCCCGTTTGCAGCTGTCCGGTTGACAGCGGCCGGACCGTGAGCGCGCCGATGTCGGCCACCGGCGCGCCGGTGCCGTCCGCGATGGCCAGCGAGACGGAGGTGCTGCCGGCGTCGGGGTTCTTGGTGGCCTTGACGCGCAGGCCGGTCGCTCCGGTCGCGTGCAGCGACACTCCTGACCAGGCGAAGGGCAGGAACGGCTGCCCCGGCTCGGGCGCCGGCAGCAGGTCGCCCAGTGCGCTGGCGTGCAGCGCGGCGTCCAGCAGGGCCGGATGCATCCCGAACCGCGCCGCCTCGGCGTGTGCCTGGTCCGGCAGCGTGATCTCGGCGAACACCTCGCCCGGCCGTGTCCACGCTCTCGTCAGGCCCTGGAAGAGCGGGCCGTACTCCAGGCCGATCCCGGCCAGGTTCTCGTACAGGTCCTCGACATCGACCGGCACCGCGCCCGCCGGCGGCCACTGCGCCACGTCGAAGCCCGGTTCCGCGACCGTGGACGCCAGCACGCCCTCGGCGTGCCGGACCCACTCGTCCCCGTCGCCGGACCGGGAGTGGATGCTCACCGGCCGCTGACCGGACTCCTCCGCCGCGCCGACCACCACCTGCAGCTGTACGCCGCCCTCGGCGGACACCACCAGCGGGGCCTGCAGGGTCAGCTCCTCCAGGCACGGGCAGCCCACCTCGTCACCGACGCGGACCGCCAGCTCCACCAGGCCCGCGCCGGGAAGCAGGACCATGCCGTTGACCAGGTGATCGGCCAGCCAGGGCTGCGTGGCCAGCGACAACCGGCCGCTGAAGACCACCGACTCGCCACCGGCCACATCGGTCACCGCGCTCAGCAGCGGATGATCGACAGCGCCCAGCCCGGCCGCGTCCACATCGCCGGTGCCCTGAGCGGCGGGCACCCAGTAGCGCTCCCGCTGGAAGGCGTAGGTGGGCAAGTCCGCCCGCTGCGTCCCCACGGGGGCGAAGAACGTCTCCCAATCGACGGTCAGGCCGCAGGTGTGCAGCCGTCCCAGGGCTTCGACCAGGGTGCGGACCTCGTCGCGGTCCTTGCGGGTGGCCGGGATGAACACACCGTCGGCGATGCTCTGCTGGGCCAGCCCGGTCAGCACGCCATCGGGGCCGATCTCCAGGAAGTGGCCGGCTTCCGTGGCCGTCACCCCGTCGGCGAACCGCACGGCCTGCCGCACATGCTCCACCCAATAGCTGGGAGTGGTCAGTTGCCCCGGCTCGGCCAGTCGACCGGTCACGTTGGAAACGACCGGGATCTCAGGCTCGTGGTAGGTCAGCCCGGCGATGGCCTGCTCGAAGTCGGCCAGCATCGGCTCCATCAACGGCGAGTGGAAAGCATGCGAGACCCGCAACCTGCGCGTCCGAACGCTCACCCGCTCCTCGATCTGCGCGATCGCCTCTTCATCGCCGGAGATCACCACCGCAGCCGGGCCGTTGACCGCCGCGATCCCCACCCGGTCTCCCAGCAGGGGCAGGACGTCCGCCTCGGGTGCGGCGATCGCCAGCATCGCCCCGCCGGTCGGGAGGGCCTGCATCAACCGGGCCCGGGCCGCCACCAGCGCGCACGCATCCGCCAGCGAGAACACCCCGGCCACGTGCGCGGCGGCGATCTCCCCGATCGAATGGCCCACCAGCACATCCGCGCGGATGCCGAAGGACTCCAGCAGCCGATACAAGGCGACTTCGAAGGCGAACAGCGCCGGTTGGGTCATCCCGGTCTCGTTCAACACCCCGTCCGGGTCGTTGAACATCACCTCGCGGATCGGCAGCAGCCGATCGATCTCCTCCAGTGTCTCGGCGAACACCGGGAACGCCTCGGCGAGCTGCCGGCCCATGCCGACCCGCTGACTGCCCTGACCGGCGAACAGCAGCGCGAGCCTGCCGCCCGAGCCGGTCCCGGCCCCCGCATTCGAGGCCAGTTCCCTCAGTCCGGCCAGCAGCTCGTCACGGTCAGCGCCC
>NZ_JBIEIS010000066.1:0-58770 GCF_043496855.1 Nonomuraea sp. JJY05
CAACGGCCAGCTCAGCCCCGCCGAATACGAACGCCGACACGCGCTCAAGAACGCCCAAGACCTCGACTATGCTGCCGCGTAGTCGCAAGCCCTGATGTGTCTATCGAACCGGGGCAACTCCAGCTCCTTCGCCGAATGGTGAGAAGCAAGTGACCGGCGGCGCGGCATGTCATGCCTTGGCGTCGGGCACCGTGAAGTTCGTCGTGACAGGCACTCCTGGGGGCGAGTTGGTGCAGGAGGTCCTGCTCGAATAGGGAAGCGTGCTCTATCGGTGCCACGTCGCAGTAATAGCGTGGCTGCTCCAGGCCTGTTCGTTGGGACAGGCCGCGGCAGCAAATCAGGTTGGTCGACCTGGCGGCGAGCCAGTCGTGAGGCGATGCCGGCGACGGTCTTACGGTACGCCGGTGAGCTGGGGCGGCGGCGGACGGGGTGGCGTGACCAGGTCAACCCCGCTTACGGAGCACCCTGCCGCATCAACAGACCACACTATTCAGTAAAGTAGTCATATTTTTGTTGACATTAGTAATGCGTGGCGGCATTCTGCGAGTCAAGTCCCGCATCACTTGGCGGAGCCGACAGTGTTAGCGCCCTTAGAGAGTTCCGCCGGGTCAACGGAGGGAACCCCCCATGTCAAGACGCATGAGCCGTCGCCGCCTCCTCGCCAGTTCCGCCTTAATAACCGTTCGCGTCGACCAAGGAAGGCGCTGGCAAGCAGGACGGCAACTACTCCATTCAAGCGGTTGCTAAAGATGACAATCTCCTCCACGGGGACGCTCTCAATAGATCCTATTCCGACTACCGGGTCGTGCCCGAGGAAGAGTTCTGGGCCAAAGTCGTGAGCTAGTCAAGTCTGCGGGGTGGGGATGATCGAATGATCGTCCCCACCCCATGCCGTTGAGAAAGCCAAAGGAGCAAGACGATGGACACGACGCGGGCACTGCCCACTGAGAGCCAGTGGGATCTGCTGGACGAGTACGCCTTGAATGCCCGCTTCGATGCGGCATGGATCGACACGGAGGACGTCGAGGAGATCGCCGGGCGTTTCCGTGCAGATCCGAGCTCCGGAATCCCTTGCGATCTCAGCACAGCATTCCAACTGGCCTACGAGAACCAGCAAGACAGTCTCGTGTGGATCGGGACGCACTCCCCGGGCTGGTCCGTCGCGATCACCATGGACGGCAGTTTCACACTCCGGGAGGGGGCGAGCTCGCAAGGAAGGCTCATCATCAGTTATTGGCACATGGCCGAACTGGGCGAGACCGGCGATGAGGGAATGACCTATTACCACGATGGAGAGTTCATGGGCATAATCGGGGTGCAGGGGTTCCAGGAATACGCGCGCGATCTGGACTCGTACACCAGCTTTCAGGAGGAGGTGGAGAATTACCTCATACTCGCAGGGCGGATCACGGGTCGTTTCCTTGACCGGGACTGGTTCGCGGCGCAGCGGGCCCTCTACCGCATTCCGAAGGGCGCCTGGCCTCGCTGGTGAGCCTTTCCCACCCGTACACACAGGCTGGTTGGGTGAAGGGCCAGAAAGCAGCACATGGTCGACGGAATTGGTAGCAGAGATGAGGAGCCGAGCCAGAACCCGGCGGATTCGGCGACGAATAGGGCGGCCAAGAAGACGTCGCGCGGACTCGTGGGCGCCACGTCGGCCAATGGCTGCTCGACGGTTGCTCGTACCGTTCAATCTGCCATTGGACGGGGGCCACGTCACGGATCCTGTTCCTATATCGCTGTACTGAATTCGGCGCAAGTGTCACATCATGGCAATAGTCAAGAACACATGGCTGTTCGGCGGTTGCTCGCGCGTACGCAATACCGTTCGGCCTCCATCGCCACCTCCCGATACGACGGTCGGGACGATCATGGACAGAGTGATAGAAAAGATCATTCTGCGCCTCATAATCCGTGGGTCGTGGGTTCAAGTCCCACCCACCCTACTTACCAATACCGCGCTCGACCTGGGGTTTCTCGATTCTCGGCGGCCTCGGATCACATTGTTGATCATGGTCGGTTGCTCGGTGGTTGCTCTTGTGTACGGTCGTGTTCGGCGGTAGATCGTTTAGACAGCCATCGTCAGTTCAGACCCCGGTGACGCCCATCAGAAGATCAAGCCAGAAGGTCTGCACAGCGCCGCCGGTCAGCGGTGGCCCGATGGGCGCGCCTGCGGCTCGCACTCGTCCACGCGCCCCTCGTGGAGGCGATGGAGGCATCCGTCGTGAACGTAGTCGACATGATCGGCATGCGGAACCGCGACGTGCCCACACCCAGGCCCGTGCCCGTGAGTGTGATCAGCATGCTGGCGGTGTTCGGCGGCGACTGTCATGTCCAGACCCCCATGGATTCGTCACCGATGATCCTTTAGGCGGGGGAGGCTTCCCAAATAGCGCTACGCCAGGAAGCGCGATATCGACGAGTCGATACCCGCTGTTGGAGATGGCAAGACCTTTACCCTGGCCCTCTCCGGTGAAGGCCCCGACCTCCCCTGACTGGAGAGCCAGAGCGACGACCGCCACGCTCTTGACGGTCGCGTCGTCTCATCTCTAACCTCGCAAAGCGGAAATGATTATCAATCCTGTCGAGGGCGTGGAAGTGGCAGACCAATACAAGCGATCGGCGGAGTTCGTGGACGTGATGATCGCGTCGCACTGGGCGGCCCTGGCACCGCCGCTGTCGCAGGCGCTGCGCGGCGTCACCGGTCCGATCGTCGATGTGGGCGCCGGAGGAGGGCAGGGCACCCGCATGATCGCGGAGGCGGTGCCCGAGGCCGAGATCGTGGCCGTCGAGCCGTCGGCGGCGCTGCGGTCCGTCCTGCTGGCGCGGGTGAACGAGAGTGCGGAGCTGCGTGACCGGGTGACCGTGTTGCCGGAGGGTTTCCTCGATGCGGCGCTGCCGAAGCAGCTGGGCGCCGTCGTCGCCATGAACGTCATCGGCCACTTCGACCCGGCCGGACGGCAACGGATCTGGAGCCTGCTCACCGAGCGCCTCGTCCCCGGCGGCCGGGCGGTGCTGGACCTGCAGCCGCCCACCGAGCCGATGACGGTGCCGGAGTCCCGGTTCGCCGACGTGCGGGTCGGGCGGCGCAGGTACGAGGGATGGGGTCGCGCCGAGCCCGCAGGCCCCGACCGGATCACCTGGCACATGACATATCACACCTACCACGATGATCAGCTCGTGGACGAGCTGGAGGTGGCCTACGCCTGGTGGGTGCTCGACGAGCGGCAGCTCAGGGCGGAGCTCGGCGGGCACGGCCTCACGCCGACCTCTACCGGTCCGGCCGGGCTCGGCATGTATCTCATCGACAGAGCAGGTGCGTGAGATACGAGGTGATCGTGACCGGGCGAATGCTCTCCTCAAGCAGTTTGAACACGGTTACCGTTCGCATGAGATTGGTTCGGTCTTTGATGGGAGCTCAGGTGCGAAGACGGGCCGCGATCATGCTGGTGGCGCTGTTGGGAGCGGTCCTGTCGGGATGCGGCGGTCAGGAACCCGACGCACAGGATGGGAAGCAGCTCACCCTGGCGGCCCCGCGTGATCTGGTCGCCGGCCCCGAGGATCCGTACTACACGCACCAGACGTTGCGGGTGTGGGAGCCCTTGGTGACAGTGGACGACAGGTTATGGCCCGTCCCGGCACTGGCCGTCTCCTGGGCTGCCACGGACGGGGGGCGGCGCTGGACGTTCACGCTGCGCGACGGCGTACGGTTCAGCGACGGGACACCGCTGACCGCCGAGTCGGTGGTCGCCAACATCAAGCGGTTCCTGCGGATCGCGCCCCGCCAGTCGGCGTTCTTCAGCCTCGACGCCGGCATGGAGGTGGCGTACGGCAAGCTCGGCGACGTCCGCGCCGAGAACGGCAAGGTGGCGTTCGTGCTGAACGAGCCCGTGGCCGACTTGCCGAGCAGGCTGGCGGGCTTCTACAGCATGGTGCAGTCGCCGAAGGCGTTCGCCTCCTCGGGCGACTTCGCCGGCAAGCCGGTGGGCACGGGGCCGTACACGCTGGTCGACTGGACCAAGGGACAGCAGGCCGTGCTGGCCGCGAACCCGCACTACTACGGCGCCGCCCCCGTCTACAAGAAGATCGTGGTCAGGGTGATTCCGGACGCCAACGCACGGGTCGCGGCGTTGCGCGCCGGTGAGGTGGACGGGCTGATCGACAAGGGCGCGCTGCTGCCGGGGCAGGTCGCCGCGGTGGCCGGTGACAGCGGCTTCCGGGTCGTGCGCAGCCCGTCGGTGCTGACGCATTACCTGACGTTCAACGCCTCGCGCGCGCCGTTCTCCGACGCCCGCCTGCGCCAGGCGGCCGACCTGGCGATCGACCGTCAGGCCATCGCCGGCAGACTGCTCGCGGGCACGGCCAAGGCGGGGGCGGGGTTCCTGTCACCGGTCTTCGGTGACCTCGCCGACCCTGGCATCACCGCAGGCCACGACCCCGGCAAGGCCCGCGAGCTGATCGCCGCCGCGGGGCCGCCTGCCAAGCCCGTGAACATCCTCATCTCCTCTGCCGAGACCGGCCAGTTCCCCTACGCCGACATCGCCGAGGTGCTGCGCGCGGCCTTCGAGCAGGCGGGCCTGCCCGCGAAGGTGACCGTGGCCGAGGCCACCAAGTCCGTGATGGAGGCCGGGGACTACGACATCTTCTTAAGCGCCTACAGCGTGCCCAACGGCGACGCCGACTACCTGTTCCGCCGGTTCCTGCGCTCGGACGCGTCCTGGAACGTCGACCGGAAGCTCGGCTACCGGAACACCGAGTTCGACAAACTTGTCGACCATGCCGCGGCGCAGACGAACCCAGCCATCCGTCGCGACCTGTACCACCGGATCCAGCGTCTGCTCGCCACCGACCGCCCGATGATCCCGCTGGCCTACCAGGACAATCCCATCGTGACGACCGGCAAGGTCAACGGGGTGACGCAGAACGCGGCGTATGTGGTCGACCTGGGCAAGCTGGTACCCCTGAAGTGACCGCCGTCCTGCTGCGACGTGCGGCGGAGCTCCTGCTCACGTTGCTGGTCGTGTCGGTGCTGGTCTTCCTGCTGACCTCGCTGGCGCCGGGGGATCCGGCGGAGGAGATCCTGCGCCGCGGTGGCATCCAGCCGTCGGCGCGCAGCGTCGCGGTCCTGCGCGCCGAACTCGGCCTGGACCAGCCGCTGTTCACCCAGTACCTGCGGTGGCTGCTCGCCGTGCTCCGCGGCGACTTCGGACACTCCTACACCGACCGCTCCCCCGTCGCCGCCGAGATCCTCTCGCGTGTCCCGGCGACACTCCGGCTGGCAGGAGCGGCGGCGCTGATCTCGGTCACGCTCGCCGCGCTCGTCTCGGTCAGGGCCGCGTTCAGGCCGCGCGCGCCCGGTAGTCGCGCCGTCGCGCTCGTGACGGTGGCGATGACCGGCGTTCCGCCCTACATCGTGGGGATCCTGCTGATCAGCATAGTGGCGGTCGGCCTGCGCGCACTGCCCACAGGCGGAGACGGCAGCCCCGGCGCGGTGGTGCTGCCCGCTCTCACCCTCGGCCTGGCCGGCGCCGCGACGCTGCTGCGGCTGCTGCGGGCCGACCTCGCCCAGTCCTTACGGCTACCGTTCATCAAGCTCGCGGCCGCCAAGGGACTGCGGCCCCGGCGCGCGGTCATGGTTCACGCCCTGCGCGTGGCCGCGCCGAACGCCATCACGGCCACCGGTATGGTGCTCGCGGACCTGCTGGCCGGCGCGGTGGTGGTGGAGACGCTGTTCTCCTGGCCGGGGGTGGGGCAGCTCGCGGTGTCGGCGATCAGGCAGCGCGACCTGCCCGTCGTGCAGGCATACGTGCTGGTCACGGCTGTCGCGACCGTCCTGGTCCTGGCTCTGGTCGAGCTCTGCTTGGCGGCCGTCGACCCGCGGGTGCGCCGGTGAGGGGCCGCGCCGGCATCGCGGTGTTCGCCTCGGTCGTGCTGTTCTGCCTGCTCACGCCGGTGGCGTCGGCGTACGATCCGCACGTCCCCGACCTGGAGCGCGCTCTGCTGCCGCCCGGCGCGGAACACTGGCTCGGCACCGACCAGCTCGGCCGTGACCTCCTCACCAGGACGGCCGCGGCCGGCCGCACGTCCCTGCTGTTCGCGCTGGCCGTCACGGTGGCGACCACGGCTCTCGGTACGGTGTTCGGCGCCGCGGCGGGGCTGGCCGGTGGACTGCCCGACCGGCTGCTGCGCTTCGCCGCCACCGTGGCGCTCGCGTTGCCGGGTCTAACGCTGGCGCTCGCGCTGGCGGGTGTGCTGCGGCCCGGGTACGCGACCGTCCTGACCGCCCTCGTGCCGCTCGGCTGGGTGAACTGCGGCCTCGTCGCCCGTACGGCCACCCGGCGCGTGGCCTCCGCCGACTATGTGCTGGCCGTGCGGGCCATCGGCGCGTCGCCGCTCTACCTGCTCCGGCGCACCATCGCCCCTCATATCGCCGGACCCGTTCTGACCGTCGCCACCGCGGACTTCGCCAGGACGCTGATCGCCGTCACCTCGCTGAGCTTCCTCGGCATCGGCCTGCCGCCACCCGACACCGACTGGGGCGGCATGGTGAGCGAAGCCACGCCGCTGCTGGTCGCCGTACCTCGCCTCGCGGTCGTGCCCGCCCTCGCCCTCGCCGTCACCGGCCTGGCGGTCGCGCTCATAGTGGACACCCGCCGAAAGTTGTCCCACGCCTGAAGCGTGACCCGCGACTTCGCGGCGGCGGCCACCATCGGTATCAGTACCGTCGTGTTGCTCGGGCCGGCCGTTGTACGGCGTCCCCTGGTCTTCGCCGGCGTCGATCCCGAGGTGGCCGCCGCGCGCAGTGTGCCGCTGGTCGTACCCCAGCCGCGGCCGCCATGCGTGTCACCGCCCCCCGTTCGGTGCCGCTGCTCAGCGTCGCCTTCGCCGTCACGTCCATGGTCGGCGGCACCGGCGACGGCGTGAAGAGCATCGGAGGCGTCGTATTTCGATCACGAGAAGTGCCGGATTGTCGGCCTGATTCTGGCAAGTCGGTACGTTCTCGGCTGGATCATCGCTGATTACACTCCCGTTCGGACCGATCCCCCCTTACCGGGGCGGCGGTCCAGCTCGTCACCCACCGGGGAGGGTCAGTGATCTCTCCGGCGTCGTACAACGCGGTCATCGGCGGCGAGGTCTACCCCGACAGCGCCCGCGACTCCAACGGGCACGGCACCCACACCGCCACCACCTCCGCGGGCGGCGCGGTGGCCGACGCCAACCCCATGGGCATCAGCCGGGGCCCGATCCACGGCATCGCACCCGCCGCCCAGGTCTCGGTCTACAAGGTGTGCGGCGCGGAGGGCTGCTTCCCCTCCGACTCGGCGCAGGCCGTCGCCCGGGCCATCCTGGACGGCGTACGCGTCATCAACTTCTCGATCTCGGGCGGTTCGGACCCGTACAGCGACCCGGTCGAGCTGGCCTTCCTGGACGCGTACGCGGCGGGTGTGCTGGTCTCGGCGTCCGCGGGCAACTCCGGGCCCGGAGCCAACACCACGGACCACCGCAGTCCCTGGGTGACCACGGTGGCCGCTTCCACGCAGACCAGGACGTTCCAGTCCACGATCACGCTGTCCGGCGGCGGCGCCACGGCGACGATCAAGGGGGCTTCCGTCACCGCGGGTCTCGCCTCGCCGCTGCCCGTCGTTCTGGCGTCGGCGCCACCGTACTCGCGCCCGCTGTGTGACGTCCCCGCGCCCGCCGGGATCTTCACCGGGAAGATCGTCGCCTGCGAGCGCGGCCCGAACCGGGTGCTGAAGAGCTTCAACGTCAGGCAGGGCGGCGCGGCCGGGATGATCCTCTACAACAGCTTCCCGTTCGACGTCTTCACCGACGCGCACTGGGTTCCGTCCGTGCACATCGACAAGCCCGAGACCGACACGCTGATGGCCTTCCTGGCCGCCCACCCGGGCGCGACCGCGTCGTTCACCCAGAGCGCCAAGGCCGCTTGGCAGGGCGACCTGATGACGTACTTCTCCTCGCGCGGTCCCGGCGGGGACTTCCTCAAGCCGGACGTCACCGCGCCCGGCCTGCACATCCTGGCGGGCATGACCCCGACCCCCGAATCGCCGCTGGAGGGGCCGCCGGGCAACCTCTACCAGGTCATCCAGGGCACCTCGATGTCGGCGCCGCAGGTGACGGGCGCGGCCGCGCTGGTGTTCGCACTGCACCCGGCCTGGACGCCGGGACAGGTGAAGTCGGCGCTGGAGACCACGGCCAGGACCGCGGTCACCAAGCCGGACCGCACCACGCCGGCGGACCCGTTCGACATGGGCGGGGGGCGCATCGACCTGACCAAGGCCGGTGATCCCGGGCTGACCCTGGACGAGAGCGCGGCCAACTTCGTCGCCTCGGCCGCCGACCCGCTCGACCGGATCGACCTCAACCTGCCCTCCGTGAACGCGCCGACCATGCCGGGCATCATCACCGCCAAGCGCACCGTCACCAACACCACGGGCAAGTCGCTCACCTTCTCCGCCTCGGCCACCACCGCCAGCGGGGCGGACATCACCGTGCTGCCGCCGCGCTTCACGGTCGCGCCGGGCAAGAGCGCCAGGCTGAGCGTGGTCATCACCGCGCCGGAGCTGCCCGACGGGCAGTACTTCGGCCAGGTGAACCTCAAGCAGGTCGGCGGCCCGCGCGCACTGCACCTGCCGGTCGCGTTCTTCCGCCAGGAAGGCGCGGTGCCGGTCGACCAGACCTGCGCGCCGTCCACCATCCCCAGGAACACCGGCGAGTCCACCTGCACGGTCACCGTGCAGAACAACACGCCCGAAGACGCGGAAGTGACCGCGCTCACCACGCTCGACGGCCGCCTGCGCCTCAACAGCGTCACGGGGGCCACCAAGATCGGCAGCCAGATCGCGACCACCAAGGCGACGCTGGCCGCCACGCAGCCCGCCCGGCCGACGGTCGCGCCCGGCGCGGGACCGGCCGGATACCTGCCGCTGGACGCCTTCGGCGTCACCCCGACCCCGATCGGTGACGAACAGGCGCTCAACTTCACCGTGCCCGCCTTCACCTTCGCGGGCCAGACCTACACCAGGCTCGGGGTGACCTCCAACGGCTACAGCGTCGCGGGCGGCACCGCGGGCGGCGACGACATCACCTTCCAGCCGCAGACGCTGCCCGACCCGGCACGCCCGAACAACGTGCTCGCCTCCTACTGGACCGACCTCGACGGCACCGGCGCCCCCGGCGTCTTCGCCACGGTCCTGACGGACGGGGTCAACCGCTGGGTGGTGGTGGAGTGGCGGGTCAACGTCTTCGGCACCACCGACCTCAAGGTGTTCCAGCAGTGGATCGGGGTCAACGGCGCCGAGGACATCAGCTACGCCTACGACCCGGGCAACCTGCCCGGCGCCCCTCCCGCCGCCGCGGGCCTGACCGTGGGCGCCGAGAACGCGGAGGGCACCGGGGGTGACCAGATCACCGGGCCGCCCACCGAGGACCTGGTCGTCAAGAGCACACCGGCCGTTCCCGGCGGCACCCTGACGTACTCGATGAAGGTCAAGGGCGTCAGTACGGGGGCCGGCAAGGTGACGACGGCCACCTCGACACCGCAGGTGAGAGGGATCACGGTCGAAGTGGACAAGATCACCGTCCAGTGACCCGACGGCGGCCGTGGGCGGTTCCGCGCCCGCGGCCGCCGCACCGCTCGACCTCTTCGGAGCTGATCCACTCCAAATGTCAAGTGGCGACAAATTCCGAGAAAATCGTTACTTTCCCATGGCAGCCATTGATCACGGGGAGTGTCCATGAACATTCGCGGGAAGGCCTCGACCGCCGCGGCGGCCGGTGCGCTGCTCACCATCACCACCCTCGCCTCGGGCGGATTACCCGCAGCCGCCCAGGCCGGCGCGGGGAACGCGGCCGCCGGAGGCCCGGTCACGCATGAGGAGAACCCGCGGGTTCCCAAGGGCGCCGCGTGGACGGAGGCGTACTTCCCGTCCTCGGACGGCAGCGGTGTCGAGCTGCACGCCGACGTGCTGCGCCCGGCGCACCTGGCGGCCGGGGTGAAGACGCCCGTGATCCTCTCAGTGGGCCCCTACTTCGCGCACGCGGGTCAGACCGGTCCCGAAGGGTGGGACCGGGTCGGGCCGTCGGCGCGTTTCCAGGACTTCGTCGACGGTGCCGGCCTGATGGCGCGCGGCTACACCTTCGTGATGGTCGACCTGCGCGGCTTCGGCGGCAGCACCGGGTGCCTGGACTGGGTCGGCCCGGGCGAGCAGGCCGACGTGCGGGCCGCCATCGAGTGGGCGGCCGGGCAGCCCTGGTCGACCGGCAAGGTCGGCATGTACGGCAAGTCGTACGACGCCGTCACCGGGCTGGTGGGCAACAACCTCAAGCTGGACAGCCTGAAGGCGGTCGTCGCCCAAGAGCCGGTCTGGGACATGTACAACTACCTGTTCAGCAACAAGGTCCCGCGCCCCAACGTCACGGGCACGCCGAACGCGTACAACTCGATCGCGACGATCCCCGCGATGGCCGACGACAGCGACCGGTACAAGGCGAACGCGGCCTACGAGGCGAGCCATCCGCAGTGCCTGAGCGACAACCTCACCAACAACAACAATCCGGACCCGCGCTCGGCGTACTGGAGCGCCCGCGACCTGGCCGCCCAGGCGGCCGGCACCAGGACGCCGTTGTTCGTGACCCAGGGGTTCATCGAGCCCAACACCAAGCCTGAGGACATGGAGGAGTACCTGGGCAACCATCGGGGCCGGGAGCGCGGCTGGCTCGGCCAGTGGGAGCACGTGCGCGGCAACGACACCGACGCCGACGGCCGGCTGCTGCAGGGTCGTGCCGGCTGGTTCGACGAGGTGATGCGCTTCTACGACCAGTACCTTCGCGGCATCGCCCCGTCGGTGACCGACCCGGCGTACGCCATCGAGGACGGCCTCGGCAAATGGCGCGCCCAGCCGACCTGGCCCGTGGCCACGACGTCGTACGACGCACGACTCTCCGCCGGCCGGTACCTCGACGACGGCGGCGGCCCGGCGGCTGCCGCCCGAGCGGATGGCGGCCGCTGGGACATGGAGCACGCGCCGCGGATCGAGCCGCTGTCCAGCACCGAGAAGAGCGCAGCCAGGCAAGGCGACACCGCGGCCACCAGCTTCTGGACCTGGTCCACGCCCGCGCCGCAGAAACTGCGGATGACCGCCACGCCGCGGATCAGGCTCAACGCGAGCACGACCGGGAACGTGATGGTTCGCCTGTGGGACGTCGCCCCGGACGGCACGGCGACGATGTTCGACGAGAACGTCGCCCTGCTGGAACGCAGAGGGCCGATCTCGTTCGACCTGAAGTCGACCGACTGGACCTTCGAGCGGGGGCACCGCCTGGGGGTCCAGATCGGGACCATCGACTCCGGCCGCTGGCTGGACGTGCCGTCCGGCAACACGATCAAAGTCTCCGACGCACGGCTGACCCTGGACGTGCAGGCCCCGAGATTCGACGTGCCGACACAGGGTGACCGCTCCCCGTACCTGGACCAGTACCTCGCGGCGAACACCACCACGCTCAGCAACATCGGTCCCGGCACCTTCCCACTGAGGGTCTGGCAAGGCTGACCGACCGGCTGACCGGTACCCGCAACAGCGGGTACCGGTCAAGCTCACTTCGATGTTCCGGGATGGTCAAGGTGTGTGGCGGATGCGATCCTTCTGCCTGGCCTGTGGCTCGTGCGTGTCCGCAGTCGCGGGTCGCCAGCCACGCTGCAGGGCCAGCAGCAGGGCGCCGGCGAGTACGGCGGTGCCTGCCGTCAGCATGACGTCGCGCATGCCGGTGCCGTACGACCGCTGAAAGGTCGTGGGATCCGCGTTGGCGAGGCTCTGGGAGAGGATCGTTCCGAGCACGGCGATGCCCAGGGCGCTGCCTGCCTGGCGTGCGGTGTTCACGGTGGCGGAGGCGACACCGGATCTTTGGCGTGGCACGAGTTGGAGAGCGGCGGCGACGGCGGGGGTGATGGCCAGGCCCTGGCCGATGCCGCAGAGCACGAAGAGCGCACCTGTCGCGAGAAGGGACCGGCCGATGTCGAGCGTGGCGAGGCCCAGCAGGCTCGCGCTGATGAGTGCGTACCCGAGCAGCATGGGCAGGCGCGGGCCACGGGATGCGGTCAGCCGCCCGGCCAGGACGGAAGCGGGCATGATGGCGACCGTCATGGGCGCCAGGAGCAGCCCGGTGGCCAGTGCGCTGCGCCCCTGAGCCTGCTGGAGGTAGAGCGACAGGAGGGTGAAGGCGCCGTTGGCGCCGAAGCCGAGCAGGACGGAGGCGGCGTTCACGCTCGCGAAGCGGCGGTCGGCGAGGAGGCGGACGGGCAGCATCGGCGTGGCCTGCCGCCACTCGACGATGACGAACGCCGTCCCCGCTGCCACGGCCAGCGCCAGCAGGATGATCGTGATCAGCGAGCCCCAGCCGTTGGCGCGGGTCTCGATGATGACGTAGATCAGGATCGCCAGGGTGGCGATGCCGAGCGCTTGGCCGGCCGGGTCGAGCGCGGCGTGGTCGGGGTCGGCGCTCTCGTCGATCGTCCGTCGACCAAGCAGGATGGCGGCGGCTCCGATTGGCAGGTTGACCAGGAAGATCGCGGGCCAGCCGAAGCCGTCCACGAGGAGGCCGCCGATGATCGGCCCGGCGAGGACGGCGGCGCTGGCGCACATGCCCCAGTAGCCGAGGAGGCGGGCTCGGCGCACTGGGTCCGGCTCGGCCTGCCCGATGATCGACAGGGCGCCCGGGACGAGGAGAGCCGCAGCCATCCCTTGCACGGCGCGACCGGCGACCAGGTAGCCCAGCGTCGGCGCCAGGGCGCAGAGGAGGGAGGCGGCCAGGAAGAGCGCCATGCCGATGAGGAACCAGCGCTTCCTGCCGTACCGGTCTCCCAGCGAGCCGCCGGACAACATGCAGGCGGCCAGGCAGATGGAGAAGGCGTCGACGATCCACTGGCTCCCCGTGATGGTGGTGTGCAGGTCAGTCTGCATGGCGGGGAGCGCGACGGCGACGATGGTGAGGTCGAGCAGGGCGATGAAGGTGGCGGAGAACGCGGCGATCAGCGTTCCCCTGCGTCGCTGGGTGGTGGACAAGGTCATCCCCTCTGTGGTGCGAGATTCGAGTACGTGTGCCGCCGGGCCCAGAGCACGGCCACGGCGGTCCCGGCCAGGGAGAGCAGCACGGAGGCCGCGATGAGGAGCGGCTAACCGGCGAGGCCACCAAAATGACTGACAGTCAGTCGGACCATAACGGAAACGATTTTCATTGACAAGAGGATGGATGCGGAGATCCGCTAAGGTCGACAGCAGCCGGAAGGAGGCAGGTGGCCAGGACCAAACCCAGCGAGCAGCGGCGCAGCGACCTGCACGACGTCCTGTTCCGGCACAACTCCCACGCCTCCCGGCCGGGCGAGCCACCTCGCCCCAACCTGGCGATCGACGCGCAGCGCAACCTCCTCGAAGAGACCGCGACACTCCCCGACCCCGGAGCGACTGCCATCGTGCTCTACCACGCCATGCACGGGACCGCCGATCACATCCTGCACGCGCCGGACGATCAACGGCGGCTGCTCGACGAGGTCACGCGCATCTGCCGCGCGCTGCTCGAAACCTGACCCGCTGGTCAGCAGAACGTCGCGGTCAGAGCCTTCTGCAGGATGTCGGCCGGGGCGTCGCCCGTGTACGGGTTCGCGGAGATCACGAGCGTGCGGCCCGAGTCGGATCTGAGGGCGTCGGTGAGATAGCCGAAGGTGCCGCCGCTGTGCCCGTACACGCTCTTGCCGCAGATCAGCTTGAACTCCTGGAGGCCGAGCCCGTACCCCATGCCCGCGCCTGCAGGCTTCGTGGCCCGCATCTGCTCGAGCGCGGATCGACTGACGAGCTTGCCTCCCAGGAGGGCGTCGAAGAAGCGGGCCAGGTCGGCCGTCGTTGAGATCATCTCGCCCGCGCCGAACTCCAGCGACGGGTTCATCCGCGTGGCGTCCACGATCTTGCCGTTGTATGAGGCGTAGCCGTGCGCGTGCGGGCTGGGCATCGCCTTCGCGTGGCCTGGCAGAAGCGTGTGCGTGAGGCCGAGCGGGCGCAGGTCTTCATAAGGATCATGGAGGCAACGCTAGGAACGCCGGAAGTGCCGGACCATGCGGGCGACCGTACGACCAACTGCGGAAAACCAGAAGACACCTCGCTGAGCGGCGTCCGTACGAGTGCCATGGACACGGACTGTGTTAATCGCAACGAATGAAAATGATTGTCAGATTCACCTCTCTTGTCATAGTTTGAGCCGGTGACCCCTTCGTCCACCGCGACGGCGCTGCTCAAGAACGTCGGCCTGAGTCCTACACGTCAGCGGCGCGTCGTCGTAGAGCGGCTCATCGGGCTGGAACGGCCCGTGAGCGCGCAAGCGCTGCATGAGGAACTTCAGGCAAACGGCGCGCGTCTCGGCTTGACGACGGTCTACCGGACACTCAACGCCCTGGCAGAGAACGGCCTCGCGCACGTCTTCGAAGATCACGGAGAAACGACCTATCGATTGTGCGGGCCAAACCACCATCATCATCTGGTCTGTCAGTCCTGCGGCACGGTGATCGAGGGGCCTCCAGTGCCCGAACTAGGTCGGTGGCTACAACGCCTGGACACCGAGCACGGCTTTCAGGCCGAACGTCACCACTTTGAGGTCTACGGCACCTGCGGCACCTGCCGTCTCGCCGGAGAGCCTGGCACGATCGCGCCACCCACCCAATGAGACGACGACATGCGCTGGCCACCGGGCACGTCGTCGTGCCCGGTGGCCGCATGGTTTCAGTCGATCGTGATCAGTCCCCGCTGGTAGGCGCGGACGAGGCGGCGGGGGACGCGCAGCTCCCGCCCGTTCACGATGATCGGGACGAGGTCGGGCACGGCGGCCTTCCACTGGCTGCGGCGGTGCCGGGTGTTGCTGCGCGAGGTTCTGCGCTTGGGCACGGCCATGGCTACCAGCTCGCCTTCGTGATGCCGGGCAGTTCGCCGCGGTGGGCCATCTCGCGGAAGCGGACGCGGGAGAGCCCGAACTTGGTGAGGTGCCCGCGGGGACGGCCGTCGACGGAGTCGCGGTTGCGCACGCGGGTGGCGCTGGCGTCGCGCGGCTGTCGGTTGAGCTCCCGTACGGCCTGCGCCCGCTCCTGCGGAGTGCCGGTACGGATGAGCTCCTTCAGCTCCGCCCGGCGTGCGGCGTAGCGCTGGACCACGGCCTTGCGCCGCTCGTTGGCGGCGATCTTGCTCTTCTTGGCCATCAGATCTTCTCTCCCCGGGCCCGGATCTGCGCGATCGCCCTGTCGATGCCGATCCGGTCGATCGTCTTGATCGCCCGGGCGCTGAGCGTGAGCCGGACGTAGCGGCCCTCGCCGGGCAGCCAGTAGCGGCGCTGCTGAATGTTGGGATCCCAGCGCCGCCGGGTGCGGCGGTGGGAGTGGGAGACGTTGTTGCCGAAGACCGGCTTGACGCCGGTGAGCTGACAGTGCGCGGACATCAGGTCCTTCCGTAGCGCTGGTTGAACCGCTCGACGCGGCCCGCGGTGTCCAGGACGCGGTTGCGGCCGGTGTAGAAGGGGTGGCTGGCCGAGGACACGTCGACGTCCACGACCGGGTAGGTGTTGCCGTCAGTCCACTCGATCGTCTTGTCGCTCGTGATCGTGGACCGGGTGAGGAACGCGAAGTCCGCCCCGGGGTCGCGGAAGACAACCGGGCGGTAGTCGGGGTGGATGCCCTTCTTCATCGCTCCTCCCGGAACAGCACGTGCTGTCGGATGGTCGGGTCGTACTTGCGCAGGGTGAGCCGGTCGGGGGTGTTCCTGCGGCTTTTCCTGGTCACGTAGGTGTATCCGGTGCCTGCCGTGGATCGCAGCTTGATCACGGGGCGCACCTCATTTCTGGCCAAAGCGGTTCCTTTCCACTGGCGAAGCCATGCAATGATAACGAAAACGGTTTTCACTTCAACTCCTGGAGGCGTCAGTGTCCACCCCCGTCGTCCTCGTCGCGGGCCTGCACGGCACGGCCCGCGCCGCCACCGTCGAACGGCTGCTCGCCGAGCACCAGGGATCGCTCGCCGTCCACCACGACCTGAGCGACGTCGCCCGGGGATGCGTCCGCCGCACCGTCCGCGACGCGACACGCGTGCTGGACACCGCCGACATACGGCTCGCGCACGGCTGCGTCACCTGCACCGTGCGCGAGGACCTCCTGCCCCAGCTCGTCCTGCTGGCGCCCGGCGCACCTTTGCTGATCGCTGACCTGTGGGACTCGGTGGAGCCCCGATCGGTGGCCGAGGCCGTAGACTCCGCCGAAGCCCACGACATCCTGCGGCTCACCGCCGTACTCACCGCGCTGGACGCCGAGGCCATGCCCGACGACATCACCAGCGGCGAACGCCTCATCGAGGTAGGCAAACCCGCGGCCGCCGGTGACCAGCGCTACCTCGCCGAGGTCCTGGCCCGCCAGCTCGAATACCCCACCGGCCTGGTCCTGCACGGCGGCGACGAAGACGACCACGAACTGTCCCGCGCGGTCCTCGCCCACCTCGCCCCCGTCACCCCGATCCACACCGTGTCCTGCCTGCCGCCGGTCACCGGCGCCGCCGTGTGCACCGGCGAGCTGGCCGAACGTGTCGACCCGGCCACCGCCCAACTGCCCTGCGACACCCAGACCGACGAGATCGTCACCGCCGTCTGGCGCAGCCGCCGCCCGCTGCATCCGGCCCGCCTGTTCGAGGCCGTCGACGAGCTGGTCACCGAGTCCGTACGCTCACGCGGCCGCTTCTGGCTGGCCACCCGGCCCGGCCAACTGCTGGCCTGGGACGCCGTCGCCGGCATCGTCTCGGTCGAGGACGCCGGCCCCTGGCTGGCCGCTCTGCCCGAAGCCGCCTGGGACCTGGTCTCCCCCGCCCGCCGCCTCGCCGCCGCCCTGGACTGGCACCCCGAGCGCGGCGACCGCGTCCAGCACCTCGTCTTCACCGGCCCCGACCTCGATCCCGCCCGCTTCCGCGCCCTGCTCGACTCCTGCCTGCTCACCGAGGCGGAGGAAGCAGCAGGCCCGGACGCCTGGGCCGGCTACGACGACCCGTTCGCCCCCATCCTCACCATCAAGGAGAACGCATGAAGAACCGCCGCACCCCGCGCAAGAAGCCCAACCCACTCCTGTACGTCGACCGCATCGACTACAAGGACACCAACCTGCTGCGCAAGTTCGTCTCCGACCGGGGCAAGATCCGCAGCCGCCGCGTCACCGGCGTCACCGTGCAGCAGCAGCGCCAGATCGCCAAGGCCATCAAGAACGCTCGGGAGATGGCCCTGCTCCCCTACACTTCCCGGCCCGACGCCTGACCCGATCGCCGAACCCACCAAAAGCAGTCGACACTGCCCTGTCGTCGCAGCGTGAACCGCTACTCTGCTGCCAGCACGGGCGGGGAGAGCGATGACCGAGACAAGCACGACCGACCACCTCGCGCCCCATTCCGGGCAGGGCCGGGACACCGGCGGGATCCGGCTGCCGTGGGCGTTCATCGTCCTGGTGGCCTTGCTGGCGGCGGGCCGGTTCCTGCTTGCGCCATATCTGACGGCTCCGGCGCTACAGACCTGGGCGACCGTGTTCGTGGCGGTGTGCGTGCAGGCGCTGCCGTTCCTGGTGTTCGGGGTGGCGCTGTCGGCGGCCATCACCGCGTTCGTGCCCGCGTCGTTCTGGACCCGGGCACTGCCCCGCCGCACCTACGCGGCGGTGCCGGTGGCCGGAGTGGCCGGTGCGGTGCTGCCAGGTTGCGAGTGCGCGTCGGTGCCGGTGGCCTCGGGGCTGATGGCTCGGGGTGTGGCGCCGCCCGCGGCGCTGGCGTTCCTGCTGGCCTCGCCGGCGATCAACCCGGTGGTGCTGGTGGCCACCGCGGTGGCCTTCCCCGACGACCCCGCGATGGTGGTCGCGCGGTTCGGCGCTTCGCTGACGGTGGCCGTGCTGGCCGGGTGGATCTGGGCCCGGTTCGGGCGGGCCGCGTGGCTCCCGGCCCCTCGCCGCCGGGTCTCGCACGGGCAGGGCAGGTGGAGCGCCTTCCTGGACGCGATGCGGCACGACCTGATGCATGCCGGCGGGTTCCTGGTCGTCGGCGCCCTGGCGGCGGCGACGCTGAACGTGGCGATCCCCCGCGCATGGCTGACCGCGGTGGCCGGGGTGCCGGTGGTGTCGGTGCTGGTGCTGGCGTTCCTGGCGGTGCTGCTGTCGATCTGCTCGGAGGCCGACGCGTTCGTGGCCGCCTCGCTCACCGCGTTCTCCCCGACGGCCAAGCTGGCGTTCCTCGTGGTGGGGCCGATGGTCGACCTGAAGCTCATCGCGCTCCAGGCGGGTACCTTCGGCCGCGCGTTCGCCTGGCGCTTCGCTCCTCTCACGCTCGGGCTGGCGATCGGCGTCAGTTTCGTCGCGGGCTGGGCGCTGCTGTGAGGCGTCAGACGCAGGGGGCCCTGCTGCTGACGCTCGGCGCGACGTTGCTGAGCATCTCCGCCTTCTCCGCGACGTACGTCAACTACGTCAGACCCGGCTTCCGACCGCTCATCATCGCGGCCGGCGTGGTGCTTGCAGCCCTCGGGCTGCTGTCCGTCGCCCAGGAATGGCTCGGCCGGGCCGACGCGCACGGGACCGGGCACGGCCATCGCGTGGCCTGGCTGCTCGCCGTGCCGGTGTTCGCCCTGGTCCTGATCGCCCCTCCCGCGCTCGGCTCCTTTGCGGCCGGGCGTGATGACGGCGCCCCAGCACCGCTGCGGACCGCCGCCTATCGCCCGCTCACCGGCGGCCAGGTGACCGGGCTGACGCTGAGCGAGTTCATCGGGCGCGCGTACACACCGTCGGGCCTGTCCCTGGCGGGCACGGGCGTCCGGCTGACCGGCTTCGTCACGCTGCCGAGGACCGGCAGGCACTGGTACGTCACCAGGATGCGGATCAGCTGCTGCGCCGCGGACGCATTCGCCATGAAGGTCGCCGTGGAAGGCGCTCCCGCGCCCAAGGAGAACTCCTGGGTGGAGGTCACGGGCACGTGGATCCCCTGGAAGCACGGCATCCCCCACGATTACGCGGCCCCCGCGATGACCGCTGCAACTGTGACCGCCGTCCAGCAACCGGCGGAACCCTACGAATGAGTCGGCTCGACCAACCGGCCATCGTCATACGGGTCCCCCTCCGCCTCCAAGATCGCGCCTTCAGCGCAGGAAGGCGCAGCCAGTGAAACGGGTATCGCAGAGCCTGCTTCTCCTCCTGCTCGGCGGGGCGCTGTTGAAGATCTCCGCCTTCTCCACGGACTTTGCCAACTACGTCAAGCCGGGGTTCCGGCCCCTGCTGATCACATCGGGCGTGGTGCTGGTCATCCTGGCGGTGGCCACCCTGGCGCAAGACCGCTTGAGGGGCATCCGCATAGCGCGCCAAGCGGAGCTCACGCGCGCCCGCATCGTCGAGGAGGCGCACCTGGCACGGCTGATCGGACGCGAACCCGTCCCCAAGGTCGATCCGATAGCTGCGCCCGCCGAGCCGTACGAGTAGACGAACGGACGCCGGCATGAATCCGCCGGCGGCCCGCGGTGGCGATCGCGGCCGGCACCGGCGGCATGGTCACCCGCACCACCGCGCAGGGCGACGCGACGATCGACCGCCTACGGTCCCCCACTGCGCATGCCCCGAGCATCACGTGTCCCCAAGGCCACCTTGTCCATGGATATCCAAACTCTGGCGCTGCTTCCAGGACCAGTGCTAGATTAAACTGAAAATCATTATCATTTCCCCTTAGGATCGGTATGTACCTTCCTCTAAGCCGCCCGTCACTGTTCGCCCTGGCCGGCTTGGCTTCGTTGGTCCTGGCGGCTTGCGGATCCTCCTCGCCCCCTTCGACACCCAGCGCTGATGCCTCCGCAACGATGTCTGCGCCGATCACGGTCGTGGCTTCGACCAACGTGTACGGCGATATCGCCAAGCAGATCGGCGGCGACAAGGTCCAGGTGACCTCGATCATCACCGACCCCGAGCAGGATCCGCACTCCTACGAGGCCAACACGCAGAACCAGCTCGCCCTGTCCAAGGCCAAGCTCGTCATCGAGAACGGCGGCGGATACGACGACTTCGTCGACACCATGCTCAAAGCCGCGAACAACCCCTCGGCCCAACTCCTCAACGCCGTCACCATCTCCGGCAAGACCGCCCCGACCGGCGGCGAACTCAACGAACACGTCTGGTACGACTTCCCTTCCATGGCAAAACTGGCCGACCAGATCTCCACCGCACTGGGCAAGGCCGACACCGCTGACGCCGCCGCCTTCACGGCCAACGCCGAAGCCTTCAAGCAGAAGCTCGCGACCCTCCAGGGCCAGGAAGCAGACGTCGCCAAGACCGCCAAGGGCACGGCCGTGGCCATCACCGAGCCAGTACCCGGCTACCTGCTGGAGGCCTGTGGCCTGGTGAACGCCACGCCCGAAGAGTTCGCCGAGGCGATCGAGGAGGGCGACGACGTCTCCCCCAAGGTCCTGGCTGAGACCCTCGCCCTGTTCAGCGGCAAGAAGGTCCAGGCCCTGGTCTACAACGAGCAAACGGCGGGACCGCAGACCGAGAAGGTCGTGCAGGCCGCCACCGACAACGGCATCCCGGTGGTGCCTGTCACCGAGACCCTGCCGGCCGGCAAGGACTACGTCGGCTGGATGACCGGCAACCTCGACACCCTCGACAAGGCTCTGGGCCGATGACCGAGCACACCGCCGTGTCACCCATCGAACCGGGGCTCAAGGCATCCGGCGCAACCGTCCTCAGCCTCCAGGGCGCGATGCTCGCGTACGGGCAGCGCGTCCTCTGGCAGGACCTCGACCTCGATGTGCGACCCGGAGAGTTCATCGCGGTGCTCGGCCCGAACGGCTCCGGCAAGACCAGCCTCCTGCGCGCCCTGCTCGGTCAGCAAACGCTCTCGGCGGGCAAGTTGCTGATCGACGGCCGACCGCCCCGTCGAGGAAGCAATCTGATCGGGTACATCCCCCAGCACCGGTCAGTGGCCGCGCACACCCCATTGCGGGCGCGCGACCTGGTGCGGCTGGGCATCGACGGGCACCGTTGGGGACTGCCGCTCGGCGGCGGGCGCCTCCGGCGACGCGTGGAGGAACTGCTCACCGCAGTGGGCGCCGCGCCGTACGCCGATCTACCGCTGAGCCTGCTGTCGGGCGGCGAACAACAGCGCGTGCGCATCGCCCAGGCCCTGGCAACCGACCCGATCCTCCTGCTCTGCGACGAACCACTACTGTCGCTGGACCTCAACCACCAGCAGGCGGTGGCCGCCCTGGTAGACCAGCGGCGGCGGGAACACGGCACCGCGGTGCTGTTCGTCACCCACGAGATCAATCCGATCCTGGGCTATGTCGACCGGGTGCTCTACCTGGCCGGGGGACGCTTCCGGATCGGACCACCCGCGGAGGTCATGACCTCGGCCGTCCTGTCCGAGCTGTACGGCAGCCCTGTCGAGGTGATCCGGGCGCGGGACAGATTCGTGGTGGTCGGCGCCCCCGGTTCCTATGATCATGGCGGCGAGACATCGTGATCGTCCACGTGGTCGCCGATGACCCCGGCATCTGGGGCCAGATCTTCAACCATGACAACTACGGCGAGCTGCTGGCGCTGGTCACCAACTCCCTCATCGCCGGCGCGGTGCTCGGCATCGTGGGTGGGCTCATCAGCGTCGTGGTGATGATGCGGGACCTGGCCTTCGCCGTGCACGGCATCGCCGAGCTGTCGTTCGCCGGCGCCTCGGCCGCGTTACTGGTCGGCGTCAACGTCGCCGCCGGATCGCTGGCCGGGTCGATCCTCGCCGCCCTGGTGATCGGTGCCCTCGGGATCCGCGCCCGCGACCGCAACTCGGTCATCGGCGTTCTGATGCCCTTCGGCCTGGGGCTGGGCGTGCTGTTCCTGGCGCTGTACAAGGGCCGGGCGGCCAACAAGTTCGGCCTGCTCACCGGGCAGATCGTCGCCGTGGACACTCCGCAGATGACCTGGCTGCTCGGCACCAGCGCCATCACGCTCGTCGCGCTCGCCGTCGTCTGGCGGCCTCTCGCCTTCGCCAGCGTCGACCCCGAAGTCGCCGCCGCGCGCGGCGTGCCGGTACGCGCGCTGTCGCCCGCCTTCACCCTCATCCTGGGCTTGGCCGTCTCCGTCTCCATCCAGGTCGTAGGAGCGCTGCTCGTGCTGGCCTTGCTCGTCACCCCGGCCGCGGCCGCCATGCGCGTCACCGCCTCACCCCGCCTGGTGCCGCTGCTCAGCGTCGCCTTCGCCGTCACCTCCATGGTCGGCGGCATCCTGCTCGCCCTGGGCAGCAGCATCCCGATCAGCCCCTACGTCACCACCATCTCGTTCACGTTCTATCTGGCCTGCCGCGCCATCGGCGCCCTGCGTATGCGCGCCGGCTGGGGCGACAGATCGGCGGTATCGGCGACGGTCTGACGGACACCGAAACGGCCCGGTCGTCACCGTCCAACCCACGCTCACCAACACCATCGTCAAGACGCTTACCTCTGCTGCGGCCACGACGATCAGCAGCGCCGGCATCACGTGCCACCGCACCGTGCTGGCGGCGGCGCGGGTCCCACCGCGTCGCCCAGCGGCTGCGGCGCCGCCGTACCCCCGAGCCTCCCGGTGACCGCCCGCTGGCGCAGCACCCCGCCTGGCGGCGGCGGGCAGCACCGCCCAGCTGTTCCGGGCTTACGTACGACCGGCGCACCGCCGCCAGGGCCTCGCCCGCAAACTGGTGAAGCGGGCATGCGCACACGTCGCATCTACTCCCGGCTACACCCGCCTCTACCTGCACACCGATGGCCGTGTCGAGGGCGCCGAGCTCTTCTGGAGGTCGGTCGCCGTCCCGATCCACGACGACCGGGACGGCGATCCGTCCCGCTTCCGGACCGTCCACTTCGAGGTCCCGCTCTGAGCCCGTGCCCTGGAGCCGCCTCGGATATAGATCGCGATCCGGCACCCCATGACCAGAGCCTGGCGGCAGGCCGTCACCGACTCCCGGCCTTGCTCTGCCCAACGAAGATGAGATAAACCAGCCGTAGCGCCATGGACGCGATCATGCCTGCCAACGCTGAAACGCCAAACCCCCAGGTCAACAGCCGAGTTTCGGGCACCCCCAGGCTTCCATTAAGGCGTAGCCGACAATTCCGATACCCAGGGTGGGGCAGCGAACTCGTCGTCATGTGAAAGGCCCGTCACTGTCTCTGCTCCGGAGTCAGGACGTGTCGGGTCCGGTCCCCGAGCCAGGCCGCTTCGAGGATCGCGGTCAGGCTGGCGGTGTCGGTCGGGCCTGGATGGTTCTGGATCAAGCGGGTGACGCCACTGGCCATCTCCGCGAAGCGCGGGAGGTCGGCGCGTGCCACGCCGATGTCCGCCAAGGTGGTAGGGATGCCGATGTCGGCAAGGAGCCCGTCGAGCCAGATGAGGAACGTATCTGCGGCCTCGGCATCCGAGGCGTCGGTCACGTCGAGCCCGCACACCCCGGCAAGGATGGCCAACCGGTCGCCGATGGCATCCCTGGCCGCGTCCAGCGCGTAGGGCAGCAGCAGCCCGACGCCCAGGCCGTGCGGGGTGTGGGTGGCTGCGCCGATGGGGTATTGGAGGGCGTGCGGAGCCGCGTTGCCTGCGTGGGAAAACGCGAGCCCGGCCAGCACGGACCCATAGGACATGTCCGCGCGCGCGTCCTTGTCGCCTCCGTCCCTGACGACATGGGGCAAGCTGCGGGCGATCCGCTCCGCGGCCAGGAGCGCGTAGTGATCGGTGATCGGGTTGCGGCCGAGGAAGACCTGCTCCACCGGGTCGCGCGGTCCGTGGGCCCGGGGTCGCGCGGTGTAGCTCTCCACCGCGTGACAGAACGCGTCGATGCCGGAGTGGGCAGTGACGGTCGCAGGGCAGGTGTAGGTGAGCTCGGGGTCGACGATGGCGAAGTCGGGCACGATGTGGACGCTGGAGACCCCCACCTTCAGCTCGCGGTCGGGGTCGGTCAACACCGAGACGGGCGTGAGCTCGGAGCCGGTGCCTGACGTCGTCGGGACCGCGACGAGAGGAATCGTCGGCCCCGGCACCTTCGACTCGCCGTAGAAGTCGCGCGGCGTCCCACCGTGGCACCGGATGACGCCGACGATTTTGGCGAGGTCGATCACAGTGCCACCCCCGATGGCGAGGATCACGTCGGCGTCCACCTCTGCGGCGACCGAGACGGCCAGGGCGACATCGGCGAGCGGCACGTCCGGAGTCGCGTCGGCAAACACCCCGACGACTTCGACCTTCTCCCGCACGGCGGCCACGATCTCGGCCACGCCCGGCTGCCCCAGAAGAACCCGGTCGGTCACGATGAGGACTCGCGAGCCACACTCGGCCACCACTCGTGGGATGTTCTGCGCGACCCCTTCGCCCACTATCAGCTGGCGTGGTCCGCGGACGGTCTCAAGCATGTCAGTGCCTCTCTGGAACGTCGGCGGTGATTTGCTGGGCGGACGTCCAGGTCACCTGCTAGACCGGGACGGCGTCGGCAAGGTTGGCTGCCGGGTGGCGCAGGCGTGCGCGCCGGGCCCCCAGACTCGATCGTGCCCGGGCGCCCTCGGGTCCGTCGCGATGAAGACGTCGCCCTTGGTGGGCGGGTCGGTCGGGTCGAGGGTCCCGCGGACATCGTCGCCAAGGGCGGTATGAGTCAAGGTCGCGACCAGCACCTCGATCATGAGCCCGAGTGCGTAGCCTTTGGGACCGTCGAAAGGGCTGATCGCCCCATCCACCGCCGCGGCCGGGTCTGTGGCGCGCACACCGGCGGAGTCGACGGCGCCCCCGGGTGCCGGCGGATTCGTGCCGACCATGGCCCGGGTCGCGCCCCACGGGTGGAGGCCGGTCAGGTCATGTGCGCACAGGGCGCGGTGATCCTCGGCGGGCTCCCGGAGCAGCAGGCCGGTCACGGTAGGTCGATCGCCGCGTAGGTGACGTCGAGATACTCAAGGATGCCCTCGTGCGACCCCTCCTTGCCGATCCCGGACTGCTTCACGCCTCCGAACGGAGCCGACGGGTCCGAGATCAGACCACGGTTGATACCGAGCATCCCCGTCTCCAGCCCCTCGGTGAACCGGAGCGCCCGTTGGAGGTCACGGGTGAAGACGTATGCGACCAGGCCGTGCTCGGTGTCGTTGGCCTTCGCCATCACCTCGTCGTCGGACGTGAACGAGATGATCGGCGCCACCGGGCCGAAGATTTCCGCCTCCAGCATCCGCGCGTCCTCGGGCACGTCGACGAGGACCGTAGGCGGGTAGAAGTGGCCCGGCCCATCCGGACGCTCGCCGCCCACCAGGACACGGGCGCCGCGATTGACCGCGTCGGCGACGAGCTCGTCGATCTTGGTTACCGAGGCCTCGTCGATCAACGCCCCGACGTCCACGCCGTCGTCGAGACCATGGCCCACCGAGAGCGCGCCCATCCGCTCGGCGAAGCGCGCCGTGAACTCCTCGCGCACCGGCTCCTCGACGTAGATTCGGTTGGCCGCGATGCAGGACTCCCCGATGTTGCGCATCTTGGCCACCATGGCACCGTCGAGCGCGACGTCCAGGTCCGCGTCGGCGCACACGATCAGAGCCGCGTTGCCGCCCAGTTCCATGGAGGTGCGCAGCACGTTGTCCGCCGCCTGTCGTAGCAGCACGCGCCCGACCTCGGTCGACCCGGTGAACGAAAGCTTGCGGGTCCGACGGTCGGCCAGCAGTGCTGAGACCACCTCGCCGGCACGCTTGGTTGTCACGACGTTGACGACGCCCGGGGGAACGCCGACCTCCTCCATGATGCGGGCCAGCAACAGCATGGTGAGGGGCGTCTGGGCTGCCGGCTTGGTGATCGTCGTGCAGCCCGCCGCCAGCGCAGGAGCGATCTTGCGGGCGCCCATGGCCAACGGAAAGTTCCAGGGCGTCACGAAGACGCACGGTCCGACCGGCTTCGGCACGGTGAGGATGCGATATCCACCAGCGGGAGCGGTGTTGTAGCGCCCCTCGACGCGCACCGCCTCCTCGGCGAACCAACGGAAGAACTCGGCGCCGTAGGCCACCTCTCCCCGGGCCTCGGCGAGCGGCTTTCCCATCTCGAGCGTTATCAGCCGGGCGACCTCCTCGGATCGCTCGGTCAGTGCCCGGTACGTCGCGGTCAACAACTCTGACCGTTTTCGCGGCGGGGTCGCCGCCCACTCCGCCATTGCCTTGCTCGCCACGTCCAGAGCGGCGAGCCCGTCAACGACGTCGGCGTCCGCCACCTCGGCGATGGTCTTGCCGGTGGCCGGGTCCTCGACGCCAAAGGTGGCTCCGCTGGCGGCGTCGCGCCAGGCGCCGCCGATCCGGAGCCGCCGATGCTCGGGGGCCAGGACGTTCATCGGGTCGCTCATTGCGTCGCCTCCTGTGATGTTCTTGGTGATGTCCAGCGTGACCTCAGCGATCGCGCCACGCGCGTTGACGAACGGGTCACACGACCTCGTCGGGGTCGAGGTTGCCGAGCGGGCCGAACGTGGCCTTGGCCCTGGCTGGAGGGCGACGCCCCGCGCCACCGATCGCCTTCTCGGGCCATGGCTGCTTCAGCGTCGACAGGCCGTGCTCACCGGTGACGGTCCGCCGAGGCTCGATTGCCACGTGCGGGCGCATGTCGACGTCGCAGCCCTGCGCGGTTACCTCCCGGCCTCGGACAGCGCCAGCCCGGTGCCCGCATCGAACAGGTGCGCACGGTCCAGGTCGACCGTGACAAGCAGCCGCTCGCCCGGCGTACCGGTGACGGTGGTTCGTGCCTTGACCTTGAGGATCTCCGTCCCCACTCGGACGTCGACCACCGTTCGGTCACCGAGCGGCTCAAGCCCGTAGAGCTCACCCGACAACGACGCGTCCCCGCGCTGCTCGACGGACAGGTCCTCCGCGCGCAGGCCCAGCAGCAGCGGACGACCGTCCTCAGCCGTGGTCCAGCGGGGCCGCGGCAGCGTCCAGCCTTCCGCCCCGACCAGACGATCTCCCTCGGCGTGGCAGGCGAGCAGGCCGATCGGCGGGCTCCCGACGAATCCCGCGACCCACTGGTTGGCTGGACGCTCGTACACCTCGGTCGGCGTTCCGACCTGTTGCACCTTCCCCTCCTTGAGGACCGCGACCTGGTCGGCCATGGACAGGGCCTCGACCTGGTCGTTGGTCACGTAGACGAAGGTTGCTCCGAGGCTTCGGTGGATGCGGGTGAGCTCGGTGCGCATCTCGACGCGGAGCTTGAGGTCGAGGTTCGTCAGCGGCTCGTCCATGAGAAACGCGCGCGGGCGACGGACCAGCGCCCGGGCCAGGGCGACACGCTGCATCTCACCGCCCGACAACTGCGCCGGACGACGCTGCAGCAGACGTTCGATGTGCAGCAGGCTCGAGATCTGCTCGACGGCAGCGGCGATATCGCTCGAAGAACAGCGGCGTGCCCGCAGCGGCGAAGCGATGTTCTCGTACGCCGTGTGCCGCGGGTAGAGGGCGTAGTTCTGGAAGACCATGGCCAGGTCGCGTGCGGCCGGGGCGTCACCGGTCGCGTCCCTCCCGTCCAGATGCACCGACCCGGCGTCAAGTTTCTCAAGGCCGGCGATCGCTCGCAGGGTCGTCGTCTTGCCTGCCCCCGAGGGTCCGAGCACGACGAAGAACGATCCGTCCGGCACGTCCAGCGTCACCCCGTCCAGGGCCTGGACTTTACCGAAGGACTTGCACAGCCCGTGCACTGCCACGGTTCCCATCAGGCCACCAGCTCTTCCGTGCTCACGTCGTAGACCGCCGGGGTCCCGCCGGTGTGCCGCAGCCCGACCGGTGCGTCAGCGGCGAAACGGACAGTCGGTGGCATCCGAACACGTACGTCGCGCTGGCCGCCGTGGTCAACCACGTAGATGATTTCGTCGCCCAGCCACTCCGCCGAGACCACGCGGGCCGGGACCGAACGTTCCGCCCCTGGTTCTGTGACTTCCAGCGCCTCCGGCCGGACGCCTGCGACCAGGCAACGGTCGCGCGGCAGGCCTGGCGGCGGCGTGAGGGCCAGTCCGCCCTGACTGCGCAGCTTCCCGTCGGCCACCTCCACCTCAATCAGGTTCATCGGCGGGGAGCCGATGAATGCGGCGCAGAAAAGACTCGCCGGACGGTCGTAGACTTCCAGCGGCGTGCCGATCTGCTCGACGCGGCCCTTGTTGAGGATGGCGATTCTGTGACCGAGCGACATCGCCTCGACTTGGTCGTGGGTGACGTAGACCATCGTCGTCCCCAGCTCCCCCTGTAGGTGCTTGATCTCCGTGCGCATGTCCGCCCTCAGCTCCGCGTCCAGATTGGTGAGAGGTTCGTCCATGAGGAATGCGCGCGGTCGTCGCACCAGGGCGCGAGCAAGCGCGACGCGCTGCTGCTCCCCGCCGGACAGCCGGCGCGGTCGCCGGTCCAGGAGCGGACCGAGCCGCATCAGCCGGGCGGCCTCGTCGACCCGCTCGCGCACCTCCGCCTTGGGCAGTCCCTCGGCCCGCAGTGGGAACGCCAGGTTGTCGCGGGTTCTCAGATGCGGGTAGAGAGCGTAGAACTGGAACACCATGGCGATGTCGCGCTCGGCGGGCGGCAGGTCGTTGACCAGCGTGTTGCCGATGCGGATGTCGCCCGTCGTCTGCCTCTCCAGGCCGGCTATGGCCCGCAACGTGGTCGTCTTGCCGCAACCCGAAGGGCCGAGCATCACGAACAGCTCGCCGTCGCCGATGGACAGGTCCACGTGATCAACTGCGACCGTCCCGTCCGGGTAGCGCTTGTGCAGGGCGGTCACCTCGATGCCCGCCATCAGCGTCGCACCGCCCCGAGCGTCACACCGGCGACGAGGTGCTTGCGCACCAGGTAGGCGAAGACGAGCACCGGTAGGGCGAACACTACGGAGGCGGCGGCCACGAGACCCCAGTCCACCGTGGTTCCACCGATGAGGCCGGCGATGGCAGGTGGGGCCGTCCGCACGTTGTCGCTGGAGGTAAGGAAGATGGCGAACACGAACTCGTTCCACGAGAAGATGAGTGCGAAGACCGCCGTCGCGGCGATGCCGGGCAGGAGCAGGGGAAGGGTAAATCGCCAGAACGCCTGCAAGCGGGTGTAGCCGTCGAGCATGGCGGCATCCTCGTACTCTGCGGGCACCTCGTCGACGAACCCCTTCATCATCCAGATCGTGAACGGGACGTTGAACGCGGCGTAGATGAGGATCAGGCCGAGCTTGGTGTCGATGAGTCCGACTTGGCGGTACATGAGGAAGATCGGGATCACGACCACCACGGGCGGCATGAAGCGGGTGGACAGGATGAAGAACAGTTGGTCCTTCTTGGCCTTCACGGCGAAGCGTGAGTAGGCCCAGGCCGCCGGGACCCCCAGCACGGTGGCCAGCGCCGTGGAGACCCCGGCGACCACGACGGAGTTGAGGAACGAGCCGGACAAGGTCGAACGACCGCCGCCGGAGGCGACGAACACGTCCTTGAAATGGTCCATAGTGACCTTGAAGTCGAAGAACTTGGCCGGGATGGCGTAGACGTCCCGGTTCTCCTTGATGGATGTCTCGATCATCCACAGCGCCGGAAAGAGCATCACGACGGCCAGCACGGTCAGCAGCGCGACCTCCAGCACGGAGCGGCCCCGGCCGCCGAAGCGGCGCGCGGGGGGCGTGTGATCCCGGGCAGGACCTGTGGACACGGCCTCGTCGACGGAGACGGCCATCAGTCCTCCTTGAGCTTGTTCAAGTAGCGCAGGTAGAGCTGCGTGAGGACCATGACGACGAGGACCATGAGGATCCCGTACGCCGAGGCGGTTCCGGTGTTGAAGCCCAGGAACGCGACCTTGTAGACGTGGAACGACAACGTCTCGGTGGAGACCCCCGGACCTCCGCTGGTGAGGATGTAGACGAGGTCGAACAGCCGGAAGGCCTCGATGGCCCTGAACAACACGGCAATGAGGAGCAGCGGCCACACCAGCGGAAGAGTGATGGTGCGGAACCGGAACCACTCGGACGCCCGGTCGATCGAGGCGGCCTCGTACAAGTACTTGGGGACCGCGGTAAGGCCCGCGAGCGCGATGAGCATGATGAACGGCGTCCATTGCCAGGTGTCGACCACGATCAGGGAAATCAATGCCGTTCGCTGCCGGGTGAGCCACTCCACCTGCCCCAGGCCGAGCGAGCCGAGCATGCTGTTGATCACGCCGAATTGCGCGTCGAGCATGAATCGCCAGAACAGCCCGACCACGACGGGCGACAGCATCATCGGAACCAGGAACAGTGTGGTCAGCAGTCCTCGCCCGTGCGTACGCCGTGAGATCAGGTAGGCGATGGCGAAACCGAGCACGGTCTGCAGGGTGACCGCGCCGATCACGTAGATCAACGTCGTCAAGGCCCTCAGGTGGACCTGCGCCGAAGTCAGGATGGCGGTGAAGTTCTCGAACCAGATGAAATGGGCGGGCCCCCCGCGGGTGGCCGAGTAGTCGGTGAAAGACAGGTACAACGCCCACAGCAACGGGAACACCGACATTGCGAGCAACAGCAGCAACGCGGGGGAGATGAAGGCGACGGCGAGCCAGCGGTCGCTCAAGCGGCGGGACCGACCCGGTGCAGGCGGCGTCGCGGACGCCACCTGCCCGGGGTGGTCGGTCGTCAGAGGGGCGGGGTCACTCACAGTCCGCCGCCGCCCTTGCGGCTGCTGGAGTCGAGCACGCCCTGCTGCTCCTTGGCGATGTCGTCGAGCGCATCCTTCGGCTTCTTCGCGCCGTTGAGAGCCGCGTTCACGTTGGTGTTCTCAATGTCGACGAGGCGCGCGTACTCGGGCACGTTCCACATGTCCCGCATCCGCGGAACCGAGTCGGCGTACACCTTGTTGAACGGCTGGGCATTGAGGAACTCGGGCGACTGCAGGGCGTCCGTCCGCGATGGCACGCCACCGGCCGCGGCCCACTTCTTCTGGATGTCAGCCCGCTCGAACCACTTCATGAAGTTCAGGGCCTCCGCCTGGTTCGTCTTGGGGGAGTAGGCCGACACGTGCATCCCCATGCCGCCGAGAGGCACCAGGTTCGTCTTCTGGCTCGGCAGAGGGGCGAAACCCAGCTTGTCGAGAATCTGCTCCCGCGTGGTGCCGAGGGTCGACTGCTTCGGGTCGAGCAGGCCGCCGCTCGCGGCGATCCAGTTGAACGCGATGCATGCCTTGCCCTGGGCGACCGCCGCGTTCACCTCGTCGATGAACCAGTTGCCGGAGCCCTTGGCGGTCAGCGGCTTCATCTTGTTGACCAGGACGTCCATCGCCTCCTGGCCCGCAGTGTCGTTGAGGACGCCCTGGATCTTGCGCTTCTTGGAGTCCCAGAGGTTGCCGCCGTAGACGCCGTTGACCGTGTTGTAGGTTACGGCCGCGGCGTCGGAACCGTTGGCCTGGTGGAAAGCCAGCCCGCTGACGCCAGGGTGGTCCGCCTGGCACTTCTCGGCGACTGAGATCATCTCGTCCCAGGTCTGCGGTGGCTTGTCGCCGATCAGGTCCTTGCGGTAGATCATCGTCCAGGTGTCGCCGAGCAGCGGCAGTCCGTACAGGGGGGCGTTTTCGTCGCGCTTCCCGGTCTCCGCCTGGGGGAACTGGCCGTAGGCCGCCAGGAGGTACGGGTTGTAGGCCTTGACGTCGATGTTCTTCTTGACGAAGTCGGTGATGTCGAGGATGTTGCCGTTCGTCACGGCCTCGCCGATGTGTTGCGAGTCCAGGATCGGGATGTCGAAGTCGGTCTTGTGCGCGGCGAACTGGGTGAACATCGCGTCGTGCCAGTTCGCGTTCGGCACGGTCTTGACCTTGATGGTCACGTTCGACCGCTCCTTGGTGTACTCGGCGTTCGCGAAGGCTTCCAGCGCGTGGGCGGGGGGCCAGTCAAACCAGATGAAGCTGAGGGTCAGCGGATCCTTGGTGAGCTCCGGGATGGTCGCCGGCGCCTTGGGGGCGCTGCCCTCCTGGCCGCCGCAAGCCGCCACGGTCGTGGCCAGTAACATGGCCGCCGTCGCCAGCTGCACCTTTCGACCGGGAACGGACAGTCGTCCTAATCGCTTTGGATACCGCATCTTCTTGCCTGCTTTCTGGGTGGGGACTTCTGGAGCCCTGCTGCGTGCTTCGCCGAGCAGTTGCTGGGGGTGTTCAGGCGTGTTGCCGGCTGTCGCAGGGGCTGACCCGCAGACCGGCGTCACGAGTACGCCACGACGTCATGGGGCTTCAGGCAGTCGAGCAGTCCTTCGGCCCTTGTGCGGCCCGGTGGCGAACCGAGAAGGACGTCGAGCATGCTCATGGGAGCTCCAACTGATCGAAGCGGAGCGATGGCGGGCGGTTCCCCGATGGGTGAAGGATGGCTGGCATCCGTCACCTTTCCTATACGATCCGAGTGGGAGCGTCAACATCCCGCAGCGTTGCGACCGATGTCAACAGGTTCCCGAAAACGCAAGAAAGGACCTCATGTCACGATGGACGACGAGGCGATGATCGCGCGGCGCCGTGGGGCCATGACGGCCGGAATGCCACCGGAAAGATCTCGCGGCCGGCTTGCCGACGAGGTGTACGACACGCTGCTCGGACAGCTGATGTCGCTACGGATCGAGCCTGGCTCCCGCGTCACGATCGACGCCCTGGCGCGAGAGCTGGGGGTCTCGCAGACGCCGATCCGAGACGCTCTGAACCGCATGGAGGCCGAGGGCCTGGTCGTGCGTGTGCCCCATGCCGGCTATCACATTCCCCCCCAAATCACCCGTCACCGATTCGAGGACATGCTTGAGGTCCGCCTGCTCCTCGAGCCGGCAGCGGCGCGCAGATCCGCCGAACGCGCATCCCCGAAGCAGGTGGCCGGTCTGCGACGACTGCTGGAGGAGATGGCGGAGCTGGAGGGGGGCGACGGGCTCATGGCCTATGGCGCCTTCGGGCTGCGCGACGCCGCCTTTCACGATCTCGTCGCCCTGAGCGCGGAGAACGAGGTCATCCGCGAAGCGCTCGCTCGCCTGCACACGCACGTGCACCTGTTCCGGCTTCTCCACGACACCCAGGTCACTCACTTGGCCATGGCCGAGCACGAAGAAGTTCTGGCCGCGATCGCCGCGCGTGACCCCGACGCCGCCGCCTACGCCATGCGTCGGCACATTCTGCTGTCCGGCGAGCGGTTCCGACGATTGTTCGACGACGTCAAGGATGCGGACGGAATGGCGGTAAAGGCTTGACGGGCGGGCTGGGTCGAGGAATGCTGACGCAATCGGATCGGATCGGATCGGATCCACCTCACCCGCCTCAGATGCGAGGAGAAGCAGGTGCCCAGAGCGCTGCTCCTGACCGGCGACGCCGCCGAGGAGCTCGACACCATGTATCCCTACTATCGCGTGCAGGAGGGCGGCTGGGACGTTGACGTCTCGTCACGGACGATGCGTGACGTTCAGCTGGTCATCCACGAGTTCGACCCCAACTCCGACGCCTACGTGGAGAAGAACGGCCGAAAGTTGCCGGTCGACGTGCCCTGGGCCGAGGTCGACGTCGAGCGCTATGACGCCCTCATCATCCCTGGGGGACGCGCCCCCGAGTGGATCCGGGTCGACGCCGACGTCAGGCGCATCACCGAGCACTTCTTCGCGCGCAACCTCCCGATCGCGCTGGTGTGCCACGGCGCGCAGGTACCGGCTGTGTACGGGCTGCTGAAGGGTCGAAAGACGGCGTGCTTCCCCCCCATCACCGGTGACATGGAGAACGCGGGCGCGACGGTCATCGACGCTCCCGACGTCGTGGACGGCAACCTCGTCTCCTGCCGGGGGTGGCCCGACATGCCGCAATTCGGCAGGGCGATGATGGAGGTCTTTTCGAAGTCCATCAACTCCGCATCGGCATGAGCACACCTGACCTGTCCCGGTGATGGCACTTCGGACCGTCATAGTCGACGGCTCTCCCGTCCACGTCCTGGAGAGCGGCACCGGGCCCGCGGTGCTGATGCTGCACGGCTCCGGACCCGGTACGACCGGATCCGGCGCCTGGGCGACGACGACCCAGGCGCTGGGCACGTCCTGGCACCTGGTGGCTCCTGACCAGGCGGGGTTCGGCCGTACACCAATCCCGGCGGGCTCCAGGGGTGGGCTCCGGCTGTGGACGGAGCAAGCCGCGGGCCTGATGGATGCTCTCGGTGTCGAGCGCTACGCCGTGGTGGGCCACTCCATGGGCGGTGCCGTGGCGCTGGCGCTGGCGGCCGCGCGTCCCCAGCAGGTCACCCGTGTCGTGGCGGTCTCGACGATGGGCGCCCCCGGGGCGCCACTGTCCGCCGAGCTCGACGCGGTCTGGGCCGCCCCCGCCGGCCCGCTCGGGGCACGAGACATGTTGAGTCGCCTCGTCCTCGACCAAGCGCTCGTGACCGAGTCGGCCGTCGCTGCCCGTGCAGCTGCGATGCGAGCGGGGGCGGCCGCATTCGCGTCGTTGTTCCCTCCACCTAGGGAACGTTGGGCCGACGACCTCACCCTCTCGGCGCAAACGCTGGCAGGGGTCCGCGCGCCCGTGCTGCTCGTCCACGGCGCCGAGGACCGAGTCACCCCGCTCGGGACGGCAGCCCTGCCCCTGCTCGAACACCTGGCCGATGTCCGTCTGCACGTGCTCGGCCGATGCGGGCACGTGCCGGCGCTCGAACACCCGCACGACTTCAGGCGACTTTTGTCGTGCTTCCTCGGCCGGGAACGAGGTCCCTGATTGCTGCGACAGGTCCGCAGCCCGTGCTCAAGCTACGGACCTTTAATCCGTAGGTTACGGGTTCGAGCCCCGGGCGCCCTTGTGGGGTGAGAAAACCTGGATACGGCCTCTGAACTGCGGTTATTCACTCCGCCTAGGCGGCCCGCCGGTACTGGTTGATCAGGCCGTCGAGTACCGGTCGGCGTTGCAGGCGGACCTGATCGAGATCGGTGGGTGTAGCCGGGGCATGTGACGGTTGAGCGGCCGACGATCCCGTGAGCGATGCGGACGGTGCCGGTTGTAATGCCTTCCGTATCTCTGCAGCACCCGGCGGAGATGAACTTCACCGTAGATCAGCAGCCGGTCAGCGCCAATGGTTGCTCACGTGTACGCGGCACGGCACGTCAGACACCGTCACACCCAGGGACAACAGTGGGCAGAACAATATGATTCAGTACGGCACGACACCGGATGGCACCCCGGCTGCCAACTTGAATCCGTAGGTTCAGGGTTCGAATCCCTGGCGCCCCACCACCTGTGCCAACAATTTGCCCGGATGAAGCACCGTCACGCGGCCAAACTTGCGCTCCACAAGATCCGCTTCTTTTCGTCCGCAGACATCTTGCAGGTGTCCCTCGGCTCGACGTACGACTCCTGGTCGGCCGGATGGCCGGCGGCGAGCGCCCGACCACGGTCGATCTCGGCGTCGAACTCCACACCCAGCAGCACCGCGATGTTGGTGATCCACAACCACACCAGGAACGCGATGACGCCGGCGAGCCAGCCGATCACCGCGACTGTGCTGCCCGGAGTGATCCACCGGAAGCCCGGGTGCCTGACGTTAGGTGCGGACCAGTACAGCAGCGCGAGCACGACGATGACGATGACCAGCAGCACGGGCCACTGGCGATGTTCAGATCGCCAGCCCTGTCTCTGTGCCTGCTGAAAATTCCATCCATGCAGTTCAAGCGGCAGTGAGTACTCGTGGAGGACTCCGCCGAGCCGGTCTCGTCGGAGGATGGTCAAGCTCGCGATTCGCTCTGGATTAGTGATCATTTTGGGACGGGACGCAGCGGGACCGCCTGGGCGAGGGCTTGGTGGGCTCGGTGCCGGTTGTAGAGCTGTTCGTACTCGCGCAGGGTAGAGCCTCGCCTTGGGAGCGCAGTAAGTCGGCCCATGTGGCGGCCTGGGAGACCACCCGCCGGTTCACCCGGGCTTTGCGGTAGGTGGTGTCCAGGAACAGGTAGGGGAACGCCTGGCCGGCCAGGGAGCGGTCGCAGAAGGCGGCGACTTCGGTGTCCAGGTCGGCGCAGATGCGTGAGACCTCGCTCTTGGAGCTGCCGGTGTCGGCGCCGAGGGCTTTGACCAGGTCGTCGACCTTGCGGGTGGACACCCCGTGCAGGTAGGCCTCCATCACCACGGCGAACAGCGCCTGGTCGACCCTGCGGCGGCGTTCCAACAGGCTGGGGTAGAACGAGCCGGTCCAGGGCCATCGTGTGCTCCTCCTCTACGTGTCACTTGGCGGTTTCACGCAGAGACTCACGCGATGGCCCGCTGTCGTTGAAGACGACGCGCCGTTCGAGGCCGGATCTACACCACCCGACGGGACGTAACCCTGGGGCGGCACGCAGGCACCGCAGCCCGTCGCCTCCGGGTCGCTGAGCCTGATCCAGGCGAGGAGGTGGCGCAGGGCCACACGCTGGTAGGCGGGCAGACTTGCCCGTCCAGGGTTTGCCTCGGCACGTCTGTTGCCCACGATGACCGGCTGGTTTCGTGGAAATGCGCTACCACCGTGAGCACTTCGGTGGCTTGCAGCTTCTCCTGGACGATCAGCGCTGTGGTTCCCGTACCTGTGCCGCAGTCGACCAGCTGCGCGCCCAAGGCATTCCGGTCAAGGACCTCCGACACCGCCCGGCTCTCCGCTCGGCCACGCCCACCTCAACGTCCTGGGTAGCCACTCCATCTCCTCCTCAGCCCCGGCCGCGGGCCTGCGGAAGCTCGGCAAGATACCCGATATTCCCGCTGTCCCCCGACGGCGGGGCGTGGACGAGGGGGGCGTGATCCCCCGGGGCACGGCCAATCGTTCGTAGTGTCCGTCTGACCGTGCTGGTGAGCAGGTCGGCGCGGTTCAACGCGGCTGGCTGGTGGGGTGTGCCGGCTGGGTGGCTGCCAGGCTGGCCAGGAGGCTGAGCCGCTCTTCTGAGGTGCTGCCCGGTTCGGCAGTGTAGATGGTGAGGCCGTACACCGTCCGGCTGGACATGGGCAGGTCGAGAGACTGGTAGGTCAGCTCCAGGTCGCCGACCTGCGGGTGCCACAGCCGCTTGCTGCCGTCGTGGCGGATACGCACATCGTGGACGGCCCACTGGCTGCGGAACTCGGTGCTGAGCGTGGACAGCTCACCGACGAGGTCGCGCAGGGCCCGGTCATGGGGCTCGCGTCCGGCCTCGGCGCGCAGCAGCGCGGCGCTGACAACGGCGGCCTCGTCCCAGTCGACGAAGAACTCCTGGGAGCCCGGGTCGAGGAAGACGTAGCGGGCGATGTTGGCGCGGCCGTACTGCGTGGTGGCGGGGCTGTCGAAGACCGGCGCGAACAGGGCCCGGGCCAGCGCATTGCAGGCAACGAAGTCCTGGCGGCCGTTGCGCACGAACGCCCCCGACATCGTCATGGAGTCCAGCAGCCACTGGACCCTCGGCGGGACCTGGACGTCCTTGCGGCGCGAGGGCGCGCGGCGGGCGGGCCGGGCGGCGTGGGCCAGGTCGAACAGGTAGGTGCGTTCATCCTGGTCCAGGCGCAGGGCCTGGGCCACCGCGAGGAGCACCTCTTCCGACACGCCGCTGATGTGACCCTTCTCCAACCGGGTGTACCACTCGGTACTCACACCGGCCAGCACCGCGACCTCCTCGCGACGCAGGCCGGGAACCCGGCGCCGGCCGCTGGTGGGCAGCCCGACCCGCTCCGGGGCGAGCTTGGCACGCCGGGTGGCCAGGAAGTCCCGGATCTGGGCGCGGTGGTCGGGCCGATGGTCCATGCCCTCCACGGTAGCCGCAGGGTTCGCGCACGCGGCAGCGGTAAGGGGGTTGAGCTTGTCCCCCCTATAAAAGCGCTCTGCCTCGCCCGCGGCCAGGCGGGTTTCCTGGGATCAGCATGTTGGACCCAACCCTCCGATACGGAGATGGCCGAACAAGCCATGGAGGTATGACATGACGAGCAAGACACTGGCAGTGCCGCCGGTGGCGCTGGGCACGTGGGCCTGGGGAGACAGCGGCGAGGTCGGCGACGGCTATTTCGGCAGCCAGCTGACCGAGTCCGGCCTGCGAAGGGTCGTTGAGAAGGCGCATTCCAACGGCTTCACCCTGTGGGACACCGCCGTGGTCTACGGCATGGGCCGCTCGGAGGCGGTCCTCGCCCAGGCGCTGCAGGGCTACGACCGCAGCGAGTACCAGCTGTCGACGAAGTTCACCCCGCAGATCGCGGGCGACGGCGACGATCCGGTCGCGGACATGCTGGAGCAGAGCCTCGACCGAATCGGTACGGACTATGTGGATCTCTACTGGATCCACAACCCTGCCGACGTGGCACGATGGACGCCGCTTCTGATCCCGTTGCTGAAGAGCGGCAAGATCAAGCATGTGGGCGTCTCGAACCACAACATCGAGGAGATCGCTCTTGCCGATCAGATCCTCGGCGAGGCCGGCTTCCGCGTGGAGGCGGTCCAGAACCACTACAGCCTCCTGTACCGGAGCTCTGAGCGCGCGGGCATCCTCAACTACTGCCGCGAGCACGACGTGCGGTTCCTCTCCTACATGGTCCTCGAACAAGGCGCGCTGACCGGCAGGTACAGCCCGGCCAACCCGTTGCCTGAAGGCAGTAGCCGGGCGGCGGCGTACAACGGCATCCTGCCCCAGCTGGAGGCGCTGACCGACAGGATGGGGGAGATCGGCGAGGACCGAGGCGGGTCCGCCGCCGATGTCGCCACCGCCTGGGCCATCGCCAAGGGGACCACCCCAATCGTCGGGGTAACGAAGGCCAGTTACATCGACGGATTGGTCCGAGCTCGCGGCATCGATCTCGCCGACGAGGAGATCGCGGAGCTGGAAGCGTTGGCGGACGATGCGGACGTCGACACGCGCGGCAGCTGGGAGCACGAGATGTAGGGCGGACGGCCCGACATACCGGCGAACGCCCCGCTTGAACTCCTCCGACTCAGCCACCGCCATACCCTGTGCGGCCTCAACCGGAAGCCACGCCGAAGAAAGCGCGACCATCGGGCCTGCCCAGTCTCTTACGAGGTGGTCGACTGCGCCGGCTCGCCGAGGGCGTCGCGGACTCGCCGCAGCAGGGGGCTGGTGTCGTCGTCGCGCCACACCAGGTACAGCGTGGTCGTGGTGCCGGCCAGCGGGCGCGGGGTGACACCGATGCGACGCAGCACGCGGTGCGAGTCGGCCAGCACCGCCGCGCCGAACCCGGCCGCGACCAGAGCCAGCATGGTTTGACTGCTGCGGCCGTAGGCACCGATCCGCGGGACGACTCCGGCCTGGTGGCACAGGGCGATGATCTCGTCGTAGGAGCGCGTAGAGACGTCGCGGGGCCAGATGACCAGGGGGATCTGGCCCAGCGCTGACAGCGGCGCGGGCTCGGCCCCGTACGTCAGCGGATGCCCGGCGGGCAGGAACAGGGTGAGCGGCTCACGCCACCAGATCTGCGTGGCCAGGCGCGGATCGCGAGCGGGCAGCCTCTGGACGGCGAGATCGCACCGGCCGCTCAGCACGGCGTCCGACATCTCGGCGTCGCTGAAGCTCTCCTGCAGTCGCAGGTCCACGCGGGGCAGTTCGCGGCGCAGCCGGCCCAGCGCGGCCCCGAGCGGCCCGTTGATGCCCGAGCCGGCGAACGTGACGGTGAACTGCCCCGACAGCCCCTGCCCGGCCAGTCGCGCGTCGTCGATGGCGGCCTCCGCCTCGGCCAGCACGGTACGTGCCCGCCGTACAAGGGCCTGGCCCGCCGCGGTCGGTGTCAGCCCGCGGCCGCCGCGTTCGAAGAGCGCGACGCCCACCTGTCGTTCGAGTTCGCGCAGCTGGCGACTGAGGGTCGGCTGCGTCAGGTGCAGTCGCCGCGACGCGGCGCTGAGACTTCCCTCCTCCTCGATCGTGACCACGTACGTGAGCAGCCGCAACTCCATCCCATACCTCCCAGGCATGGCGAGTATACGGAACCAGTGAAGTGAGGCAGAGGTAGGACGGAAAGAGAGCAGGATGAAGCCATCAAAACCGCATGAAATCGGAGAAAAATGATGAACCGCCAAGAGCGTTACGAATACGGCATGAAGGTACTGGAGCAGATCGACGGCGAGGCCGGCCAGCGGGTCGTGGACTCCCTCGCCGAGGTCTCCCCCGAACTCGGCCACCAGGTCGTGGCCTGGGCCTTCGGCGACATGTACGCCCGCCCCGAACTGCCGCCCCACGACCGGCAGCTGGTCACCCTCGGTGTGCTGACCGCCCTCGGCGGATGCGAGATCGAACTGGAGGTGCACGTCAACGCCGCGCTCAACGTCGGACTGACCCCCGCGGAGATCTCCGAGGCGCTGCTGCACTCGGCCGTGTACTGTGGCGTGCCCCGCGCCATCAACGCGACCCTCGTGGCCAAGAAGGTTTTCGCCGAGCGCGACCTACTGCCAATCACCAACGTCGGCTGACGACACTGGGAGGCGCTCATGTGCACTCACCGGACGCGGCGCCTGTGACTTCCCGTGAGACTGGCTGATGGTGTCGGCGCCGGGGACCTGCAGGCCGGGTGCGGCTGGGATGCGCTGCGTGACGGACATCGAGTCGTCGATGGACATGGCGATAGGGCCTTCGACACTGCTGGCTCTGCTCCTGCCGGAAGCTCCATCCACGCAGTTCAAGTTCGTTCCACAGCAGGCAGCGGTCGAGAAGCCGGTGGTGCCGAGCACGCGGACGCGCCTGGTGGCATGCTCGATGACGGCCAGGATGTACCGGCGCTGCCCGTTGAGGGTGACGGTCTCGATGAAATCACGTGGTGGACGCCCGCTCGGGCGCCGGATCAAGACCTGCCTGCTTGAGGATCTCCCATACCGTGGACGGTGCGATCTCGATGCCGAGCGTGATGAGCTCTCCATGGACCCGCCGACAGCCCCCGCCGGGGTTCTCCCGAACCACGCGCAGAATGAGGGCACGGATGGAGCGGACCGTGGGTGGACGTCCCCGTCGCTTCTGCCGGCAGGTACGGGAGGGCCCGGTCCTCGGGCGCGAATCTCACTTTGGTGTCAGCGCCGAGTTGACGTTCAAGGACGGTGATCTGGTGGCGCGGGGCAAGAATCTCCACGTCCTTGTCCCGATCGCTCATGGGCGGTAACCGCAGCGCGGCGAATGTGTCGGTGATGGTGAGGCAGGCCAGGCGGAGGAGCACGGCCGATCATCATGCCGCACACGTCTGCCTCTCTTGGCGGCCCTCAGCGCTGATCAACGGCGGCGGTCGCGCACGGTAGCGGGGAACACCGGCCAGCGTCGAGAAAGGTGCTGACCCCTAATGTTTCGGCGTTCCGTAAGGGTCGTGCGGCGTGTCGGCGTAGGCCCACTGATGGTCACGGGCGTGACGGCAGGCCACTTCGACGTCCCCGGCGCGCATGACGTCCAGCAGCTCGCGGTGCTCGCCGGCGACCCGCTCGAGTTTCGGCCTGGTGACCATGAGAGCGATGGCCGTGCGCGCCTCGATCTGCAGCGCCTCCCAGGCGCGGGTCAGCAGCACGTTGCCGCCGGCCTGCACGACGTGCCGGTGAAATCGCGCGCTGGCCAGGCCGATGCCGTGCGCGTCGCTGTCCCGGGCGCTGCGGTACATCTCCTCGACCGCCTCCCCCAGCCGGTCGAAGGGGAGGGTTCCGGCCAGCATGGCGAGCCGCGTCGCGGTCTCCTCGAGGGCCGCCCGCACGATGTACGCCTCGCGGATGGTCTGCTCGGCGAAGGGAAGCACCCGGCTGCCGTGACGAGGCCGGCCGTCGATGAGGCCGAGGCCCTCAAGCTGCCGAAGCGCCTCCCGGACCGGGGCCTGACTCGTTCCGAACTCGATGGCGATCTTCGTCTCGATGAGCCGGTCGCCCTCGCCGAGTTCGCCCGAGACGATCCGTTGCAGCAGACCGTCGCGGATCTGCCGGCTCAGCGTCGGTCGCGCGGAGCGCGGGCTCCCCGTGGGTTCCGACAAGAAACCTCCTGACGTTGAGGGCCCAGAGGGCCCTTGACTCTTCGATCATGCCACGTAAGTTAATTATCGATATCGATAAGTGGAGTGCACATGCTGACCTCCGTTCAGACACCCGAGAGTCCCGAAGCGGCTCATGCGGCGCTTCAGGCAGGGGCCGTGCCTCTCGGCGGCGGCACCTACCTGCTGGCCCGCCTGGACGATCAGGCCGGCCGCGACCTGCGGCTGGTCAGCCTGCGCCGGGCGGGATTGTCCGGCATCGACGTCGAAGGCGACACGGTGACCCTGGGCGCGGCCACCACTCTCGCCGACATCGAGGACGACGATCGGTTGAGCTACCTGTCCGGCTGTGTGCGGTCGATCGCCGCGCCGCCGGTCCGCAGCCTCGCCACCGTGGCCGGCAACCTTTTCGTGCCACAACCGTACGGCGACCTGGCGGCGGCTCTTCTGGCCCTGGACGCGGAGCTGGACGTGCTCGGCGCCGACGGCGCCCGCCGCGAGCCGCTCGAGCGGGTCGTCACCGATGGCCTGCGGTCGGGCGACCTGGTGACCCGCGTCCGGTTCACCGCTCCGGCCGAGGACGCGCTCCGGTTCTACAAGGCGAGCCGGCGGCAGCTCAACTCGGGATCCATCGTGACGGTGGCGGCCCGGATGACGATCGAGGACGGCCTGGTCGGTGACATCCGTCTCGTGCTCGGCGGCCTGGCGCGGCGCTTGGTACGCGCGGTCGGCGCTGAGCGCGTTCTGCTGGGCACGCCGCTGAACGCCCAGGTCGTCGCCCAGGCAGCCGGAGCCGACGTCATCGAGCCGTTCGATGACGCCTACGCCTCCGCCTGGTACCGCGCTCGGGTCTACCCCGTCCACCTGCGTCGCGCCCTGCTGGGGGCCTGAAAGGGGATCGCATGCCCTCGACAATCGTCACGCTCAAGGTGAACGGCACCGAGCGGGAGCTCATCGCCCGGCCGTCGACGACGCTGCTGAGCGCACTGCGCGACACATTGGGCCTGATGGGGGCCAAGCGCGGCTGCGCGCAAGGGGGCTGCGGCAGCTGCACGGTGCTGCTGGACGGCCGGCCCGTGGTCTCGTGCCTGATCCCCGTCGTGACGATCGACGGCTCTGCCGTGGAGACTATCGAGGGCCTGGCCGAGGGCGACCGGCTCGGCGACGTACAGCAGGCGTTCGTCGACCTCTTCGCGACGCAATGCGGGTTCTGCACCCCGGGGATGATCATGTCCGCCACGGCCCTGCTCAGCCGGAAGCCGGATCCGACCCGCCAAGATGTCACCGAGGCGATCTGCGGGAACGTCTGCCGCTGCACGGGATACGAGCCGATCATCGCCGCCGTCCTCGCCGCCGCGCAACGCCGCCGCGGCGCCCCGCTCACGAACGCGGAGGCCGAGGTCTGATGGCACGCCTCACCCCGATCGACACCGCGTACTTCAAGGGCGAGCGCGCGGGCGACTTCGCCGTCATCGGCTCCGCCGTCCCGCGCTCGGACGCCCGCGCTCACGTCACCGGCCGCACGGTCTTCTTCGAGGACATGGCGCCGCCGGAGATGACGCACGTCAAGATCCACCGGTCCACGCGGCACCACGCCCTCATCAACCGGGTCGACGTCTCCGGCGCCCTCGGAGTCCCGGGCGTGCTTCGGGTCATCACCCACCAGGACGTGCCGAACAACTGGTACACCGTGCTGCGCCTGATCGGCGTGGGACCTGACGACGAGCCGGTGCTGGCCGAGGATCGGGTCCTCTACCGCGGCGAGCCGATCGTCGCCGTCGTCGCCGAGACCGAGGACGCCGCCCGCGAGGGCGCGGCCCGGGTCACGGTCGACTACACCGACCTGCCCGCCGTCTTCGACGTCGAGGAGGCGCTGGCCGACGGCGCCCCGATCATCAAACAGGCGGGCGCCAACCACTTCGCGTACGAGGGACATCACTGCCGCCGGATCCGCTTCGGCGACGTCGAGCGAGGTTTCGCCGAGGCGGACCGCATCATCGAGGGCCGCTACAGCTCCTCCCCCATCGAACACGCGCCGACCGAGCCGACCGGCTGCATCGTCGTCCCTCAGGGCGACGGCCGGCTGCGCATACACACCAACACCCAGGCCGCCTTCTTCACCCTCGACAACACCGCGCTCATTCTCGGCGTCCCGCCTACCAAGCTGCGCGTCGTCGGGGGCACCGTGGGAGGCGGCTTCGGCGGCAAGGTCGATGTCATCGTCGAGCCACTCGCGTGCATCGCAGCCATGCTCACCGGCAGGCCGGCCAAGTACGTCTACAGCCGCGCCGAGGAGATGCAGGTGTCGTCCCCCCGAGCGGCCGAGCGCATCTCCATCAAGGACGGCGTCATGGACGACGGCCGGATCGTCGCCCGCAAGATCACGCTCTACGTGGACGCGGGCGCGTACTCCCGGCACAGCCCGTACGGCACCACCAAGGCGGCGGCGCACATGCCCGGCCCATACACGATCCCGAACGTCCATGTCGACGCGTACTGCGTCTACACCAACCGCACGCCGTCCAGCGCCATGCGCGGGTTCGGCGTCACGATCGGCGACTTCGCGCTGGAGTCGCACATGGACCGCATCGCCCGGGAGCTGAACATGGACCCGCTGCGGCTCCGGCTCAAGAATGCCTACCGGGACGGCGACATGAAAGCTCATCGCAAGATCGCGTCCGGCACGGCGTTGGTCGAGGTGATCCAGAGCGCCGCCGACCTGGTGAGGCACGACCTTCCGCCGGAGTACCGGGCGATGTCCTCGACCGAACGACCGGAGGGCTGAGCGATGGCGTTACGGCACGGCCGCGGATACGCGGCGGTCAACTACCCGACCGGCATGAACCTCGGCGGCGACCCGTCGCAGGCACTCGTCCACGCCACCACGATGGGCGGATTCGTCGTCACGCTCTCCTCGGTGGATCTCGGCCAGGGGCTGCGGACGGTCATCGCCCAATGCGCGGCCGAGACACTCGGCATCCCGATCGAGAACATCATCGTCGACACCGCCGACACCGACACCGGCCCGCACTGCATGGGAACGTTCGCCAGCCGCGGCACCCACCGCGTCGGCAATGCCGTGATCATGGCGGCGCGCGAGGCCAGGGAGGTCATGCTCCAGGTCGCCGCCGACGAACTGGAGGTCGACGCGGAGGACCTGGAGACCGACGGCACGGGCTTCATCCGCCTCAAGGGATCGTCGGAAAAGAAGATCCACATCAGCGACGTCGCGCTCGCCGCGCACTTCCGGCAGGGCCGGACCATCTCCGGCCGGGGCATCTACCTCAAGGAGCCGAGCTCCCCGGTGCCGGAGACCGGCGAGATGGACCCGGACTCCTGCCAGGCGCACGCGTGCACGGTGGCTGAGGTCGCGGTCGACGACGAGACCGGCGTGATCGAGGTGCTGCGGCTCTTCAACACCTACGAGATCGGCCGGGCGCTCAACCCGGCCCTCGCGACGCAGCAGGTCGAGGGCGGCGCCTGGATGGGCCTGTCGCACGCGTTGTTCGAATCGACCGAACCGTACTATCCGCACTCGCGCGAGCACGGCCCGGTCGATTTCACGGAATACCTGATGCCCGGGCCGGCCGACATCCCGGCGCAGACCAGCGTGTTCCTCGAACGGCCCGCCGGCAACGGGCCGTTCGGGGCCAAGGGGATCGGCGAGATGACGGCGAACGCGCCGATCCCCGCGATCGCCAACGCCGTGTACGACGCGGTCGGCGTACGGCTGACGAGCATGCCCTTCACCCCGGAGAAGGTGCTGCGTGGACTCGACGAGTTGCGGGCCGGCCGTGCTGGTTGATCAGGACACGCTGGGCCGGCGGCTGGGCGCGGAGGGCTACCTCGCCGACGAGGGTCTGCTCACCGCCCTCCACCTGGCAGGCACGCTCGGGCTCCCGCTGCTGCTGGAGGGCGAGCCGGGGGTCGGCAAGACCGAGGTCGCGAACGTCCTGGCCCGGGTGCTCGGCCGCGAGCTGATCCGGCTGCAGTGCTACGAAGGGCTGGACGCCTCCCAGGCCCTGTACGAGTGGGACTACCCCAAACAGTTGCTGTCCCTGCGGGCCGCCGAGGTGGACAGGCGTGGCGTCGGCGACCTGTACCGCGAGGAGTTCCTGCTGCAGCGGCCGTTACTGCGGTCGCTGCGGGCGGCATCCGGCGCGGTGCTGCTGATCGACGAGATCGACCGGGCGGACAGCGAGTTCGAGGCCTTCCTTCTGGAGTTCCTCGGCGACTTCCAGATCACCATCCCGGAGATCGGCACCATCACGGCGGCGAGCGTCCCGTTCGTCGTCCTCACCTCGAACCGGACCCGCGAACTGCACGACGCGCTCAAGCGCCGGTGCCTCTACCACTGGATCCCCTTTCCCGACGCCGAACGGGAGCGAGCGATCATCCGGGCGCAGGCGCCGGGCCTGGACGAGAGAAGCGCGGCCCGCCTCGTGGCCGCCGTGCATCGCATCCGCGGGCTGGCTCTGCTGAAACGCCCGGGCATCGCCGAGTCGGTCTCCTGGGCCCGTGGCGTGCAGACGCTGACCCGCGAGGGTTCAAGCTGGCTGGAGGCGATGCGCCGGTCCGCGGGGCTGCTCGTCAAGCACGAGGAGGACCTCGCGCTCCTCGGCCGCCACACCGGGGAGGTGTTCGGTGACTGAGCAGTCCCTCCTCGTACGCATCGGCGATCATGTGCGCGGGTTCCTGCGGGACCTGCACGATCGGGGCCTGCCCGTACCGGTGCCCAAACAGCGGGTCTTCCTTCAGGCGATCGAGGCCGTCGGCCCGCGCGACGCCACGCACCTCTACTGGATCGGGGTGGCCACGCTCACCACCTCCCACGAAGACCTGGGGGTGTACTCCCCCACGTTCGAGCACTGGTTCGGGGAGGCTACGGCACGGCGCATCCCCGATGACGAGTTCCCCGATGACGAGGCCCCCGCGCCGCGCGGAAAGGGGGACGAGGCTCCTCTCACGGCGACGTTGGGCGGGGAGGCGGGCCTGAAGGCCGGCTCCTCGGAGCGCGAGAGACGCCCGGTGTTCGGCCCGGCGAGCGAGGACGACCGGGCGGTGCTCTCGCTGCTGCGGCGGGAACTACCCGGAGCGGTGCCGACGATCCGGTCGCGACGTCGGCGGCCTGCCCGGCGAGGTCCGTGGATCGACCTCGCCAGGATCTGCCGTGAGTCCAGGCGCAGCCACGGGGAGATCGTGACGTTGCGCCGGCGCAACCGTCCGCGGCGCCAGCGCCGTGTGCTGCTGCTCATCGACGGGTCCGGGTCGATGAAGCAGCACAGCGCCCACTACCTCCGCTTCGCCCACGCCGTGGTCGGCCGGCTCGACCGCGTCGAGGTGTTCACCTTCGGAACCCGGCTGACCCGCGTCACCGAACTACTGCGCGCACGGCACGTCGACGCGGCCGTCGGCTCGCTGAGCGCCGTCGTCCTGGACGCCGAGGGCGGGACGCGGATCGGCGCTTCGCTCCAGGAGTTCCTCGCCAACGCCCGGCATGTCACCGTGGCGCGCGGCGCCCTGGTGATCGTGCTCTCCGACGGCCTGGAACGCGGCGACTGCCGGCCCATGCAGGCGGCCGTACGGCGGTTGTCGCTGCTGAGCCACCGGTTGCTGTGGTGGTCGCCGCTCGCTTGCGACCCGGCGTACCGGCCGCTCACCCGCGGCATGTCGGCCGTGCTCGGCAGCGTGGACGCGCTCGCGGGCGTGCGCGACCTGCGTACGGCGTACGAGCAGGTACAGACCTGGACCAGGGAGTGATCGTCATGCCGGAGGCGACCCGCTACTCGGGCGACATCGTCGACTCGCACCACCACATCTGGCGGGCCGGGGACCTGCCCTGGCTGTCCGGACCGATGGTGCCGCGGATCTTCGGCCCGTACGAGCCGATCAGGCGGGACTACCTGATCGACGAGTACATCGCCGACGCCACGGCCTCAGGCATCAGCGAGTCGGTCTACGTTCAGACGAACTGGCCGCTCGATCGGGTTGTGGACGAGGTGCGCTGGCTTCACGAGGTTCATCAGGAGGCAGGCCGGCCGATGGCCGTCATCGGATCGGCCGACATGTTCGACGAGAGCGCTCCGGACACCATGCGACGACAGGCCGCGCTCACGCCGCTGATCCGGGGGATCCGTCAGCAACTGCACTGGCACGAGCGCCTGGAGTTCCGGTTCGCCACTGCGCCCGATCGTATGAAGGATCCGGTCTTCCGTAAGAACATCGGCGCGCTCGCCGACCACGGCTGGCTGTTCGAGCTGCAAGTCTTTCCCGAACAGATGCCGGATGCGGTCGAGCTGGCGGCGGCCTTCCCTGACGTCACCTTCGTCCTGGTGCACGCGGGCATGCTCATCGGGCTCGAGTACCTGGAGTCGTGGCGGGACGGGATGGCCGCGCTGGCCGAGCGGCAGAACATCGTCGTCAAGCTCACCGGGCAGGGCACCTTCGTCCACCGGGTGGATCCCGACCTCATCTCCTTCGTCGCAGACGAGGTGATCGGCTGGTTCGGTGCCGGCCGAGCCATGTTCGGCACCAACTTCCCGGTCGAGAAGATCTGGACCACGATGCCGCACCTGGTCGACGCGTGGAAGAACGCACTGACTCATCTCCCACCCGCCGACCAACACGACATCTTCGCCGGCAACGCACGACGGGTGTACGGGCTGGAGGGCTGACCTGAAACTGCTGGGACTCGGGCCGCGGGGCTCGGAGGGCTTCGACCGGCAACGTCAGACGGTCCCGGTCGCCAACGGAATTGACGTGAAAAGGAGTATCTCGGCATGGCACTTTTCGTCCTGACCTACGGCTACAACGACACCCCGCTGAGAGCGGAGCGCCGCGACGACCATCTCGCACACCTGAACAAGCTCTTTGAGGAGGGCAGCCTCGTCGCGGCCGGCCCTTACACGGACCTGACGGCCGGCATGATCGTCCTACAGGCCGAGGACGAGACCGCGGCGCAGGCGCTCGTCGACCAGGACCCATACACCCGACTACAGGTCACCAGGGATCGCCAGCTGCGCCAGTGGCGCGTGACGGTCGGCTCGCTCGGCTCCGGCTAGAGTTCGCCCCTTCTGCACCGCGGCCTTCCTGTCCAGCGGGATCCAGGAGATGTCCTGGCCGCCGAAGACCAGCTCTCCCATGCCGGGAAGGGCGTCGCTGGTGTCTCCTCTCGCGATCGTTCACCGGGAGGTGGGCGGCGTGATGGGTCATTCGGAGGAGAAGGCGGCGTCGAAAGCCGCGGCTGGTGGGGGGTTGCTCGTACACGTTCGATCTGCCGCGGGGCCGGGGCCTCGCCACGAAATCCTGACCCAACACAGTGGTGTCAAGATAGGGGAACAAATGGCACATAATGGCGACGGTCAAGAACGCATGGTTGCTCGGTGGTTGCTCGCGTGTACGTGATACGGCGCGGCATTCATCGCCACTTCCCGGCACAATGATGGGCATGATCGCGGACGGAACGGTACAGAACGTCTTCCCGCGACACTCAGCGGCAGTGATCGAACCGACTCATAATCCGTAGGTCACGATCGGCGCTGGGCTCGCCGGCGGAGCGATCGCTGTGCGTTCCCTCGCCCCCGGCGCCCTTCAGCTGACGACACGGAAGTTCACCCCGTGATCCTCCTGACCCGGAGTTGTGTGAGCAGGAAGGCTTGGCGGCCTCACCGCCAAGGGCGTTAGTCGGGGGCAGGTGTCGATGGCTGCGTGGCCTGCCCGAGGTAGCGGGCGATCAGCGCGTATGTCTCGCGAGCCTTCTCGGCGTCGTTCATGTCGTAGGCGTGGTCGGCCTGCGGCACGTCGTAGTACTCGACGAGCGCGCCGGCCTTACGGAGTCGCTGTGCGTATCGATTGCCCTCGGCGTGCAGGCGGTCGAGTTCGGCTGTGATGACCAGTGCGGGGGCGATGCCGGCGAGGTCCGCGGTGTCGGCCGGGTTGGCGGGGGACGCCAGGCGGTCGGTACGCATGCCGGGGTCCGGCACGTACGCGTTGTCGAAGACCTCGCCCATCCATGGGGTGATCATCGGCTTGGCGATGACCGAGCGCTTGTCCCTGGCCGGCGTCGCCAGGTCCAGCGGCGGGTAGTGCAGCACCTGCAGGGCGATCAGCGGCCCGCCCTGCTACCAGTGCCCCGCCGTCCTCTTCGATCTGCGCGACGGTGCCGGGCGCGAGCCTGTTCGCCAGGACTCCGGCTCCTGCTTCCGCAGCCCGGACGGCGATGGCTCGTCCCAGGACTGTGCCCGCGTCCGTCACGACGACGACCTTGCCGTTCAGTGCGTCCATCGGTTCTGACTTCCTGCCGGTAGCGGGGTTGTCACCAGGCGACCGGCAGTTCGTGGACGCCGTAGGCGGACATGTCATGCCGGAACTTCACCTCCTCCAGCGGCACGGCCAGGCGCAGCCCCGGCAGCCGGCGCAGCAGCGCGGGCAGCGCGACCTGCAGTTCCACCCGCGCCAGGTTCTGCCCCAGGCACTGGTGGATGCCGTAGCCGAAGGCCAGATGCCCGCGGGTGTTGCGGCCGAGGTCCACGGTGTCGGGCTGGTCGAGGAACGCCGTGTCCCGGTTGGCGGCGGGCAGGTTGACGGTCACCGCTTCGCCGGCCCGGACGAGTTGCCCGCCGATGGTGAGGTCCTCGGTGGCCACCCGTACGATCATGTCCTGGGCGATGGACAGATAACGCAGCAGTTCCTCGACGGCGTTCGCCACCACGGCGGGGTCGTCGGTGTCGCGGATCCGGGCGGCTTGATCGGGATGCTGCAGCAGCGCCAGCGTGCCCAGGCCGATCATGTTGGCCGTGGTCTCGTGCCCGGCGAACAGCAGGATCATGCCGTTCATGGCGGCTTCTTCGCGGCTGAGCTCGCCCGTGGCGACCCGCTCGGTGAGCAGGCGGCTGATGAGGTCGTCTCCCGGCTCGCGTTCCTTCTGCTCCACCAGGCCGAGCAGGTAGCCGAACAGCGCCCCGCTGGCCTGCGCCTTGTCCTGCGGCGCGGCGTCGGCGTGGTTCATGGTGGCGCTGTGCTGCTGGAAGAACGCGTGATCGTCGTACGGCACTCCGAGCAGGAGCGAGATCACCAAGGACGGGAGGGGCAGCGCGTACTCGCGAACCAGGTCCGCCGGCTGCCCGTTGCTGATCATTTCGTCGAGGAACCGCTCGGCCATCTCGTGGATCTGCGGACGCATCGCCTCCACGCGCTTGACCGTGAAGTCGGCGGTGAGCATACGGCGCAGCCGGGCGTGGTCGGGGTCGTCCATCCGCGGGAACGCCGGGACCTGCGTGTGCGGGAGCACGGAGGGGTAGCGCTGGGCGTCGGCGCTGAGGCGCGGGTCGCTCAAGACCGCGCGGACGTCCTCGTACCGGGTCACCACCCAGGCGGTGTGGCCGTTCCACATCCGCACCTGCTGCAGGCCGTCGGCCTGGCGCCAGTCGGCGTATTCGGCGGGCGGGTCCATGGGGCAGCGCTGGGAGCGGATGCCGGGGAAGACCGGAAGGCCGGCGTTGTCGTGGGTGTCGGTCGTGATGCTCATGCGGAACTCCAGAAGGGTGTCGTGTACGGGTCGGCGACGCCACGGTGCGAGTTACGCGGCTGTCGTGCCGGCGTGGAGACACCGCCGGTGCGAATTACGCGCCTGTCGCGGGCGTCGGCGACGCCGGCGGTACGAGTTACGCGGCTGTGGTGCCGGCGATGGCGCCGGCCCATGGGGTCCGGGCCGCGATGAGGGCGCGCCAGGCGCGCAGGGTCTTGGGTGACAGACCGGCGGCGAGCACCCCGGCCAGCCGGTCGCCGGTGCGGTAGGCGATCAGGAGACGCCGTTGCGAGACGTCGCCGTCCAGGACGAGTGCTTCGTCGTGGTCACACAGGTGACCGTAAGCCTGGATCTTCATGCCGTACTGGTCGGACCAGAAGTACGGCACCGGCGCGAACGGCCGCCGCGCCTGCGGGTGGAGCAGGTTGTGGGCCACGGCCAGGCCCTGCTCGGCCGCATTGGTACGGTGCTCGATGCGCATCGCCGTGCCGAACAGCGGGTTGTGCCAGCGGGCCACATCCCCGACCCCGTAAACGCCGGGCGCGGCGGCGCTGAACTCGTCACACACCAGCCCGTCACCCAGGGTCAGCCCGCTGCCGTCCAGCCATGCGGTGTTCGGCACCGAGCCGATGGCCACCAGCACGTCGTCCGCCGGCAGGACCGTCTCATCGGCCAGCCGCACCCCCGTGACCGCCCCGTCCGCGCTGACGATCCCGGCGACGGCGGCGTGCGTGCGCAGGTCGACGCCATGGTCGCGGTGGGTCCGGGCCAGCACTCGGCCGGCCTGCTCGCCGATGGCCTGCGCCAGCGGAAGCGGGCCCGCCTCCAACAGCGTCACCTGCACCCCCAGCCCGCTCGCGACGGCGGCCACCTCGGCGCCCACGAACCCGGCGCCGACGACCACCAGCCGCCGTCCCCGGCCCAGCCGCGCCTTCAGCGATACGGCGTCGTCCAGGGTGCGCAGGGTGTGCACTCCCGCCACGACCTCGCTGCCCGGCAGCTGCCGGGGACCCACGCCGGTCGCGACGACCAGAGCGTCGTAGGACACTTCGGCGCCATCGGCCAGCACCACCCTCCTGCCGCTCAGGTCCAGCCCGATCGCGGGCACGCCCAGAAGCAGTTCCAGGCCCAGCGCGTCCATCTCCGCCTTGCCGCGCAGGGCGAGCCGGTCCGGCTCCCACGCGCCGGTCAAGACCTGTTTCGACAGGGGCGGGCGGTCGTACGGCAGCCGCGGTTCCTCGCCGACGAGAGTGATCGCTCCCCCGTACCCGGCCCTGCGTAGCGCCTCCGCGGTGGCCAGCCCGCCCGCCGACCCACCGACGATCACGATCCGGTTCACGACTCGGCCAGATGGATGGCGGCCGCGGGGCAGACCGCGGCCGACTCGCGGACCGCGCCGTGCACCTCAGGCGCGGGCGTCTCGTCCAGCAGCACCACGATGCCGTCCTCGTCACGCTGGTCGAACACCTCGGGCGCGATCAACACGCACTGCCCGGCGGCCACACATTTGTCGGCCTCGACTGCCACCTTCATCTGACTCTCCTTGGTTGAGCTGGCCCCGTGTCGCTCCGGCGGCGCGCTCCTCGCAGCAGGCAACGGCAGTAGACCTGTCATCACGGGAAGTTCCGCCGAGACGGCGGCCGGTAATCGATAGCCAACTATTACTTGTTGCACCGAGAGAAGTCAACGGCAATCGATAGCCAACTATCGGTTGCTATCCTTGTCCGGTGACCACCGACAGCTCACGGCCGCTGCGTGCCGACGCCGTACGCAACAGCGAGAAGCTTCTGCGAGCCGCCCGGCAGGTCTGGGCCGAACAAGGGCCTGACGCACCCCTCGAAGAGATCGCCCGCCGCGCGGGGGTGGGCATCGCCACCCTTTACCGCCGCTTCCCGGACAAGGCGGTGCTCGCCCGGAACGCTCTCGACCAGAGCTTCAACGAGAACATCGCGCCTGCCATCGAGCAGGCCATGAGCGACGACGACCCCAAGCGTGGCCTGGTCACCGTGCTCGAGGCGACGCTGTCCGTGGCGGCCCGCGAACACAACACCGTGGCCGCCGCGAGGGACTCCGGCGCCATCACCCGCGAGGCCGGGACCCGCTCCATCGAGTCGCTCACCCTGCTGGCCCGCCGGGCACAGCAGGCCGGCCTCATCCGCGCCGACCTCGTGCCCGACGACATGCCCCGCATCATGGTCATGCTCGTGGGACTGATGTGGACCATGGACCCCCACAGCGACGGCTGGCGGCGCTACCTCGCCCTCATCCTCGACGCCCTTAGTCCCGACGCAGCCACCCCTTTGCCGGCCGCGGTGCCGCTACAGCAGCCGGACAACTGGCTCCTTTGACACGCCACGCTTGAGGAAGCGTCATGCGTCGCGTGACCGGCGGTGCCGGACAAGCCACTGCGCCTGCAACCCCTCCCAGACCGCGATCATCTGCCTGCCGAACGGCTCCGGATCAATGTCGGGATGAGCCAGTCCGGCGGCCTGCTGCCGGCGCAGGATTTCCGCGAAGTAGGCGGCCACCTCCCCCTGGTAGCGCTCGATGTAGGCGTGGGCGGGGTGCTCCGGGTCGTACGCGTCGGCGATCAGCGACATGAAGAGCCGGAGTATGTTGGGACGCCCGGTGCCGCGTTGGACCGCTGTCGCGATCATCTCCTCGAACCTAGAGGACCGTGGCCTCGGTGACGCCGGCGCGAGCCGCCAGCGTACGCGGATACCTGCACTGGAGCTTGCTCGACAACTACGAATGGGGGCACTGGGGCCCCACTTTCGGCCTCGTGTCAGTCGGCCGAACCACCTTCGAGCGAAGCCCGAAACCAAGCCTTGAATGGCTCGGGACAGAAAGCAGAAGTTTGTCGTTCAACGATGTCGATTCGGGCGGTCGGCGCTCGTGTAGAGGGTGATCGGGCCGTCACTGGGGCGGTCCGCAGAAGCGGAGGAGGCATTCAGGTGCGTTCGATCACCGTCACCATGAACATCAGCCTGGATGGCGTCGTGCAGGGCCCGGGTCGTCACGATGAGGACACCCGGGGAGGCTTCGCGCACGGTGGCTGGGGGGCCTGGCACCAGGACCAGGTCTTGGCCCAGGAGATGGCCAAGGGCATGAGCGGTTCCGGCGACATGCTGCTCGGCCGCCGCACCTGGCAGGACTTCATCAGCGCCTGGGCGCATCGCGAGGACGGCAACCCGTACACCACCCGTATGAACGCCGTCACCAAGTACGTCGCCTCGGCCACGCTCGACGACGCGAGTGCCTGGCAGAACTCGGTGCTGCTGCGCGGCGACGCCACGCAGACGGTCGCGGAGCTGAAGGCGCAGGCGGGCAACGACCTGGGCATCGTCGGCAGCTCCGCGCTGGTGCGCAGCCTGCATGCGGCCGGTCTGATCGACCATTACACGTTGGTGGTTCACCCGCTCACCCTGGGCTCGGGGACCCGGATGTTCGAGGGATCGGCGCCGTTGACGCAGTACCGCCTCACCAGCAGTGTCACGACCACGAAGGGTGTCATCGTCGCCCACTACGACCGCCGCTGACAGTTCCTGGACACCGTGGTTCCAACCTCTCAGCGCTGAAGCGCCATGAGCCCATAGAAGGGGCCACCGCTGTGATCATTCAGGTGCGATGGATCATGCGGTGGCCGTGTTGGCTGGAGTAGAACTTGTCAGTGCCGCTGGTCTGCAAGCGGGATTGGATGCCGCCCGAAGGCCGGGGCGGCGGTGCGGAACGGGCTCGTCCAAGCAGATGGCGGCACGGTAGGCGGCCAGTGTCGACACGGCCTTCTCCTTGACTGCCGGCCGGTCGCCGCGTGCGTTCCACGAACGAGGCAGCGGGGTCCTGTCGGACCGTTCCGGTCGGCTGGGTTGGTGCCAGGAGCCCTGGCACCAACCGATCAGCACTCCAGTCGCCGAAGGATGCGGCGCCGGCCTTCCCTGCCGATTTCACGGCGACGCGTCTTACCCGTTCAGGGGGATGCAAGCGTTCCGGTGTGGAGTTCGGCGGCACGTCCACGGCCGGTGTCGTAGGTCCAGAACGCGTGGACGGTGTGGGTGTTGAGGTTCATGACCTGCGTGACCGTCATGCCGGACTGTTCCACCCAGCCGAGAATGGAGATGCCGGGCGAGACTTCGGCTGTGTGCAGGACGACGGTTTCCTGGAACCCCTTGCCGGGGCCTGCCAGCGTCTCGTAGTGCAGGCCGGTGCCGTCGGAGGTGTAGGTGTTGCGGAACACCGCCCCGTTGTCGACGCGGAAGACGAAGGTGTGTCCGGCATAGGTGCGCGTGCTCATCAGAACAGTCCATTGCCGTGCGGGAGGCCGCCGGGAATCGGGACGATGATGTCCCAGTGTTCGACGATCTTGCCGTCGGCGACGCGGAACAGGTCCCAGTAGGCGACGGGGACGCCGAACTCGCCCTCGGACTGGAGCAGCACGAAGTCGCCCTCGGCGACGACCTTGTGGATCTTCTTGTACACCAGGTTCTTACCCTGCTCGGCCCAGCCGGCCGCGGCCGCGCCGAAGCCGTCCAGGCCGTCGGCGGCCTCCGGGTTGTGCTGGTGGTAGGTCTGGGTGGAGATGTAGTCGGTCAGCGCCGAGTAATCGGCGCCCTTGAGGACCTTCTCGGCGAACTCGGAGACGAGGCCGCGGTTGGCCTCGGTCTCATCCAGGTCGGTGGGCGCGGTCGGGCCGTCGGTCTGGGTGCGTCCGCCGGCGGTCGCCCGCGCCAGCGGGGTCAGGGCGTCCCAGTGCTCGGCGAGCCTGCCGTTCTCGACGCGGAACAGGTCGAACGCGACCAGCGGGTCCGGGCCGAACCCGTGGTAGATGCCGTGCAGGGCGACCAGGTCGCCGTCGGCGATCACCCGTGCGCCCTCGTAGCGGAAGTCGTCGCCGAGCGAGGCGACCAGGGCGCGCAGCGCCTCGGGCCCGTCGGCGGCCAGCGAGCTGTGCTGACGGTAGTCGGGCGCGACCCAGCGATCCACCGCGGAGGGGTCCTTCTGCCCGAACAGCTCAGCGGCGGCCCGCAGAACGGTGTCTTTGGAGTTCATGGCGTGCTCCCATCCATTCGCCCGACGTTGTCGGACCTTGGCCTCATGGCGTCCGGCATGGTCATTCAGGGGCACCATGCCGTGCTTGCGATAATGAGAACAGCGATCAACCTGGTGAATAAGGGATCGATGATGGTCAATCGGCGACAAGTTGGTGTACCTCAGGTCGGATACCGGCCGGCTGACGGCCGCTCAGTCGGGATCGAGGTCGTCACCATGGCCGACATCACGGGCCGGATCGCCGCCCATGCCCTGGCCTCGCCTCACCGCGCCGACTTCCACATCCTCATCCTGATCACCACGGGCGAAGGCCGACATGAGATCGACTTCGCTTCTCACCCCTGCCGGCCCCGCACCCTGCTGTGGGTACGGCCGGGACAGGCCCACCGCTTCCACCAGCCCGGCAGCCTCGACGGCAAGGTGGTCCTGTTCACCGCCGACTTCCCACCCGATCTCGGCGGCGCGGGGCCGCGGCTCACCGGCTGGCTCGCCGCTCCCCGCTGGACCCCGGCCGGACGCGACCTCACCGCCATCTCCACCACGATCGACCAGATCGCCGTTGAACGGGCCACGTCCGCCGACACGATGCCCGTCGCCCTGCTCCGCCACCTGCTGGCTGTCCTGCTCCTGCGGATCGATCGGCTGCCGACCGAGGACGACCGCCGCATCGACTCCGCCACCGCCGAACTCTTCAGCCGGTTCCAGGCCGAGCTCGAACGCTCCTACGCCTTCACCCGCTCCGCCGAGCACTACGCCGCCCGCCTGGGCTACACCGTCAAACACCTCACGCGCGCATGCGTCACCGCCGCCGGTCACCCGGCCAAACACCTCATCGACGCCCGCGTCGTCCTGGAGGCCAAACGCCTGCTCGCTTACACCGAGGTCCCCGTCGCCGACATCGGCCGCCGCCTCGGCTTCACCGACCCCACCAACTTCGGCAGGTTCTTCGCCCGCCACACCCACACCACCCCCGGCGCCTTCCGCCGAACACAGAAGGCATCGGGCTGAAGCAGCCCCTAGTCCTCGGTGACAGCGAGGAACTGACCGGCGTCACCCCCATCGCAAGCGGGGCCGAAAGGCTTGCATGAAGGATCGCCGGCGCGCAAACCCCGGGTCATGAGTCCCCATGGCCAGCCGCCGGAAACACGGCGCACCCGGAGCCGGCTCTCAAAAACGCGGAGCTCTCGCGAGGCTCTCCGCGCCACCATCGATGAAGACCACCTGGCCCGTCACATGACTGTTCTCGACACTCAGGAGCCAATCGAGCAGCGCCGCGGGCGCGGTCGCGGGGGCGGGGCCGTTCAGCGGTGCGGGAAGGATGGCCGCCACGGCGTTCCGGCCTTCGGCGGTACTCAGGGCGTCTGCCATCATCGGGGTTTCGACGACCCCGGGCGCGATGACATTCAGCGCGATCCCCGCACCCGCCCAGCTCGCGAGAGCCGCGCTCCGCCTCACCCAAGTCGTGACGGCATACTTCGTAGAGCCGTAGATCGGTCCCCCGCCGCCGGCGCTCGCATCAGTGATCTGCTGCGCGCGCGCCATGGCCGCAGGCTCGTCACCTGCGTCCAACGCCGCAACGAGCTCCTCGTCCACGACCCCCAGCGCAGCCATGGATGCGACAGCCGCCGCGCGTGGTGCCTCCGAGCGGGCGGCAACGGCTGCAGCCCCTTCAACAGCTCGACTGTCCCGAAGTAGTTGACGGCGACCGTGGCGGGAACCGCCCACTGCACACCGGCAACGGCTGCGACCCCGTCGACGACACCGCCGGAGATCTCCTCGATCTGTCCGACGAGTGCCCCGCGCGAGGCCGGCTCCGACAGGTCACAGATGATCTCGGCGTTGCGGATGTCGACGCCGATGACGCGCTCGTCCCGGCTCACGAGACGCTCCGTCAAGGCGAGCCCGATCCCAGATCCGGCTCCGGTGACAACATAGGTGCGTGGCATGACGATCAAACCGTTCTGCAGTGGGGTGAGGACTGAGCACTCGGGGACACACGGACGCCGGCGGCGCGACGTTCAGAGCCACTGGTCCTTGGGGAGTTGAGGGAGGTTTTCGAGTTGCGCGAATCCCGCCGAGAAGTACCGGTCGGTGACCGCGCTGATCAACGTCACGGCCTCGCCACGGGGAAGCCGTGACATCGCCTCGAAACCCACTTGTGGAGTTGCCCCGGTTCGATAGACACATCAGGGCTTGCGACTACGCGGCAGCATAGTCGAGGTCTTGGGCGTTCTTGAGCGCGTGTCGGCGTTCGTATTCGGCGGGGCTGAGCTGGCCGTTG
>NZ_JBIEIS010000067.1:0-58762 GCF_043496855.1 Nonomuraea sp. JJY05
TCATCTGCGCCAACGCCGGGCCGAAGATCCCGCCGTCCCGGTCCAGCAACTCCTCGTCGAGATCAAGAACCTCGGCTACACCGGCAGCCAGAACCTGCTCTACCGCTACATCACCCAAGGCCGGGTCGAATGCGACCGGCCCGCGATCTCGCCCAAGCGTCTGGCCAGCCTTCTCCTCACCGAACCGAGCAAGCTCACCGGCCACCACGCCGAGCGGCTGGATGCCGCCATCGCCGCCTGCCACGAGATGACCATGCTCGCCGGACTCGTACGGGACTTCGCCGCTCTCCTCGACCCCAAGCAGGGCAACGACGAGCTACTGACCGCCTGGATCGAACAAGCGCGTCAGGCCGATCTGCCCCACCTGCACGCCTTCGCTCGCGGGCTGGACTACGACCGGGCCGCCGTCAACGCCGCCCTCACCCTCCCGTTCCATAACGGCGGCACCGAAGGCGTCAACACCAAAACGAAAATGATCAAGAGGCAGATGTACGGGCGAGCCGGCTTCGCGCTCCTCCGCCATCGCATCCTGCTCGGCTAACCACGGTCCGTCACCACCGAAAGTGAGCCAGAGCCACTGACTGGACACACCCGGGACTTGACGTACGGGTCATAGGGGCTCTTCGAACTTGATCGGGGTTCGAGGTTCTGCGGTGCGCAGGAGACTTGAGAGCTCGTGACTCTCGGTGGTTCTTCTTGTTGTCGAAGCAAGGAGGATCACAACAGAGAAGCCACGAGCATGGTCAACGATACGACGCTGCTGCTCGGCCTGGTCGGCTTGGCCGTCACGAAGGTCGTCGCCGCAGGTGATGGACTGCAGGACGGGCCACTGGTGCACCTGGCCACCACCGATGAACGAGCCAGAGCGTGCCGACAGTGCGGGGTCAGCGCGGTCCGGGTGAAGGAGTGGGTGACTACCCGCCCGCGTGACCTGCCAGTAGCGGACGGCAGTGTACGTTGCGCTGGCGCAAGTGCAGCTGGTGTTGTGACCAGATGTCCTGCCCGCGTCAGACGTTCAACGAGCAGGTGCCTCAGATCACCGCCCGGTTCCGGCTGACCGTGCGATTACGCCAGGCCGCCGGTGCCGCCATGGGAGATGGCGGGCGCACGGTGATTCAATCGGCGCGAGATCACAGGGTGTCATGGCCGATCGTGTCTGCGGCCTTCACCGAGCACGCTCATCGGGTCCTGCCTGCGCAACCCTGCCGGTCGTCAGACTGGGCATCGATGAGGTCCGTCGTGGCCGTGCTCGCTGGGTTGCTGGATGAGGCCACCGGCACGTGGACGACGCCGGTGGATCGCTGACATGCCGGCTTCGTGGACCTGTCCGGCGATCAGGGTCTGCTCGGTCAGGTCGAGGGCCGTACCATCACCGCCGTGACCGGCGGCTCCACCATCGTGACGCGAACTGGCGTGAGCAGGTGGCCTTCGTCGCGACCGACATGTGCACCATCTTCAAATCTGCCGTCCGAGGCGGGTTGCCGCACGCCACGCTGGTGGTCGACCACTTCCTCGTCGTACAACTTGCCAACGCTGCGCTCACCGAGGTCCGCCGCCGCGTCACCGTCCAGGCCAGGGGACGGCGCGGGCGCAAAGTAACCGTGAGTGGGAACAGCGCAACCAGCTGACCCGCTCCGCCACCCGGATGCACAGCCACCAGTTGGATCCAATGGTCGAGGACCTGCAAGCCTTGCCCGCACGGCTGAGCCGGCCGATCCTGGCGGCGTGGAATGCCAAGGAAGATCTGCTGGACCTGCTCGCCCTGGCCGCACCCGTCCTGACCGGACCGTCATCGCCGAGCGGTTGTTTCGCTTCTGCGACCGCTGCGCCGCTTCTGACCCGCCCAAACTCCACCACTAGGTCACCACCATCCAGACTTGGTGGTCCGAGATCCTGACCTTCATCCAGAGCGGCATCACCAACGCCGGCTCCGAGGGCACCAACCGCGTCATCAAGACCACCGCCCACAACGCCTACGGCTTTCGTAATCCGGAGAATCAGCGTCTACGCACCCGATGCGCCACCACCCGAAGAGGCCGCGGATACCTCAACCCCACTTAACTTCAAAGAGCCCTCATGCCGGAGATGGCCGAGATGCCGTCCAGTCATCTACAACGAGTAGCCGGTCATCCCGAATTGATCGACTCCGAGACGATGACATGGATGCCGGACCGGTCAGCTGAATACGCGGCTCGTTTGCCAGCTCGGATTGACTCCTATCAGACCACTGATGTTCGAATCACTACAAGTCACACCCCTCGCCCGGACCTCGAACATGGTCCGCTCGGCTGGCCAAGTAAGATTTTTATTGGATTCGCTGACACAGAGTGTTTGCCTTGTCACGATGGGCACATGCATCGTGGCGATCTGACGAACGCCGAATGGGAACGGCTGGCATCGCTGCTACCCCCCGGCGACACGCTTGGAGACCGGTGGGACGAGCACCGGATGATGATCAACGGGGTGCTCTACCAAGCCAGGACCGGACTGCGGTGGCGTCATCTGCCCGGGCGATTCGGCTGCTGGGTGACCGTCTACCGGCACCACCGCCACTGGACGGCCGACGGCACCTGGCGACGACTGCTGAGAGCGATCGAAACCGCTCAGGCCGGCACGACGGCCGATGACAGCCCAGCACAGCCACAACGGCCCGCCTTCGCCCACCGCCCGCGACACGAAGCCCTCGCCCACGATCCGGTGCTGCTGAGCCTGCGCACCCATCTGGCGACAGTCGTCCGGGAAAGGGACATCTAGACCTACCCGGCGAGCACCCGGAGTCGGCCCATCCGACCAGCCCGCCCTTCTTCCGGCGGCCGAGGCGCACCCCTCCAGCTCCTCGCCCGCCTTCACAGCACGCTGAGGCGCTTAAGAGCACCCCAGTCCAAATAGGCCAGGCGCGGGGGTGTCTCCCCTACGACCCCACGCCTGGCGCCCGACAGCCGTCCTCGCCGACCCTCCTCCCGGCGAGGACGGCCTCTTTTTCGGGCCCGATCCGCCGTAGACAGGGGCGCCTCGGGCCCGCTACAACCCGAACCTGAAGATCTCCTGTGAGGATTGGATCGAGTTAGACGGATAAGGCGTCAATCCGGTTCCTGTGATCTAAGTCACGTTTCAGCGACTACGTTCCGTGGCCAGGCTCTAACGGCACTCGGGTCCCATCAGCAATAACCCTGCCATACCCAGCGAAAACGTAACTATCCAATCACCGCGCGCAAAGATCTCTGACAGATAACAGCACGGTAACGGCGGTAGGGGTTCCTTCCGGATCACCCAAAGCGGGTTCCACCTGCGGAGATCACCACGCTATGTTCCTTGCTATCCCTTTACTGACGCATGGGACGCATGTTGCGACCCACGACAGAGCAAGGAGCAGTTCCCTTGAAGCGCATCCTCATCCCCGCCGGTGGTGCCATCGTGGCTACCGGCCTTCTGGCCGCCGGCCTGGCCGGCACCGCCCAGGCCGACAGCGACGTCGCATCTGACCCGATGGCGACGAGTGCGGCGAACGCCAAGGCCATTGCCGAGTTCTGGGCCGACAACAACGGTGCCGCCCTCCGGGCCGCCAAGGAGTCCAACAACTGGGACAAGAGCGACGTCGCGAAGCTGCAGAGCAAGGGCGGCTACAGCGCCGACACCAAGCCCGGCTCGACGGCTCCGATCGGCCAGGAAAAGAAGACGACCGTCAAGGTCCAGAACGTCAACATGCCGAAGACCATCGGCAAGGTGTTCTTCGTCAACAGCAAGGGCGAGAAGAAGTGGTGCTCCGCCACTTCGATCCAGTCCCAGTACCGCAACCTGGTCGCCACGGCCGGTCACTGCGTGTACGACACGGCGACCAACTCGGACGTCCTGTCCAAGTGGGTCTTCGTCCCCGGTTACTACCAGGGCAAGTCGCCTTGGGGCATCTACGTGGGTAAGCAGGCCTTCACCCACTACGACTTCGACGTGTACGAGGACTACGACCGCGACTACGCGTTCGTGACCGTGTACAACGGTGTCCAGCTCGGTGGCGGCACTCCCAAGCAGGTCTCCAAGGCCGACTGGGACAAGTACACCGGCATCAAGGACGCCAAGGACGTCGAGATCAGCCGCGAGGAGTTCCGTAAGGGCAAGCTCGACCCCACCTCGACCGAGGCGTACTGGGTGAAGAGGGGCACGGCGCCTGAGGCGACCGGCCCTGACTACCCGGGCGCCGTGGTCGGCAAGGTCGAGGTCGCCGAGGCCGCCTACAAGGCTGCCAAGGTCGGCAAGGGCAACGGCTTCAAGTTCGGTGAGCCCGTCACGGAGATCGTGACGGACAGCGAGGCCGCCGCCTACCTGGAGAACCAGAAGAAGGACGCGGCGAAGTACCCGGCCAAGGTCGTCAAGGACGCCCGCGGCAACTGGACGATCACGCACTACTACGTCCAGCAGTGGTACAAGGCCGGCTCCGAGACGAAGTTCTACAAGACCGTCTTCTTCATCGTCGAGGGCTTCGCCAAGGACGCGGGCCGTCTCGGTGACAACGTCGGCGGTCAGGGCTTCGCCTGGAACCAGCCCACCGGCAAGCCCGTCCGCGTGTTCGGCTACCCGGCCGCTCCGCACCCCGACGGCAACAAGAACTACACCGGCGTGACTCCGAAGTGGTGCTACGGCCCCACCACGAAGAAGCTGGTCGGTTCGGCTGCCAAGAAGATCGAGGAGCACGTGGCCCTCAAGTGCGCCTTCACCGAGGGCGCCGACGGTGGTCCGTGGCTGTACAAGTACAGCAACTCCAAGCGTCTCGGTTACCTGAACGGTGTCGTGAGCACCTTCAACGACCAGGACGGCAACGGCCGCGTGGACTACATCTCCTCGCCGTACTTCGACGGTGAGACCAACGTGGTCTACAAGGCCGCCGCGGCCGCGTGGTCCGGCAAGATTGTCTGAGGTAACGGATAGCGACCGGGCGTAGACCGTTCGTATAACCGTCACCAGCGAAGGGCCCGGCATCCGCCGGGCCCTTCTGCGTTCCCGTCAAAAATGATGGGCGTTTGGACGCATGGCACGCCCAGACGGTGCCATCAATCCAATGTGATCTGCATCACATAGCCACTTCGACCATGATCGAACCGGCGCACGGGCCTCCCGAACCCCACTGACAACTTCCTTATGTTGATCAGGGCAAACGGTCCCGAAGCCAGCTTTCCTCGACTCCTGCGCATCAGCCGTTTAAACATCACAGAACGGTCACGCCCGGCTTGTCGCATCTTTTCCTGTCAAAGCGGCTACCCGCGAGCAAGATCCACACTGTATGTTCCTGGCTATCCCTTTACTGACGCATGGGACGCAAGAGGCGTTCCACGACAGCGCAAGGAGTTACCTTGAAGCGCATCCTCCTCCCCGCCAGTGGCGCCATTCTGGCCACTGGTCTGCTGGCTGCTGGTCTGGCCGGCACCGCCCAGGCTCAGGCCGACAACACCGTCGCTAGCGACCCGCTCGCCAAGACGGCGGCCCAGGCGGCCGAGACCCTGGACTTCTGGACCAAGTCCAACAACGCGGCCCTGAAGGGCGCCGTGGCGTTCACGCCCGACGCTCTCGAGGTCTCGAAGATCTCCTCCAAGGGTGGGTATACGAACGACACCAAGCCTGGGTCGACCGCCCCCATCGGCGAGGAGAAGAAGACCACCGTCAAGGTTCAGAACGTGAACCTGCCGAAGACCATCGGTAAGGTTTTCTTCGAGGGCCGCGACGGCAAGCTGTACTGGTGCTCCGGTACCTCGATCCAGTCGCAGTACCGCAACCTGGTCGCCACGGCCGGTCACTGCGTGTACGACCTGGCTGCGAACGACGAGGTCGTGTCCCGCTGGGTCTTCGTCCCCGGTTACTACCAGGGCAAGGCTCCTTGGGGCGTGTACGTGGGTAAGCAGGCCTTCACCCACTACGACTTCGACGTCTACGAGGACCTCGACCGCGACTACGCCTTCGTCACCGTCTACGACGGCATCGGCGGCACGCTCAACAAGCCCAAGCTGGTTGACTGGAACGCCTACAAGGCGTACCAGGGCGAGAAGTTCGTCAAGGACGTCACGGTCACCGAGGAAGAGTACAAGAAGGGCAAGCTCGACCCGAAGACCACGGACTACTACGACGTGGACCCGGGCAAGGCCGACGAGGCCTCTGGCCCGGACTACCCCGGCGCCGTGGTTGACCGCTTCGAGGTTTCCAAGGCTGTCTACGACGCTGCCAAGGTCGGCCAGGGTCAGGGTTACAAGTTCGGCGAGCCCATCGTCGAGAACGTGACCTACCAGGAGGCTTGGAAGTACTTCCAGGCCAAGAAGAACAACCCCGGCAAGTACCCGGCCGACGTGAAGCTGGACGAGAAGGGCAACTCCACCCTCACGCACTACTACGTGCAGCGGTGGTACAAGCAGGGTAGCGTCGCCCGCTACGTCCGTCTCGAGCCGTACATCGTGGTGCACGAGGTCAAGAGCGTTGGTCGCCTCGGCGACAACGTCGGTGGCCAGGGCTTCGCGTGGAACCAGCCGCGTGGCAAGTACGTCCGCACCTTCGGTTACCCGCAGGGCGCTCACCCCGACGGCAACAAGCCCTTCACCGGTGTCACGCCGAAGTGGTGCTACGGCAAGACCGCGACCAACTACGTCGTGGTGCCGAAGTACAAGGTCGAGGAGCAGGTCGGTCTGAAGTGCACCGTGACCGGTGGCTACGACGGCGGCCCGTGGCTGTACAAGTACAGCAACGCCAAGCGTCTCGGCTACGTCAACGGTGTCACCAGCCTCATCGCTGACACCGACGGCAACAACCGCTACGACACGATCACGTCGCCGTACTTCGACGGTGAGACCAACGTCGTCTACAAGGCCGCTGCGGCCTCGTGGAGCGGCAAGCTCATCCCGTAGTTCGCTGCGGATCGGAACGAAGACTTGTTCGTCGTTCTTTAGCAATACCGAAGGGCTCGGCTTCTGCCGGGCCCTTCGGCCTTTTTGCTGAGAAATCTGGCAATTGCCCTTACCAGAGTGACCAAAGGGTCGATAGGGTCTTTACACCCTTTTTGACAACTGTGGAGCCTCCCGTGAAGCGCCTGCTCATCCCCCTGGCCGCCGCCTGCCTGAGCGCCGCCGCCCTAGCCGTCCCAGCCACCGCCGCACCGAGCTGGGCCAGCGACAATCTCCAGCCCAAGCCGGCCGACGCGTACGGTGACGCTTACTTCTGGCTTGACTCCAACGGAGCCGCCCTGCGCAAAGCCACCCAGTACAACCTGGATGCCAAGAAAGTCTCCAAGCTGGTGTCGACGGGCAGCAACGGCGCCCCTGACGGCAAGCCGGGCATGACCGGCCCCACCGGCACCACCAAGCCGGCGGTGTCCAAGAACATCAACCTGCCCAAGACCATCGGCAAGGTGTTCTTCCTCGACAAGTCGGGCAACTACCGCTGGTGCTCGGCGACGTCCATCCAGTCCAGGAACCGCAACCTGGTCGCCACCGCGGGCCACTGCGTCTTCGCGAACGGCAAGGACGACGTCTACGACAAGTGGATCTTCGTGCCCGGCTACTACCAGGGCAAGGCTCCCTTCGGCGTCTACGTGGGCGCCTACGCCTTCACAGCGTACGACCTCGACACCTACGACGACTACGACGGCGACTTCGCCTTCGTGGCGGTGCACAACGGCTTCGCGCTGGCGGGCGAGAAGGAAGTCTCCCGCAACGACTTCAAGGCGTGGGCCGGCGACAAGTGGGTCAAGCCGCGCGAGATCAGCTCCGCGGAGTTCCTCAAGTGCCAGCTCACGCTCGGCGACTGCTGGTCGGAGGGTGAGGACAAGCCGGCCGACCTCGTGGGCCCCGACTACCCCGGCGCCGTCCTGGAGAAGGTCGAAGTCGGCGAGTCCGCGTACAAGGACGCGAAGGTGGGCAAGGGCCAGGGCTTCAAGTTCGGCGAGCCCATCGTGGAGCAGGTCACCAAGCCTCAGCAGGACGCCTACCGGGGCCCCGGCACCAAGGGCACCGACAAGCTGGGCAACTACACCATCACCCACTACTACACGCAGAAGTGGGTCAAGCCCGGCACCTCGCGTAAGTACTTCGAGGCCCACTACATCATCGGGATCGCCAAGGACATGGGCCGGCTCGGTGACGTGGTCGGCGGGCAGGGCGTGGCCTGGAACCAGCCCCTCGGCCAGCAGGTGACCGCGTTCGGCTACCCGTCCGCCCCGCACCCCGACGGCGACCGCCCGTTCACCGGCGTGACTCCGAAGTGGTGCTCCGGCAAGACCGCCACCAAGAGCTACCAGGTCAACACGTTCAAGGTCGAGACGCACCAGCTGCTCAAGTGCTCCATGACCGGCGGCGCCGACGGCGGCCCCTGGCTCATGAAGTACGACAACAACAAGCGCACCGGCTACGTCAACGGCGTGACCAGCCTGTTCCACGACAACGACGGCAACGGCCGCGTCGACTACATCAGCGCGGCGATCTTCGACGGTGAGGTGGCCGACGTGTACAACAAGGCCAACTACGCGGAGACCAAGAAGATCGTCGGTCCGAACGGCGAGCTTCTCCAGTAGACGACGACACGAACAAGAACGGCCCGGGTCAAGCGCCCGGGCCGTTTCGCGTCATACCGGCGTGAGCTCCCTCGTCCGTTCGCGCAGCGCCAGCACGGCCCGCTCGTTCTTGTACGGCTCCAGCCGCCGCCGCAGGTCGGCCGCGTACGACCGCGACCGGGACGACTGCAGCTCCCCCGCCAGCGCGAAGGCGGTGCCCGCGGTCGAACACGCCTCCTCCAGCTCACCGCACTGCAGCAGCCCGGCGGCCAGCAGCGACAGGTTGAACATCCGCCCGCGAACGTAGCGGGAGTCCATGTCGAGCGAACGCCGGGCCTGCCGCACGGCCCGCTCCCCCTCCCCCAGGTCACGGAAGCAGTGGGCGAACTTCGCCGACAGGTAGGCCTCGTCGAAGTAGCTGAGCCACACGGGCTCGTCGGCGGGCTTACGGGCGTCGAAGGCGCACTCCGCCTCGTGCAGGGAGACGCCGCAGGAGCGGGCATCGCCCAGGCCGGCGTGGGCGTGAGCCTCCAGGACGTGCGCGGAGGCCACAAGCGTGTGCACGCCGGCGCGGCGCGCCGCCAGCTGGGCGGACCTGGCCAGGTCGAGGGCGTGGGAGGGCTGGCCCATGTAGATGGCCTGGTGGGCCATGCCGGCCAGGATCTCGCCGCCCAGGGTGTGGTCGTCGGCGCTCCTGGCCAGGCGCAGCGCCTGGATCAGGTAGCGCTGGGCGAGACCGTGCTGCTCCATGTCGTACGCCATCCAGCCGGCCAGGCGGGTCAGCTCGGCGGCCGCGGCGGCCAGCCGGCGGCCGGTGGACTCGCCGTACAGGCCGTCCTTGAGCAGCGGCGAGACGGCGGTGTCGAGGTATTTGACCACCGACGAGCGGACGCGGCCGCTGCCGAAACGGTTGTCGAGCTCACCGAACGATCGGGTGACCTCATGGATGGCGGCGATGTCGGCGCGGCCCACCCGCCGCGCGCCCGTGCCGCTCAGGTGTCCCCCGGATGGGGACGTCAGCCAGCGGATGGCTCCCACGGAGCCCGCTCCTATCGCGAAGGTCGAGTCGATCAGGAACCTCCGTCTCTCCACGTCGGCCCGCCATAGTGCCGTCACGGTCGCGACCCCCTCCTGCCACGTGTGCGTGAACTGCTGCCCGAGATCGAGGGGTGTGAGGACCGCCGGCATGCCCAGATCCTCCGAGGTAACCGGGCGTCCCAGCCGCATCGCGAAGATCTCCGCGAGCAGTCCGGGAACCGGGTCACGTGGCCTCTGACCACCGATCCAGCGCAACACGGAGCTGTGGTCGTATTTGAGGCCCGGAGTGCCACGGGCGGCTCCCCAATCGTTCAGGCACCTGGCCAGTCCCTTGTGGGAGAAGCCCGCTTCCGCGATGAGCTGCCGCAGCAGTCGGTTCGGCTCGCGTTCCATCGCTCTCCTCGTCAAGGAGTTGGGCGCCCACACCTTACAGAGAGCTACTGTTATAGCACCTTGCGTAAAGGTTTTAGGGCAGTTCTCAAAGAGACCTTCAACTCCATGGCAAACGGGGGCCTCCCTGATCCGTGGAGGCCCCCGTACGAGGACGTCAGGCGCGGGCGACGCCGTCCGCGCGGGCCTGGGCCGCGACCGCGGCGGTCACGGCGGGCGCGACCCGCTCGTCGAACGGGCTCGGGATGACGTACGTCGGCGACAGGTCGTCGCCGACGACGCCGGCCAGCGCGTTGGCGGCGGCCACCTTCATGTTCTCGGTGATGGCGGAGGCGCGCACGTCGAGGGCGCCCCTGAAGACGCCGGGGAAGGCCAGCACGTTGTTGATCTGGTTGGGGAAGTCGGAGCGGCCGGTGGCCACGACCTTGGCGTGCCGGGCGGCCACCTCGGGGTGGACCTCGGGGGTGGGGTTGGACAGGGCGAAGACGATGGCGTCGGGCGCCATGGAGGCGATGGCCGCCTCGGACACGGTGGATCCGGACAGCCCGACGAACACGTCGGCGCCGGCCAGCGCGTCCTCCGTCGAGCCGGTGTGGCCGGCGCGGTTGGTGTCGCGGGCCAGAGCCTCCTTGACGGGGTTGAGCCCCTCGCGGCCCGCGTAGATCATGCCCTTGGAGTCGGCCACCGCGATGTCGCCGACGCCCGCCTCCAGAAGGATGCGGGAGACCGCGACGCCGGAGGCGCCCGCGCCGGCCACGACGGCGCGCAGGTCGCCGAGCGAGCGCCCGCTCAGGCGGGCGGCGTTCTGGAGCGCGGCGAGCACCACGATGGCGGTGCCGTGCTGGTCGTCGTGGAAGACGGGGATGTCGAGCAGCTCGCGGAGCCGGTCCTCGACCTCGAAGCAGCGCGGGGCGCTGATGTCCTCGAGGTTGATGCCGCCGAACGAGGGCGCGAGGCGCACGACGGTCTCGACGAGGGCGTCGACGTCGGTGCAGTCGAGGCAGATGGGGACGGCGTCGACGTTCGCGAACTGCTTGAACAGCAGAGCCTTGCCCTCCATGACCGGCATGGCGGCCGAGGGGCCGATGTCGCCCAGGCCGAGCACGGCGGTGCCGTCGGAGACGACGGCGACCACGTTGGAGACCCAGGTGTAGTCGTTGACCAGCGCGGGCGTCTCGGCGATGGCGGTGCAGACCCGGGCGACGCCGGGCGTGTAGGCCAGGGAGAGGTCGTCCGCGTCGCGGACGGGAACGGTGGAACGGACCTCGAGCTTGCCTCCGCGGTGCAGCGCGAAGGCCGGATCGAGATCGAGTTTCTCGACGGGAACGGAAGCAGAAGCGGGCGTGACAGCCACAGCGACCCCAGTAGTCATCGGGAGCGGAAGAAACCTTCGGCGGGCGAGCGCGAGCGGGCTGGCCTCGGTAGCTGCCAGGATCCCCTCGTCGGTCGTCTCAGAGGGGTACGGGGGTCACCCGTCTCCCTATCGTGCCACATGGTGAGATGGAGTCGGTGTCAGTGCCGACGCCGTTCCGTTGACGCATCGTTAAATGTCTGATGACGGACCGGTGCAAAACCCCATTTAAACTGCACAAAACGCAAGTTTCCTGGCTTTTCACAACGAGGAGGCCGTACATGGCCCTCAGCCCCAAGGGCCGCCGTGGCTATGCCGCCGGCGTGCTCGCGTTGACCGCCGCCCTGGCGCTGACCGCGTGCGGGAGCGGCGGCAACAGCTCGAGCTCCGCCACGACCAGCGCGAGCGCCTCCGCGGCCGGCGGCGTCCAGCTGGTCACGCCTGGCAAGCTCACGGTCTGCACGAACATCCCGTATGAGCCGTTCCAGTTCAAGGACGCGAGCGGCAAGATCGTCGGGTTCGACGTGGACATGGTCGACCTTGTCGCGAAGAAGCTGGGCGTGACCCAGGAGATCGTGGACATCGACTTCGCCGTGATCAAGAGCGGCGCCGCCATGGCGGCGAAGAAGTGCGACCTGGCCGCCGCCGGCATGACGATCACGCCGGAGCGCAAGGCGAACATCGACTTCTCCGACCCGTACTTCGACGCCACCCAGGCGCTGCTCGCCAAGAAGGGCACCGGGGCGACGTCGCTGGCGGACGTCAAGGCCAAGAACCTCAAGCTGGGCGCCCAGGCCAGCACCACGGGCCTCGACTACGTCAAGAAGCAGGGCTTCGACCCGACCGAGTACGCCGACTCCGCCAAGGAGCTGCTGGCCCTGCAGGCCGGACAGGCCGACGTGATCGTCCAGGACCTGCCCGTGGTGCTCACCTGGCTGAAGAAGCCGGAGATCGCCGCGAAGTTCGAGCTGATCGGCAGCCTGGACACCGGCGAGCAGTACGGATTCGGCCTGAAGAAGAACGCCGACCCGGTGCTGCTCAAGACGATCAATGAAGAGATCGCCAAGGCCAAGCAAGACGGCACCTACGAGAAGATCTACGTGAAGTGGTTCGGCAAGAAGCCCGGCGAGCTGGGCTGATCCATGGCCGACCAGCCGAAGACGGCTGAGCCTGCGCGCGCCAGGCTCAGCCCCCGGAAGAGACAGCGCATCGTCCGCGGCGTCCAGTACGCCGTCCTGGTCGTCGCGCTCGTCGCGCTCGTCCTGTACGCGGACTGGACGAGCCTGGCGGAGAACTTCGCCAGGCCCGACATCGCGGAGAAGGCCTTCCCCGAGCTGTTCACGATCGCGTTGAAGAACACGATCATCTACTCGGTGGGCGGTTTCTTCTTCTCCTTCGTGTTCGGCCTCGTTCTCGCGCTCATGCGGCTGTCACAGGTCCGCCCGTACCGCTGGATCGCCGGCGTGTACATCGAGATCTTCCGCGGGCTCCCCGCGCTGCTGATCTTCCTGCTGATCCTCTTCCTCCCCATCGCGCTCCCGGGCTTCGAGGTGCCCGGAGGCAAGTACGGCGAGGGCATCCTCGGGCTCACCCTGGTCGGCTCGGCCTACCAGGCGGAGGTCTTCCGCGCCGGTCTGCAGGCCGTGCCCAAGGGGCAGACCGAGGCGGCCAGGTCGCTCGGCATGTCCGCGGGCAGGGCGCTGTTCACCGTGGTGATCCCGCAGGCGGTCCGCATCGTGATCCCGCCGACCACCAACCAGTTCATCGCGCTGCTCAAGGACTCGTCGCTGATCCTCTTCCTGGGGGTCTCCGGCGAGTACGTGGAGCTGGCCAAGTTCGGCAACGACCTGTCCTCCGAGCAGTCCAACGCCACGCCCATCATGGTCGCCGGCGTGACGTACCTCATCGTCACGATCCCGCTGGGCTACCTGGTGCGGCGGCTGGAGGCACGAGCGGGGAGGGCGCGATGACGCACGCCGTCGAGATCAGGGACCTGCACAAGTACTTCGGCGCCAACGAGGTGCTCAAGGGCATCGACTTCACCATCGATCCCGGCCAGGTGGTCTGCGTCATCGGCCCGTCGGGCTCCGGCAAGTCCACCCTGCTGCGCTGCGTGAACCTGCTGGAGGTGCCCACCAAGGGCAAGGTGTTCGTGGAGGGCGTCGAGCTCACCGACCCCGATGTGGACATCGACGCCGTACGCCGCCGCATCGGCATGGTCTTCCAGCAGTTCAACCTGTTCCCGCACATGACCGCGCTGCAGAACGTGATGATCGCCCAGCAGCGGGTGCTGAAGCGGGGCAAGAAGGAAGCCGAGGTCGTCGCCAGGGAAAACCTGGACAAGGTGGGTGTCGGCGCGAAGTGCGACGCCTACCCGGGGCAGTTGTCGGGCGGTCAGCAGCAGCGGGTGGCGATCGCCAGGGCGCTGGCCATGAACCCGGATCTGATGCTGTTCGACGAGCCCACCTCGGCGCTCGACCCCGAGCTGGTGGGGGACGTCCTCACCGTCATGCGGAAGCTGGCGGAGGAGGGCATGACCATGCTCGTGGTCACCCATGAGATGGGGTTCGCGCGGCAGGTGGCCGACCGGGTGGTGTTCATGGACGGGGGCGTGATCGTCGAGGACGGCGAGCCGGCGCAGGTGATCGGCGACCCGCAGCAGGAACGCACGCGCACCTTCCTCCACCGGGTGCTGCACCCCGAGGATTAGGTCCGGCAGCACGGCGGGGCGCATCCGCCCGTACCGCCTTTCGAGGCCCGGTACGGAGCGCCCCGCCCCGACGGCCCGCACCCCGGCCCGCGGGCCCCTGAAGCGCCTTCTCAGCCGCGCCTGACCGCACTCCCGGACGGAAGGCCCGGCCCCGTCGGGCGGGACCCGTGATGTAATACACCCGCATGGACCTCACCTCTTACGCCGAGTGGGCCGTCCGGCTGGTCAACGATCCGGACCCGCCGCCGGAGCTGAGGCCGCTGCGCGAGGAGCTGGCCGCCGCCTTCGACGAGGCCGAGGACGAGCGGGCCGTGGCGGCGCGGCTCAACGCCCTGCTGGTGCGCTATCCCGTACGCCCCCAGCTCACCGACCACGACGGCGCGGGCTGGCACCTCCACCTGGCCGAGGACACCGCCGCCTGCGCCGTGATGGGCCTGGCCGCGGTCGTGGCGGAGCTGGGCGCGGACCGGCTCGGCCGGTGCCAGGAGCAGCGCTGCGGCAAGGCGTTCCTGGACACCTCGTCCAACCGTTCCCGCCGCTACTGCTCCTCCCGCTGCGCCAGCCGCGCGAACGTCGCCGCCTTCCGCGCCCGCCGGCGCAACGGCTCCTAACGCCGCCTCCGCAGCAGGGGCCAGTAACGCAGCACGACCCGGCCCACGATGTCGTGGACCGGCCCGAAGTCCCAGCTGTCACGCCGCCCGCCGGCCCGCTGGTTGTCGCTCTCCAGCCACCACCCGTCCTGCCCGTGCCACTGCGCCCGTTTCACGATGAGCTGGTCGGGATCACCGGGAAGTCGCGCCACCACGAGATCACCCGGGTGGACGGTGGCGCCCCGGCGTACGAGGAGCCAGTCGCCGGGAACCAGCGCCGGGCGCATCGAATCGCCCTCGACACGCACTCTCATGGGCTGTGACCGTTCACTGAGTGTCAGCACTCCTCAATGATTCGCTCATTGCTGGGCGAAGGTCCCCGTCTGATCCGGACAGAAGATGCCCGTTGCGGGGTAGACGCTTCGCAGCCACCAGCCCCGTCAAGCGAGGTGTTACGGTCGGCTCCACGTCCGTTTCGCGTCTCCGGGCCACTCCCGGCGACGGATTCCTTGACCAGCGAGGCGAGATTGATCGCGGCGTTGCGGTCACGATCAATGCTCAGCTCGCAGGACTCACAAACGTACATGCGTACGTGCAGAGGGAGTTTGGCTTTCACTGCCCCGCAGCCCGAACACTTCTTCGACGACGGATACCAGCGACCGGCCACGATCAGGGTGCCGCCGCTCCACCGGGTCTTGTAGCCGAGCTGGCGGCGGATCTCGCCGAAACCGGCATCAGCAACGGCCCGGGCCAGCCGACGGTTTCGCAGCATCCCGGTCACATTGAGATCTTCTACCACGATCGTGCCGTACTCACCCGCCAGATCGGTGGTGAGCTTGTGGATGGCGTCGCGGCGCAGGCGGGCCACCCGGTGGTGGACCTGATTGCGTCGGACATCGGCCCGCTTCCACCGCTTGGACGGAGCCCGGCCAGTCCGCCCATCGGGACCTTGGCGGCGCGCGACTGTCCGCGAGAGGCGACGCAACCGACGGAGCGCAACCATCAAATGTTTCGGATTCTCGGCGGTGGACCGACCGTCGGAGAACACCGCCAGGGTCTTTACGCCGAGATCGACACCGATCACCGCGTCCGGCCGCGCAGGGCGGCGGTCGGCACGTTCGACCAGAACAGAGAACGACACGAACCACCGCCCACTCTCCCATCGGACGGTGGCTGAGCGGATCACTGCGGTGCCCTGTTCGATACGCCGGGCCAGCTTGCGGGTCGACTCGTGTGTCTTGATCCGGCCCACCCGCGGCAACACCACATGCGTGCGCCCCTCAAGCCGGATCGCCCCTGTGGTGAACCGCACCGAACGTGTGCCGTTGCGCTTGGACGCGAAGCGAGGGAAGCCCACCCTTCGTCCCTTACGGTCTTCGGTGCGGGACTTGCTCCAGTTGCTCAGCGCTGACGACAACCGCTCCAGACCACAGGCATACGCCTCCTTGGAGCACTCCGCCCACCACGGGGCGACCTCGGACTTGACCGCGTTCCAGCGTTTACGCAGCGCGTACATCGACCACGACACCGGCGGCGTCAACTGATCTCCGTCGAGGCCATAAGAGCGTTCGGCAGCTCGTTGTGCCAGGTTCGCCTTCACCATCGCCAGGCCCCAGTTGAACGCCACCCTGGCCGCCCCACAATGGGCCGCCAGCCCGCCCACCTGTCTAGGCGTCGGATCGAGGGCGAACCGGTACGCCTGTATGACCTGCACCTCACCCACCTCCGACTACCACGCTCTGCGAGCGTGAGACTACTATCATGCAATGATCAAATAGAACACCTGAGCGATATCGGGACGCTGGCCCGCGGGTACCGACGACGTTGCCGATCAAGTCCATCCACCGGCCATCCCGGGTCAGAGCCGACACGCGCAAGAACCGACGAGCGTCGATGAATCCCCCCTACCCGCGGGCGTTCAGGACCCGAGTAAGGTCGGTTGTGGACCAAGCTGATTCAGCATCAAGGAAGGACTTTCTGATGCTCGCACGACTGCTACGACCCAAGCATGTCGCTTCCGCACACTGCGACCTGCCCTGCGGGGTCTACGACCCCGCTCAGGCCCGCATCGAGGCCGAGTCGGTCAAGGCGATCATGGAAAAGTACGCGGCCAACGAGGACGCGGTCTTCCGCGCCCGCGCGCTGACCATCAAGGAGGAGCGGGCCGAGCTGGTCAAGCACCACCTGTGGGTGCTCTGGACCGACTACTTCAAGCCGCCGCACCTGGAGCAGTACCCTCAGCTTCACCAGCTCTTCTGGGACGCCACCAAGCTCGCGGGCGCCGCCGGCGCCAAGGGCACGGTCGACGTCTCCAAGGCCGAGGACCTGCTGGGCAAGATCGACGAGATCTCGAAGATCTTCTGGGAGACCAAGGCCGCCTAAAACGGCACATAAGGCTCTGCGCGGCAGCGGCCGTGCAGAGCCTTTTCCGTTGATGGCGAGTCTGAATCGTCCAAGCACCTCCCAGGGGCGGTAAGTTGCAGTTGGCGTCGGAATCGCGAGGAGGAACGTGACCGAGGAAACCGAGACGCGCGCGGAGGGCGTGGCCGGCATCCGCGACGTGGTGAGCATCAGGCTCCCCGCCGCCAGTGCCTACCTGTCTGTGCTGCGTACGGCTACCGCCGGGCTGGCGGCGCGGCTGGACTTCACGCTCGACGAGATCGAGGATCTGCGGATCGCGGTCGACGAGGCGTGCGCCATGCTGCTGAGCGAGGCGGTGCCCGGCACCGACCTCACCGCCGAGTTCGAGCTGACCGGGCATGAGATGCAGGTCAGGGTCGAAGTGGCCACGGTCGGCAGCTCCGCGCCCAAACGCGATGACTTCGCCTGGATGGTGCTGACCGCCTTGGCCGACGACGTCGACGCGGTGACCGACTCCCCAGATCGCATGGCTATCGTCCTGCGTAAGCGCCGAGGCGCAGCGAGGCCGGCGTGACGGAAAGGACTGGAGCCATGGCCACCAGCGAACACGCCGTGCCCGACCGGGTGCGTGCCCGCATGCTCTTCGCCGAGCTGGCCGAGCTGGGCCCCGAGGAGCCGCGCCGCCAGCGCATCAGAGACGAGCTGGTCGAGCTTCACCTTCCCCTGGTCGAATACCTGGCCCGCCGCTTTCGGAACAGGGGCGAGTGGCTCGACGACCTGACCCAGGTCGCCACCATCGGCCTGATCAAGTCCATCGACCGGTTCGACCTCAACCGCGGCGTGGAGTTCTCCACGTACGCCACGCCCACGATCGTCGGCGAGATCAAACGCCACTTCCGCGACAAGGGCTGGGCGGTCCGCGTCCCGCGCCGGCTGCAGGAGCTGAAGCTCTCGCTGACCAAGGCGATAAGCGATCTCTCGCAGCGCGAGGGCCGCGCGCCGACGGTCGCCGAGCTGGCCTCCTACCTGAAGATGACCGAGGAGGAGGTGCTCGAGGGCCTCGAGTCGGCCAACGCCTACTCGACCGTGTCGCTCGACGCGCCCGACTCCGGCGACGATGACGCCCCCGCGGTGTCCGACTCGCTCGGCATCGTGGACGAGTCGCTCGAGGGCGTCGAATACCGCGAGTCGCTGAAACCGCTGCTCGAACGGCTGCCGCCGCGGGAGAAGCGCATCCTGCTGTTGCGCTTCTTCGGCAACATGACGCAGTCGCAGATCGCCACCGAGCTGGGCATCTCGCAGATGCACGTCTCGCGCCTGCTGGCCCGCACCCTCGCGCAGCTGCGTGAGGGCCTGACCGCCGAAGACTAGCCGTCTCCGTAGAGGGCATGCGTGGTGGGCGGCGCCAGCAGCGTCGCCAACCCCGCCACCGCGATCACGATCAGCGGGATCCCGAGCTGGGGCTGGCCTGACTGGATGAGCGTGACGGAGATCGGCACCATGAAGATCTGCGTCAGCACACCGGGCGACCGCCCCCACCGCTCCATCTTGAACAGCCCGCCCCACGCCACCCAGAGCAGCCCCGCTCCGACCAGCACGCCGAACGCCGACTCGGCGATGGCGGTGGTCAGGTTGGCCGGGGTGCTGACCAGGGTCTCCACGGCCACGTAGATGCCGAGCCCGAGCGCCACCAGGCCCTCCAGGGCGACGATGGCGGCGGCGATGACGAGGGTGACCGGACGACGATTCACGCCCGTACCCTACCCCCCGGGTCAGGCGGTCCGAGAAATAGGACGTTCGGCCGATAACGCCCACAAGTCCAGCGGATACGCTGGCGCTATGCGCGCCATGCTATTGGTGAACCCCAAGGCCACCACCACGAACGCCCGTACGCGTAACGTGCTGATCCGCGCGCTCGGCGCGGCCGTGGAGCTGACGGTGGAGGAGACCCGCTACCGCGGGCACGCCGCGGCGCTGGCCGCCACCGCGCGGGCCAAGGGGTACGACGTCGTGGCGGTGCTCGGCGGCGACGGGACGATCAACGAGACCGTGAACGGCCTGCTCAACCCGGTGAACGGTGACCACGTCCCACCCGGCATCGAGGGCCGGCCCGCGCTCGTCGTCATCCCCGGAGGCAGCGCGAACGTGTTCGCCCGCGCGCTGGGGCTGCCCAACGACCCGGTGGAGTCCACGGGGGCGGTGCTGGAGGCGCTCAGGGAGGACCGGCGCAGGACCGTGGGTTTGGGGCAGGCCCTATGGGAGGGCCAGAGCCGCTACTTCACCTTCTGCTCGGGCATGGGCTACGACGCAGAGGTTGTACGGGCCGTGGAAGGCCTCAGGGGAAGCGGCCGTAAGGCCACGCCCGCACGGTACGTGAACACCGCCCTACGGCACTATCTGGCCACGGACAAACGGCATCCGGCGATGACCCTGACCGGTCCGGGGATACCGAGGGCCCGCGGGCTGTTCATGGCGATCATCTCCAACACCTCACCATGGACATATGTCGGCAGCAGGCCCGTCCACCCGACCCCGTGGGCGAGCTTCGAGACCGGGCTCGACCTTCTCGGGCTGCGCCGGATGGGACCGATGTCACTCGTGCCATTGATCCGACAGATTCTCACGGAGAGTGACGCCCTTCCGGCCGGCCGGCACCTCGTACAGCTGCACGACGAGGCCGAGTTCACGCTCACCGCGGAGCGCCCGGTGGCCTTCCAGCTGGACGGGGACTACCTGGGCGAATACGAAACCGTAACATTCCGGTCTACACCGAACGCATTACAAGTTTTGGTCTAGGTGGTTACATTCGGTCATTGTGTGACGCATCCGACAGCCATAACACCCAAAACTTCCCGTCAACCCTCTTGCGTGCACTCAGCGTGGCTGACAGTCTCAAGACTGACATCGGAACGTAGGACCTTTAACCACCCCAAGGTTCTCCGAGTGTCAGCGGGCGATCCCGGTCCTCACAGGTCCGGGTCATGTTCGCGCGAGTTAGTGAAACTCTTCACAAAGTAGTAGCCGCACGGAGCCGACCAGAGGCTCCATCTACTAAGGAGTGGACGCATGGACTGGCGCCACCGAGCTGCCTGCCGTGACGTGGACCCCGAGCTGTTCTTTCCGATCGGCAACACCGGCCCGGCACTCATGCAGATCGAAGAAGCCAAGCAGGTCTGCCGTTCCTGCTCGGCCGTCGAAGCCTGCCTGAAGTGGGCGCTGGAGTCCGGGCAGGACGCCGGCGTCTGGGGCGGCCTCAGCGAGGACGAGCGCCGCGCTCTCAAGCGCCGCACCGCTCGCCACCGCGCGCGCCTCACCGCCTGACCCGCCACCGTCATCTGATCTCCACCACTATCTGACCCCGCGTCGCCCGAGCCCCGATCGGCTCGCGCGCCGCCGCACCCCTCCTCGCCCCGATGCGTCGCCGCCGGCCGCCGCGCCACCCGCCCGGACGCGCCAGCGCCCAAGCCGTCACCCCGGCCGACGCACCGCCGCCGTTCGACATGCCCGCACCCGACGCGCCGAGCCCCCGTACTCCCGTCGAATCCCGACGGACGCGTACGAACCGGGATCAGGCCGCCGGGAGCGGGATCGACAGCGTGACCTCCGTGCCCCCTTCGAGCCGCGGCTCGATCGAGAGCCGGCCGGAAAGCTCACCCTCGACCAGCGTGCGGACGATCTGCAGCCCCAGGCTGGTGGAGCTGTCCAGGTCGAAGCCGGCCGGAAGCCCGCGGCCGTCGTCCCACACCGTGACGTTCAGCCGGTCGAGCGCGGGCTCGACCACCACCTCGAGCCGCTTGGGCCGCCCGTGCTGCATCGCGTTCTGCAGCAGCTCGGTCAGCGCCATGGCCAGCGGCGTGGCGATGAGCGAAGGCAGCACGCCGAAGCCCCCGACGCGGCGCGGCGTGACGGCCACCTCCGCGGCCGACACCTCCCCCGCCATCGCGAACACCCGGTCGGCGATCTCGTCGAAGTCCACGAACTCCTCCGGCGCATGAGACAGCGTCTCGTGCACGATCGCGATCGACCCGACCCGGCGCACCGCCTCCTCCAATGCCTCCCTGCCCTCGGGCACCTGCAGCCGCCTGGCCTGCAGGCGCAGCAGCGCGGCCACGGTCTGCAGGTTGTTCTTCACCCGGTGGTGGATCTCGCGGATGGTGGCGTCCTTGGTCATCAGCTCGCGCTCGCGGCGCCGCAGCTCGGTCACGTCCCTGATGAGCACGAGCGCGCCGATGCGGCCGCCGCCGACGATCAGCGGGATGGCCCTGAGCTGCACGATCGTGCCGCCCGACTCGACCTCGGTCTCCTTGGCCGCGCGCCCGCTGGCCACGATCATGAGATCTTCGTTGATGGGCTCGTCGGAGTAGCAGAGCGTCGCGGTGACCCGGCCCAGCTCGGCCCCGACCAGGTCGGCGTGCAGGCCGAGCCGCCGGTAGGCGGACAGGGCGTTGGGCGAGGCGTACGTGACGCGCCCGGCCCGGTCGAGCCGCAGCAGGCCGTCGCCGACGCGCGGCGAGCGCACCAGGATCGGCTCCTCGCCCGAGAACGGGAAACGGCCCTCGGCCACCATCTGCGCCAGGTCGGAGGCGCTCTGGAGGTAGGTCAGCTCCAGGCGCGACGGGGTGCGGGCGGAGGAGAGGTTCGTGGAGCGCTGGATGACCGCCAGGAACCGGCCCTCGCCGCCCTCGACGGTCCGCCGCACGGGGATGGTCTCCTCTCGGACCGGAACCCCCGTGGACCAGTCGGGATCGCCCTCGCGGCAGATGCGCCGCTCGTTCCAGGCGGTGTCGATGAGGTGGCGCTCGCCCTTGGCGGCGACGCTGCCGACGATGTCGTCGTGGTAGACCGTGGGACCGGTGGTCGGGCGCATCTGCGCGATCGCGATCCAGCCGCTCTCGCCCAGCAGCGGCGCCCACAGGATGAGATCGGCGAACGACAGGTCGGCCAGCAGCTGCCAGTCGGAGACCAGCGAGTGCAGCCAGTCGAGATCCGCCCCGTCGAGGGCGGTGTGGCGGGCTACGAGGTCGCTGAGAGTCGGCACAGGTGCATCATGCGTGCTTTTCCCCGCAACAACCAAACCGGCTCCCTGGTTGAATGCGCGCCCGGATACGCGGGCAGGACTCCGCACGGCACGGCCGCACACCCGCTCATTCGCACAGTGACGGCAGATACGGCATCGTGCACCCAACTCGACATATCGGGAATCTCATATTGTGAGAACCGTCACACCAGAAGAGCTGCTCGAACCGCAGACGGGACGAGTCGGAGGTGATCGGCACGGGCAGGTGGCTCCGCCGCGACACGGATCACGGACCGGCCTCGGTTGCGATCGCGTACGCCGCTGTGGATATCCTTCACAATCAGCCTGAGCTGCCCGGATCCGTGCGCGCCGGCAACCGTGCCCGCCCGGTGCCGGTCGGCCGCCACAGCCCGCGGTTGACCGCTCGGGCCGATGTGAGTTCCGATGATCTCGCGGTGATCAGACACGCCCTCACCGCCGTGGCAGAAGTGAAGGTGAGAGCGTGACCGACGACGGCCCCCGCGTACCGAAGTACTACGACGTCAAACGCAGCCTGCTCGAGCTCACGAAGACCCTGCCCCCGGGCACGGCGCTGCCGCCCGAGCGCACGCTCGCCGTCCGGTTCGAGACCTCCCGCACCACGGTCAGGCAGGCGCTGACCGAGCTCGTGGTGGAGGGCCGGCTGCTGCGCATCCAGGGCAAGGGCACCTTCGTGGCCCAGCCGAAGGTGGCGCAGGTGCTGCAGCTCACCTCGTACATCGGCGACCTGCGCACGGCGGGCCTGGAGCCGGACACCAAGATACTCGAGATCGGCTACATCACCGCCGACGAGGCCCTGGCCAGGCGCCTGGCCATCAACCCGGGCGGCCGCGTGCTGCGCATCCACCGCCTCCGGCTGGCCAACGGCGAGCCGGTCTCCATCGACACCACCCACCTGTCCGCGCGCCGCTTCCCCCGGCTGCGACGGGAGCTCGAGGTGCACGCGTCCCTGTACGAAACGCTGCACAACGCCTACAACGTCCGGCTCACGGACGCCGAGGAGATCATCGAGACCGTCCTGGCCACCCCGTACGACGCCAAGGCCCTCGGCGTCGACGTCGGGCTCCCCATGCTCCTTCTCACCCGCCACGCCTTCGACGCCGACGGCAACCCCGTCGAGTGGGCTCAGTCCCTCTACCGCGGCGACCGCTACAAGTTCGTCACCCGCCTGCGACGCCCCTGACCCGAGCCAGTCCGGCTGCGCATGAGTGGCGGTACTCCTGACCAGCCGTGCCGCCTCATGGGACAGTTGGGGTCACGTGCCGAAGAGACAGTGGGGACCGACACCATGTCGCCGACGCCTCCCGGGACGGGGCCGCTGAACCCCAACCTGTCCGGGATCGATCCCAACCAGATGGACGCCTTCATCACCGCCCTGAGCCGCGCGCACGCGTCGATCGGCGGGCAGGCCGAGGCGATCCGCACGGAGTTGAGACGCGTGGGCGTCGGCGCCGCCGCGCTGACTCCACTCAAGGAGATCGAGGACTGGGCCGGCTCCCAGGTGCCGCGCCTGCGCGTACGCAACGAGCTGATCCGCAAGCGGGTCCCCGACTGGCTGCCCGGCTGGACCGCCGGGCTCGTGCCCTATGACGAGGCCGCGGTGCCGTTCACCTCGCCGGAGGAGGCCCGCCGCGCGGGAGCCGCGCTGAGCGAGCTCTACAAGCGGTACGTCAAGGAGACGACGGGCAAGGTCGTCACCGACGAGCTGAAGGAACGCCACCGGGACCTGCTCGCGCGGTTGCTGGAACACCGGGACGACGCCGACGTCGCCGCCGCCTTCTTCGCCGGGCTCGGCACGGCGGGCACCTTGGCGCTGCCCCGGCAGATCAGGGAGTTCTTCGAGCACGGCCGGTCCATGTCCGTCAGCGATGAGGCGGACTCCAGAGAGGCGGCGCTCGGCGAGCTGAGCAGGATGTTCGCCGCGGCCACGAGCGCCTCCGCCCGGGTTCCCGGCATGGCCGAGGTCATGGACGAACTCGAGCGCGGCGGCGACGCCGCGGCCAGGGACGCGTTGTCATGGCTGGTCAGCGAGGGCCGCTTCCCGACCGCGTGGCTCGCCGCCGTGGGCCGCGACAACGCGGTGATTCCCATGCTGAACGGCTCGCTGACGTCCGAGACCATCGCGCTGGGCACCACGGCGCGCTTTCTCGACGCGCTCAGCGCCGACCCGGCGGCGGCCCGCCTGGCCATCGGCGCCCTCTCCAGCGACTGGGCGCCCGGCTCCCCGTGGCCGGGACGCCTGCCGCTCGCGCTGCCCAAAGCCGAGTTGGCGACCGTGCTGGCCAGGATGGACCAGTTCCTGGCCCGCGCGGAGCCGCGGGGCAATCCCGCCGTCTTCCTGCGGACCCGCGAGAGCTTCGCCCAGGTGCTGGCCTCGGCGTCCGGCGTCCGCGACGAGCAGGACGGGGCACACAGCGAGGACGCCGCCAGGTTCGCCTTCGGCGTGATCACCGCGGCGCCCCGCTTCGCGCTGACCGACGCCATGAGGCTGCGGCTGGCGGAGATCGGCGGCTCGTACGCCACCGAGTTCGCGGCGAGCGCGGAGTCCCTGGATCCCGACTCCGGCAGGCCGAGCAGGTTCGGGAGGTTCGACGACGAGCTTCCCGGAACGAACCCCGCATTCCGCCTGTCTCTTACCGACGCTTACCACTTCCTGCAGACCTTCGCCGACACGAACGAGCACATGGAGCCGTTCGACCGCGGCATGGCCGCGCTCACCCAACGGCTGTTCGCGGAGAGCGTGCGCGTCGACAAGGACCGGATAGCCCATCCACCCCCGAACGGCCTCCAGCGGGAGACCGCGGTCGAGCAGCTCTTCTCGCGGCTGGGGATGGTCTCGGGGATGCAGTTCGCGGCCATGAAGGTGGTGCGCGGCACCGCGGATGTGGAGGACAGGGAGGGCTTCGAAGCCTTCGAGCAACTCCTCGACAAGGGCATGGACAGCGCGATGCTCCTCCTCCCCACCGCCGGCGGCGCTCCCGCGGCGGTGGGCTGGATGGCGCTCAGCTGGGCGATCAAGGACGGGCTCGGGACCGCCCTGGAGCCAGAGGCTCGGTTGCCGAAGGTCAATTCGAAGGAGCTGGCACAGTCGCGGATGGTGCTCCATCAGATCGCGTCGGGGCTTCTCGCGAGGGGGTACACGATTAAGGGCGCGCCGGTCTCGTTCCGGCCGCCTACCGATCCGCTCATCGTCGACGGCGAAGGAAGGCTCCGGCCGTTCCCGGAGATCAACCGGGACCCGAAGAAGACCGAGGCGTTCCTGAGGTGGCTGAAGGACAACGGCAGCATCGACAGCGATGCGGACCGCCGCACCTTCGGAAAGATGGTGGAAGGAGCGGCCCTGAAGTCCTCCGGAGGGCACGAGCAGACGGAGAAGATTCTCGCGGCGCAGGACGAGAAGCTCAGAGCGATCCTGGTGGGGAGCGACTGAAGGAGATGTGCCTGTCAGCCAGGGACGCAGTCCGTCTCGCCCACCACGGTGATCTCATGCTCGGTCGGCATGTCGACCGTGACCGAGGTGCGGGACGACGCAAGTTTGAAAACGGTCTTGTGCGACGCGGTAGCGGAGGCCATGTCCACCTTGTAACCCCACGTGGCCCGCAATCGCTCAGTCATCTCGAGCACGAAACCGTCGCCGTCGCCCTCGAACGTCGACCTGGCGCCATAAGTGCGCTTGGTTCCACCTTCCCCGCAGGAAACGTCCTTGCCGCCAGGATCCGTCACCTCGACATCCCGCAACCCCGTCTGCCGCATGACCTGGGTGATGTGCGATTTGAGGGTTTCACCTGCCTGAGCGGCCGTAGGGCCCGTGTCCGGCTTGGAGCAGGACGTGAGGAAGGCGAGAGTCGCCATGGCGAGCACGCCGAGGCGCACAGGTGTCATGGGGTCGCCTCCGCTCAGCCGTCGAGCCCTTGTCGCTCTCATAGTGCAACCGCCCCGCCCGCACCGTACGGCTATCGCGGATAAAGGATAGGTCAAGATGACTGAGACCCCTGTGCTGAACCCGCGCCACCAAGCGTTGCAGCAGACCCTGGCCAGGGTTCGGCAGCTGGTGGCGCAGCTCGAAACGGCGCTGGACGAGCCGTACAGGCAGTTCACCGGGACGGCGGTCTGGGTGGGGCCGGTCGCGAGGCAGTTCGGTGAGGAGCTGAGCCTCCACCGGCGGCGGCTCAGGACACAAGCCGCCAAGGTGATCACGGAGCTGGAGGAGGAGCTCGGCCGTACGCCGGAGAAGGTCTCGCCGGCGGTGGCGCGGGAGCAGGCCCGGCACCTCCCCGGATGGACGTGACCTTCGCGGGCGCCCGGACGGGCTGGCCTACGCTGGGGCTATGAGCATCCTCGTCGTCACGGGCACCGACGCCAGGGTCGGCAAGACCGTCGTGACGGCGGCGCTCGCGGTGTTGGCCAGGCGGCGGGGGGCCTCGGTGGCCGTGGTGAAGGTCGCGCAGACCGGGGTCGCGCCCGGCGAGGCCGGCGACGTGGATCAGGTGATCCGGATGTCCGGGGTCAGCACCACCTTCGAAGTTCGGCGGTTCGCCGAGCCGCTGCCGCCTGCCGCCGCCGCCCGTGCGGCCGGGGTGCCGCCCGTGTCGCTGGCGGAGGTGGGGCAGCTCGTACGGGAGCTGGCCGAGAGCAATCGCATGGTGGTCGTGGAGGGCACCGGAGGGTTGCTGGAGCGGTTCGACGAGGACGGCGGGACCATCGGGGACCTTGCCCGGTCCCTGAGCGCGCAGGTGCTCGTCGTGGTCCGGCCCGGGCGGGGGGCGGTGAACCACACCGCGCTCACGCTGGAGGCGATGGCGAACCGGGGGCTCGAGCCGACGGGGATCGTCATCGGGAGCTGGCCCGGTGAGCCCGGGATCGTCGAGCGGAGTTGCGTGTGCGACCTGGAGATGCTGGCCGCGCGGCCGCTGGCCGGGGTGCTGCCCGAAGGGGCCGGGGGGATGGGCGAGGAGGAGTTCGCCGAGGTGGCGCGGAGAGGGCTGGGCGCGATGTTGGGGGGCTCTTTCGATCCATCCGGGTTCAAGGCGGCGCTTTGAGGGTGGGGAAAACCCCACCCTTCATCAGCACACCAGGGCTATTTCGCGTCTCACGCGCTGCTCAATACCGTTGAGCCATGAAAGTCCCCCGTCCGTGGTCGGTGCGGGCGTGGCTCGACACGGCTCACGTGATGATCGGTCTTCCGGTCGCCGTGCTGCTCGGCGGGCTGACGCTCGTCCTGGTCGTGTGGCCGCCCCTGCTGATGCGGAGCGTGCCGCTGTTCACGAGGGTGCAGCGGTCCAGGTTCGAGGCGTTCCAGGACGCGCACATCCCGCCCGTGCGCTCCCCGAGCAGCTGGCGCAGCCGGGCCACGTGGCGGCAGATCGGCTACCACCTGCTGTCGCCGTTCGTGGGGTTCGCGGGCGCGTTCCTGGTGGCGGTGGCGTGGGGAGGGGCGATCGTGGGGCTGCTGTCGTTCCTGCCGCAGAGGTTGCAGCCTCCGCCGATGGAGTTCGAGGAGTTCGACCTCAGGGACGGCAAGGTCGTGGCGATCTACATGGTGCTCGGGCTCGTGCTCCTGGTGCTCGCGCCGGTGCTGGCGCGCGGCATGGCGGCGCTGGACCTGTCGGTGGCGCGTACGCTGCTCGGGCCCAGCCGTTCGGAGCTCGGCCAGCGGATCGAGACGCTGACGGAGAGCCGGGCCGGGGTGATCGACGCGGCCGACGCCGAGCGCCGCAGGATCGAGCGTGACCTGCACGACGGCGCCCAGCAGCGGCTCGTCTCCCTCGCCATGAACCTCGGCCTGGCCAGGGCCACCCTGACCGACCTGCCCGAACCGGCCCGCGACGCCATCGCGCAGGCGCACGAGGAGGCCAAGCAGGCGCTCAAGGAGCTGCGCGACTTCGTACGCGGCCTGCATCCGGCCGTGCTGAACGACCAGGGCCTGGACGCGGCCCTGTCCGGCGTCGCCGCCCGCGCGCCGTTCCCCGTGAAACTCCACGTCGACATCGAACGGCGTGCCACTCCGACCATCGAGGCGGTGGCCTTCTTCATCGTGTCCGAAGCACTGACCAACATCGCCAAGCACGCGGCGGCCACCAGGGCCGAGGTGAGCGTGCGGCGCGAGCGCGAGCGCCTGTACCTGCTCGTGTACGACGACGGCTGCGGCGGAGCCCGGCTGGACGGCGGCACGGGGCTGCGCGGCCTGGCCCAGCGGATCGACTCGGTGGACGGGTCGCTGCGGCTGTCCAGCCCGCTGGGCGGCCCTACGACGATCGAGGTGGAGCTGCCGTGCGAGTAGTGCTCGCGGAGGATTCCGTACTGCTGCGCGAGGGGCTGATCAGGCTCCTGGACGCCTCCGGCATGGAGGTGGTGGCGGCCGTGGACGAGGCCGAGGGGCTGCTGCGGGCAGCCGCGGAGCACAAGCCCGAGCTGGTCATCACCGACGTCAGGATGCCGCCCACGCACACCGACGAGGGCCTGCGGGCCGCGCTCGTGCTGCGCCGCCAGCAGCCGGGCCTGGCCGTCCTGGTGCTCTCGCAGTACGTCGAGGAGCGCTACGCCGCCCAGCTTCTCGCCTCGGCGGCAACGGGCGGGGTCGGCTACCTGCTCAAGGACCGGGTGGCGGACGTGGCGGAGTTCATCGACGCGCTGCGCAGGGTGGCCTCCGGCGGCACCGCGCTCGACCCCGAGGTCGTGGCCCAGCTCCTGCTGCGCGGCAACAGCGACCCGCTCGAACGGCTCACGCCCAGGGAGCACGAGGTGCTCAAGCTCATGGCCGAGGGCCGTTCCAACGCCGGCATCGGCCAGGCCCTGGTGCTCAGCGAAGGGGCGGTCGGCAAGCACATCGGCAACATCTTCACCAAACTCGACCTGTCGCCGGCCGAGGGCGACCACCGGCGCGTGCTCGCCGTCCTGCAGTTCCTCAAGATCAGGAGCCTGCCGTGAGAGCCGCCTGGCTGGCGGCGGGCGCGGTGGCGACCGCGATCGCGCTGCTGTTCGCCACCTTGGGGCTCTGGCAGGGGGTCGCGCGCGCCAGGCTGCCGGAGGAGAACACGCAGAGGTCCATCGCCTTCGAGCACAAGAACGTACGCGTCAAGACGGGCAAGGGCACCCAGGTCGACCTGACCATCCTGCCCGGCAGGGCGGGCGAGCTGCTCATCGAGAGGTCGCTGCGCTGGTCGAGGGAACGGCCGACCATCACCGAGGACTGGGACGTCCGTTCCAGCACCCTGCAGCTCGACGCCGTCTGCCCCGGTGAGGAGCAGCCGAACGGCCCCGTCTGCTGGGCCGACTACGTGATCTACGTGCCGCCGGAGACCGACGTCGAGGCCGGCACGGGCAACGGCCGGCTCAGCGTCAACGACCTGTTCGGCAAGATGCGCCTGTCCACCGTCGCCGGCAACCTCCTGGTCAACAACCTCTCCGGCACCATCTGGGCCAGGAGCGGGACGGGCAGCATCGATGCCAAGGATCTCGACGTCGAGGCGGCCGACGTGGAGATCGGCTCGGGGGACGTCGACCTGTCGTTCGCCAGCGCCCCCACGACCGTCAAGGCGGTGGTGCGGACGGCGGGCAACGTCAGCCTGGACCTCCCGAGGACGGTCTACCACGTGACGGCGGAGGGGGTCGAGACGCAGATCGACGTCGATCAGGACGCCGCGTCACCGCGGAAGATCGTCGTGCGGGCGCCGAAGGGCCTGGTGTCCGTCTGCTGCGACTGAAGATCCTTAAGATCTGTTTACTCTGGTGACTGGTTGGTAAGTTCCCCGGCATGGAGTCTGCGAAGCACGCCGGTGACGCCGCCGTCGCCGTTTCCAAGGCCTACGGCGTCGAGACCATGTTCACGCTGTCGGGAGGGCACGTCTTCCCCCTCTATGACGGCGCCGTACACGAGGACATGCGCATCCTCGACGTACGCCACGAGCAGAGCGCGGTCTTCGCCGCCGAGGCGACCGCCCGGCTGACCAGAAAACCGGGCCTGGCCGTGCTGACCGCGGGCCCCGGCATCACCAACGGCGTCAGCGGCGTCGCGACCGCCCACTTCAACGGCTCCCCCGTCGTCGTCATGGGCGGCCGGGCGCCCCAGGCGCGCTGGGGCAGCGGCGCCCTCCAGGAGCTGGACCACCCTCCGCTGCTCAAGCCGATCACCAAGCTGTCGTTCACCGCGACCGACGCCGAGTCCATCGGCCAGGACGTCGAGATGGCCTTCCGCACCGCGGTCGCGCCCCACCGTGGCCCGGTCTTCCTCGACTTCTACATGGACCACCTGTTCTCGCCCTCGCCCTCGCACGAGGTGCGCACGCAGACGCCGTCGCCGCTCGAGCCCGACCCCGACGACCTGGCCACCATCGCCCGGCTGCTGGCCGAGGCCGAGCGGCCCGTGCTGGTCTACGGGTCCGACGTGTGGATGGACCGGGCTGAGGAGGCCGCCCGCGACTTCGCCGAGACGTGGCGGCTGCCGGTCATCCCCAACGGCCAGGGCCGCGGCATCCTGCCCTCGGGCCACGAGCTGCTGGTCACGCGGGCCCGCAGCCTGGCGTTCAAGCAGGCCGACCTGGTCATCGTCATCGGCACGCCGCTCGACTTCCGCCTGGGCTACGGCTGGTTCGGCACCAAGGACGCGCTGGCCCGGGTCGTGCACATCGCCGACGCGCCCTCGCAGCTGGCCACCCACATGCAGCCCGCCGCCTCCGCCGCGGGCGACCTGTCCGTGGTGCTCTGGAGCCTCGGCACCGCCTGCGGCGACGCCGCTGTCAAACCCGACGCGTACGCCTCCTGGGTGTCGGAGCTGGCCGACACGGCCGCCGCGGCCGTCGCGGGCGACGCCGAGCTGCTGGCCTCCGGCTCCGACCCCATCCACCCCATGCGCGTGTACGGCGAGCTGGGCAAGGTCCTGGCCGACGACGCCGTCGTGATCGGCGACGGCGGCGACTTCGTCTCCTACGCGGGCAAGTACGTCGAGCCGAAGCAGCCGGGCAACTGGCTCGACCCCGGCCCGTACGGCTGCCTCGGCACCGGCCTGGGCTACTCGATCGCCGCCCGCCTGGCCAGGCCGTCCTCGCAGGTGGTCCTGCTGCTGGGCGACGGCGCCGCCGGGTTCTCGCTCATGGACGTCGACACCCTCGTCCGCCACAAGCTGCCCGTCGTCATGATCTGCGGCAACAACGGCATCTGGGGCCTGGAGAAGCACCCCATGCAGTTCCTGTACGGCTACGACGTGGCCGCCGAGCTCCAGCCGCAGTGCCGCTACGACCAGGTCGTGACCGCGCTGGGCGGAGGCGGCGAGCTGGTCACCAAGCCGTCGGAGATCGGGCCGGCGCTGCGCAGGGCGTTCGACTCCGGCCTCCCGTACCTGGTGAACATCGCCACCGACCCGCAGATCGCCTACCCCCGCAACACCACGGGAGTGTGAGAGCTACGACTTGGGCGTGGCGCTGGGCGAGGGGCTGCCGGTGGTGTCCTCCGGGCAGACGCCGTCGACGATGACCAGCGTGACCGGCTTGGTCACGTCCTGCACCGTCCCCCCGCCCGGCGCGGTCTGGCTGACCTTGCCACAGCGCATGCCATTGGAGGTGGAGGTCCGGTCGTCGGGGATGATCTCCTCGAAGCCCGCCGCCTCGACCATCTCCTGCGCCTTCAGGAACGGCAGCCCGACCACCTTGGGCACGCGTGCCTTCTTGGTGGTCGACGTCGGGGTGCTCGTGGGGGTCTTGGTCGGCGTCTTGGTGACGCTCGGCGTGCTGGAGGGCGTCTTCGTCGGCGTCTTCGTCGGCGGCCTGATCTCCTCGGTGTCCGTGGGCCGCGGCTTCTCGGTCGTCGGCTCGGGGTCCGCGGTCGGCTCCACGCGGGGCTTCGGGGACTTGCTCTTGGAGACCTTGGGGGTGCTCTCCGACCCTGCCGACGAGGCGGTGGCCGTCGGGGTGGCGTCGCCGGTGGTCATGCCCGTCAGCGCGACCGCGGTGGCGCCGGCGCCGAGCACCACGGCGACGGCTATGCCCGCGATGAGCCCGGTCCTGCGCGGCGCCTTGGCCGCGCGGCGGCCGCCCGGGCGCCGGTCGGCCATCGTCGTCGTCTCTTCGGCGGGACGCGCCTGATGGGCACCCGTCTGGTACGCGTCCACCGGCGGCGCCATGGTGGCCCCGGTGGTCAACACCGGCTGTTCGGGGGCAGGGGCGGGCGTCTGCCCGCTCGCGATGGCCTTGGCCGCCTCGCTCATGGCCTTGGCGGTCGGGAAGCGCCTGGCCGGGTCCTTGGACAGCGCGACCTCGACCAGCGTGCGCACGGCCTGGGGGATGTCGGGAGGCAGCGGCGGCGGGGCCTCGCGGATGTGCTTGAGCGCGATCGTGACCGCGCTGTCGCCGTCGAACGGCCGCTGCCCCACCAGGCACTCGTACGCGACCACGCCGAGGGCGTAAATGTCCACCGCGGGCGTGACAGGGGCGCCCTCGGCCTGCTCGGGGGCGCAGTAGGCGGCCGTGCCGAGCACCATGCCGGCGTCGGTCAGCCGGTTGGCCAGGTCGGAGCGGGCGATGCCGAAGTCGGTCAGCACCAGCGTGCCGTCGCGCTGCACGAGCAGGTTGCCCGGCTTGACGTCGCGGTGCACGATCCCCCGATCATGCACGGCCTGCAGCGCCGACGCGGCCTGCGCGATCAGCTCCATGGCCGCCTGCGGCGGGATCCTGCCCAGCCTGGCCAGCAGCCGGTCGAGCGGCTCGCCGTCGACGAACTTCATCACCAGGTAGACCGTGTCGCCGCTGACGCCGTAGTCGTACACGTCGACGACGCCGGCGTGGTTGATCGTGGCCATCGCCCGCGCTTCCCCCTGAAAGCGAGCGACGAACCCGGGGTCCTGCGTACGGCCGGGAAGCAGCACCTTGACGGCGACGGTGCGGGCCAGGACGATGTCCTCTCCGCGCCACACTTCGCCCATGCCGCCGGCGCCGATGCGGGTGTCCAGCCGATACCGCCCCGCCAGCGTCGTTCCTTGGGCCACCATGACTCCCCCGTTACCCCCCTACACCTGTAACCTCTTGCACCCCGCGGCTCTCCAACAAAGCGAACTTTCGTCGCGGACAGGTCACACAGTGGTCACGGAACTCAGAGAGTGTACGACTCACCTGTCTCACATGCCACTCAAATGTCTTAAGCCGTACACACCCTATCCTGGGGCCTTATGCCCGCACTTGTCCGCGTTTCCGGGAAGTCAGCTGACCCATTGGACAGGTGCGATCTCCGGGCCGCCGTAGGCTGACCCCATGACGCTCGCTCCGGGCCTCCGAGCCCAGTTGCTCATCATGGTCGAGATGTCGGACACCGCGAAGAAGTTCGGCAGCGGGGATGTGCCGGTGCTCGCCACGCCGCGACTGCTCGCGCTGGCCGAGGCGGCGACCGTACAGGCCGTGGAGAAGCACCTCGCGCCGGGCGAGACGTCGGTCGGCACCAGGGTCGAGCTCGACCACCTGGCCGCCAGCCCGCTGGGCACGCACGTGCAGATCGGCGTCGAGCTCACCGAGGTCGACGGGCGGCGGCTGGTCTTCGCCTTCGAGGCCCACGACAAACACGCCGTCGTGGGCCGCGGCACCATCGAACGCATCGTCGTCGACCGCGCCAAGTTCCTGGCCCGGTCGCGCCGCTCTACTGGATGACCGCGATCAGGTCGCCTTCCTGGATCACGTCGCCCTCGGCCACCTTGAGCTGCGCCACCACGCCCTCGTCCTCGGCGAGCACCGGGATCTCCATCTTCATGGACTCGAGGATGACCAGCGTGTCGCCCTCGGAGACGGTGTCGCCCTCCTTGACGACGACCTTCCAGACGTTCGCCACCATCTCCGCGCGTACCTCAGCCACCGGAACTCCCCTCTGGAATCAGATGTACTCACCTTAGGCCCGCATCCGCCCAACCAGACCAGTGTCGTAGACACCAGTAACAAACTCCGCGTTGTCCAGCAGCTCCGCACAGAACGGCAGGTTGTTCTTGGGCCCTTCGACGACGAACGCGTCCACCGCCTTGCGCGCCGTCTCCAGCGCGTCGGCCCGGGTCGCGCCGTGGACGCAGAGCTTGGCCATCAGCGGGTCGTAGAACGGGGTGACCGTGTTGCCCGCCGCGTAACCGGAGTCGACGCGTACGCCTTCTCCGCCCGGCTCCACCCATGCGGTGATCGTGCCAGGCCCGGGGAAGAACCGCTTGGGATCCTCCGCGTAGACCCTGAACTCGATCGCGTGCCCGTCGGTCGCGGGCCGCACCTCGGGGCTCTCGCCGGCCGCCACGCGCAGCTGCAACTCGACCAGGTCGAGCCCGGTGACCAGCTCCGTGACCGGGTGCTCCACCTGCAGCCGGGTGTTCATCTCCAGGAACACGAAGTCCTGCTCGTCGGCGTCGACCAGGCACTCCACGGTGCCCGCGCCGAGGTAGCCGACGGCCTCGCCGGCGCGCACGGCGGCGGCCAGCATGCGCTCGCGCAGCTCGGGGGTGATGCCCGGGGACGGCGACTCCTCGACGACCTTCTGGTGGCGGCGCTGCACCGAGCAGTCGCGCTCGCCCAGCGCCACGACCCGGCCGTCGGGCAGGCCGAGGATCTGCACCTCGACGTGGCGGGCCCGCTCGATGTAGCGCTCGAGCAGCACGGCCGGCCCGTCGAGCGCGTCGCCCGAGAACCTGGCGGCCGCCCTGGCCGCCTGCTCGAACGCCTTGGCCAGGCCCTCGTCGTCGTGGGCCACGCTCATGCCGATGCCACCGCCGCCGCCCGCGGTCTTGACCATGACCGGGTAGCCGATGGCGTCGGCTGCCCTGAGCGCCAGTGACAGGTCGGTGACCGGCTGGCGGGTGCCCGCGGCGACCGGCACGCCGGCCTGCTCCATGAGGTTCCTGGCGTTGATCTTGTCGCCCATCGTGTCGATGGCCTCGGGCGCGGGGCCGATCCACACCAGCCCGGCGTCGATCACAGCCCTGGCGAACGCGGCGTTCTCCGCGAGGAACCCGTAACCCGGGTGAATCGCCTTGGCGCCGGTCGCGCGGGCCGCCTCCAGCACCTTGCCGGCGTCGAGGTAGCTCTGCGCGGGGTCGGCCGGACCGATCAGCACGGCCTCGTCGGCCTCCCGCACGAACGGCAGGTCGCCGTCGGCCTCCGAGTGGACGGCGATGGCGCGCAGCCCCAGCCGCTGGACCGTACGGATGACCCGACGCGCGATCTCCCCTCGATTGGCGACCAGAACGGGTCCGAGCGTCTCAATTAACACGCCGACCACACTAGAGCCGCGACCGCCGCGGCTCCTTTCCCTCTAAACCACCGATCCGGCGATCATGATCTGTAGGAACTCCACAATTCGTACGGGCTAGACCCGCCCGCGGTCGATCACCCGGGTGAGCGCCTCGATCGCATGGGGATCGTACGCGCTACCCGACGACAGCCGGATGCGCTCCAGCGCGGCCCCGGCGCGGTCCCGGTCGGTCGAGGGCCCGACCAGGTCGTCATAGGCGTTGGCGACCTTGATGATGCGGCTCGACAGGGGCGGGTCGTCGGTGATCGGATCGCACTGGCGCCGCACCACGTCGGCGACCCGGTCGAGCACGCCGGTCTGCCTGATCACCTCGGCGCCCAGCTCGGCGATGCGCCGCGCCTGGTCGGGCTCGGTGAGGACGGTGGCGCCGCCGGGGATCGGGTCGCGCAGCGAGAGCTGGCCGATGTCGTGCATCAGCGAGGCGTACTCCAGCTCGAGCAGCTCGGGCTCGGACATGCCCAGTTCCCTGCCGATCGCCACGGCCAGGCGGCTGACCCGGCGCGAGTGGCCGGGCTCGACGTAGCCGCCGACCTCCGTGACCCGCGACAGCGCGCGTACGGTCTGCAGGTAGGTGGCGCGGATCCCGGCGTACTTCCTGAAGGCCACCTGCGTGACCAGCAGCGGCGCCGCGAACACCAGCAGCGCGACCAGGTCCATGCTGTGCGTGGCCAGCGCGAGCAGCACGCCCGACGAGGCCACGGCCGCGCCCAGCGGGAAGGCCATGTTGACCTCGTCGCGCACGGCCACCCGGAACGAGGTGCGCAGCCGCTCGGCCCGCAGCAGCGCGGCGATCAGCACGTCGATCATCAGGGTGATCGCGATGAGCGTGACCATCACCGCGAGCGCCGGCCACCAGGTGCTGGTCGGCGGCTTGGTCAGCAGGTAGAGCGGGTCGGCCAGGGGCCGGAACGCGAAGGCCAGCAGCGCGCCGGTGAGCAGCCGCCGCGCCATCGCGTCCAGCCGCGGCGGGCGGCCGACCGCCAGGTGCGGGAGCGCGCCGGCGGCCATGCCGACCGCGATCACGGCGACGACCTGCAGGGCGGAGTGGCGCAGCGGGTTTTGGCTGAGGTCGAGCAGCAGCGTGTAGCCCAGCGCGGCGGCGGCGCCGATGGGCGCGACCTCCCTGTTGCCCGGCATGGTGAGCCTGGCCAGCTCGCCGACCGCGATCAACGCGCCGAACCCGACCGCGATCTCCGTGCGGTCGAGCCCGACGGCCGCGGTGTGGGCGACGCCCGCGATCGCGACCAGCCCCGCCGCGCAGATGAGCAGCAGCTGGCCGGAGTCGAGCCGGCGGAAGACCGTGTTGAGAGAGCGTTCTGCGCGCCTCGGGCGCTCCGTGGTGATCATTGCCCGGTCACGACCTCGATGGGCATGGTCGGGTCGTCGTGGTCCTTGATCGGGGTCTCGTCGGGCGGCGGCGCCTCGACCTTGCGCGGCGGCTGCCACGGCTCCCGGTCGAGCACGCGGATGAAGGCCGCGACCATGACGGGGTCGAAGTGGGTGCCCGAGGTCTTGCGCAGCTCGTCGAGCGCCTCCGCGACGGGCCGGGCGCCCCGGTAGGAGCGGTCGGAGGTCATCGAGTCGAACGCGTCGGCCACCGCGATGACCTTGGCGAACTCGGGGATCTCGTCGCCGGCCAGCCCCATCGGGTAGCCGGTGCCGTCGTGGCGCTCGTGGTGGTGCATGATCCCGGCGTACGCCTCGTCGAGGAAGCCGATGCCGCGTACGATCTCCAGGCCCCGCATGGGGTGGAGCTGGATCGCGGCGAACTCCTCCTCGGTGAGCGGCCCGTCCTTCTGCAGCACCTTGGTGGGCACCCCGAGCTTGCCCACGTCGTGCAGCATGCCCGCGTAGCGGATGGCCCGCACGCGCTCGGGGCCCATGCCGATCTCCTGGGCGATCATGGAGGAGGCGAGCGAGACCCGCGTGCAGTGGCCGCGGGTGTAGTAGTCCTTGGTCTCGACGGCCTGGCAGAGCGCGGCGATCGTGGCGTCGTAGGAGCGCTGCTGCGCGTGATACTGGCCGAACGCCCACCGCGCCACGAACAGCGGAAGCAGCACCAGCACCGCCGAGATCGACTGCACGGTCGCCCAGAGCCCGGCCACCAGCAGCCCGAACGTGCCGTATCCGAGATAGGACAGCAGGAACTGGGCCATGCCGCGCAGCGGCACCTCCGTGGCCCGCACCCGCGTGGCCAGCCCGATCATGGTCAGCGTGAGCGCGATGTTGAGCGGCACGAAGACCGCCATCGCGGCGGCGTAGGGGCCGATGAGATCGTCGAACGCGTTGACCTGGGGCACGCCGACCTGACCGTGGAGCGACTCGTAGACCCGCCCGGCCACGTAGCCGCAGATGGCGAACTGCGCGCCGTTGAACAGCCGCTTGATCAGCGGCAGCCCGGGCCGCACGCTCACCATCGCGGTCAGCCCCACCACCGCCGCGCCCTCCGGCCCGATCAGCACCACCGCCGCCAGCGAGGCGGAGAAGCTGACCGACACCGCGAACTGCTCCACGTTGAGCAGCGTCGGCATCGACTCGCACACCAGGAACAGCAGGGCGAGCACCAGCAGGACGTCGAGGTCCTCCGGGGCCACGGGGGCCCCGGAGACCATGACGCTGCGCACCATGAGAGCGACCGCCGCGCCGATCACGGCGACCAGATAGACCCTTGCAGGCCACGGCAGATCACGCATTGCGGCCCCCTACGGACATCAGGTCCAGGACACCCCTGGGGGAAGCGCTCCCCCAGCGATCAGCATGACCACAGGAGTGAGCATGACGACGGCCGTGAGCAGCCGGGCGACCATAGCCTTGAACATCCACATGCCTCCACGTCGAGTTCTGGGGTTCAACGCTACAGAAGAGGACGTCCCCGCAAGGGCGGAGTCGGAAATCGCAAGCAAAGCGTAATCAAGCCACTACTTCACGCGACGATTTCGGGCCCATTCGACGGTTTTCTTCACACCTGTCGGCAGGTCCGTACGCGGCTGCCAGCCGAGCCCTTCGTGGGCCGGCACCGGATCGACGGCCATCGCGGGCAGGTCGCCCACGCGCGGCGGCGCGAACCCGGGCTTGTCCTGAGCGCCGGCGGCGTCGGCGATGAGCGAGTGGAGCCGGCGGTCGGTGGTCTGGATGCCGGTGCCGAGGTTGAACCTGCGGCCGTCGCCGCGCTGCCCGAGCGCCTGGACGAAGCCGTCGACCACGTCCTCGACGTAGACGTAGTCGCGGGTCTGGGTGCCGTCGCCGTAGACGACCGTGGGCGTGCCGCCGAGCAGCGCGTCGGTGAAGATCGACACCACGCCCGCCTCGCCCTCGGGCGACTGGCGCGGGCCGTAGACGTTGGAGAGCACCAGCGTGGTGTATTCGATGCCGTGGAGGGCGCGGAACGCGGCGAGGTAGGTCTCGCCGCTCAGCTTCGAGGCGGCGTACGGCGAGCGCGGGTCGGTGGGCGCGTCACCGGGCACGGGGATCGTGCCCGGCCTGCCGTAGACGGCCACCGACGAGGCGAACAGCACCTTGCGGGCCCGCCCTTCGTGGGCCGCGGCGAGCACGGACGCGGTGCCCTCGACGTTGATCCTGGCGTCGCCGCGGGGATCGGCCACGCTCTTGCGCACGCTGATCTGCGCGGCCAGATGGCAGACGACCTCCGGCTGCAGCTCCGCCACCAGGCCGGTCAGCGCGGGGTCGAGCACGTCGAGCACGTGCAGCCGGAAGTGGCCGCTGGAGGCGGCTCCGGCCAGGTTTTCCCTGGACCCCGATGACAGGTCGTCCACCACGTCGACCTCGTGCCCCTCGGCGAGCAGGCGATCGACAAGATTGGACCCGATGAACCCGGCACCCCCGGTGACCAACACGCGCATGGGGGAATCCTAGTCGGCCAGCTCCGCCCTGACCTGTGCGATGCGGGCGAGCACCTTGGAGCGCAGATCGCCGGGGACCGGGTCGCAGCCGCAGTGCTTGTGCACGAGCGCCTTGATCGCCTTGTCCAGGTCGTATTCCTGGAGGCACGGGCCGCACTCCTCGAGATGCACGCGGATCTCGACGACGTCGGTCTCGGTCAGCTCGCCGTCGAGATAGGCGTAGACCTTGTCGAGCACCTCACGACAGTCGGTGTCATGCGGGTTTCCACAGCTCATTTCGATCCCTCCGCCGGGACCAGACCCCGCTCACGAGCATAGTCCTCAAGGAGGCCCCGGAGCTGCCTGCGTCCTCTGTGCAGCCTCGACATCACGGTGCCGATCGGAGTGCCCATGATGTCGGCGATCTCTTTATAGGGGAAGCCCTCGACGTCGGCCAGGTAGACCGCGATCCTGAACTCCTCCGGCAGGGCCGCCAGCGCCTGCTTGATGTCACCGTCGGGCAGATGCTCGAGAGCCTCGACCTCGGCCGACTTCAGCCCGCTCGAGGTGTGCGACTCCGCCCGCGCGAGCTGCCAGTCCTCGATCTCCTCCGTGCCGGACTGCTTCGGCTCACGCTGCTTCTTGCGGTAGCTGTTGATGAAGGTGTTCGTCAGGATCCGGTAGAGCCACGCCTTGAGGTTGGTGCCCTCCTGGAACTGATGGAACGATGCGAACGCCTTGGCGAAGGTCTCCTGTAGCAGGTCCTCCGCGTCCGCGGGATTCCGGGTCATCCGGAGCGCGGCGGAGTAGAGCTGCTCGAGATACGGCATGACATCGCGCTCGAATCGCTCGCTTCGCTGCTCCAGCGTCTCCGCGCCTGTCGCGGGCACCGGACCCACCCCCCTAAGATCACCGGTGGCCGGCTGTTGCGGAACACCGTACTCAGGGGAGGATACCCGCTGGCCGGTGCCTTGCCGGTCAGTGGGGAGGGGTCTCGCCATAGTGAGCATGCTCGTCGCAACACGCCCGAGCCCTTGTCTGTTCCCGCAAGATAGAAGGTACGAAGGACCCGGTGCGGGGAACGTCCATACGTACCGGCTGGTAGCCCTTTACCCGGAACTCAGGAGTCGCGTGTGCTGCCCATTCCGGCCGAGGAACTGAACGGCTCAGGGACGCTTGGGCCGTACTGGACCTTCTACCGCGCCGTCGCCGCCGAACAACTCAACCGCTGGCTCCCCGGCGAACCCTCCGTCATCCTCGATCTCTCCGGCGGCCGGGGGCGTTGGTCCGGTCAGGTGGCCAGGGCAGGGCACAAGGTGATCGAGGTGCTCGACTTCCGCCGCACCGTCGACGGGCGGTCCGGCCTGCGGGACGCCGATCGGGTCCGTCACGTGCGCGCCGACGATCTGGCGTTCCTGCCGGACGCGAGCGTGGACGCCGTGCTCGCCGAAGAGCGTGTCATGTCGATCGAGCTCATGGCCGAGTCGGCCATGAGCGACGTGGCCAGGGTCCTGCGGCCGGGCGGGCGGGCGCTGGTGTGCGTCGACTCGCTGGTGCTGGGCATGGCGATCCTGGCCGAGCAGGAGCAGTGGCAGCACCTGCGGCAGACCGGCGAGGTCATGCTCGTGCCGTGGCCGGACGGCAGCATCACGCGGTGCTTCAGCAGCGGGCAGCTGCGCGAGCTGCTGGTGGGCGCCGGGCTCGAGGTGGAGTGGATGCGGCCGCGCACGGTGCTGTCGCCGTCCACGGTCGACCACGTGCTCGGGGCCGACGCGCGCGCGCTCAACTACCTGGTGCGTACGGAGCTGGAGGCCCATCCGGACGACGACGACACGGTCGGCATCCATCTGGTCGCCAGCTGCCGCAAAAGCTGACTCCGCCTGGCTGTAAACAGGTGTGCCGCCGTTCTTCGTGTCCGGCGGCATCCCGGCTCGCTCAGCGGCGTCGCTCTCGCTTGCCCTGGCACTGCACGCACCGCGCGGCCTCCGGACGGGCCTCCAGCCGCCCTTCCGGCACCGGCTTGGCGCAGTCGACGCACCGGCCGTACACGCCTTGCTCCAGGCGCTTGATGGCCTCGACCACGGCGCGCCGCTGTGACGTGGCCACGGTCAGCATGGCCTGGGCCCGATCGGCGTCGGTCAGGTCGGAGCCCGCGTCGGCCGCCGAGTGCTCGCGCACGGCGACGGGGTCGCCCTGGAGGACCCCGATCGATCGGTCCAGTTCCGCGAGCATGTCTTCCAGCCGCTCACGAGCGGTCGTGACGTCCACGAATCCGCACCTCCGGGTGAATCACGGCAACCCGCGGCTAGGACTCCCCGGTTGTCCCGCCCGGTGCAATTAGGGGCATTTATGGCGGTGACACCGAGTAAACGGATGCATCGCTTTCCTCACCGGATGCCCACTTACCGTGCTTCTTACACCTTTAGAAAAGTGCGGTTTCCTCCTCTTCCGGTAGTGGTTTGATGAGGTCCGGGCCATTGTTTCTGACGTTGTTGACGTCCGTAGTGACCGGATACGCCGTGAGCCGCCCCTGCTCGGCGGGCACCAGCAGCCGCGTGGCCTGCTCGACGTCGGTGACCTTGGGGTCGAGCCACTCGGCCCAGCGTTCGCGCTCGATCATCATGGGCATCCTGTCGTGGATGCGGCCGAGCCCGTCCTCGGCGTCCGTGGTGATGACGGTGCAGGTGACCAGCCATTTGAGGGGGTCGTCGTCGGCCCGTGACGGGTCTTTCCAGAACTCGTACAAGCCCGCCATCGCCAGCACCCCGCCGTCCTCGGGATGGATGAAGTACGGCTGTTTCTTCTTTTTCTCACCTTCGACCGGCATCCACTCGAAGTAGCCGTCGGCCGGGAGCAGGCACCTGCGTTTGGCGAACGCCTGGCGGAACGACGGCTTCTCGGCCACCGTCTCGATCCTGGCGTTGATCAGCCGGGACCCGATCGACGGGTCCTTCGCCCAGGCGGGCACCAGGCCCCACTTCACGATCCTGAGCTGCCGCACCGCCCGCTGGGCCTCCTTGGGCACCCGGCTCAGCACGGCGTAGACGTTCTTGGTCGGCGCGACGTTGTAGTCGGCCCCGAGCTCCTTGTCGGGGTCGCCGTCCTGCTCGACCTCGAACTCCTCGAGCAACTCGTGCTTCTTGCGCGCCGACGCGTATCTACCGCACATGACCCCACACTGCCACGTACGGTACGGCTTTCGCGCGCACGCTTGCCTCGGGGCGTCCACGGAACCAGGAGGGCCACCCCCGCCCGCACGCCGGACCAGGCGTTGTCCACAGGCGCGACGGCGCGCTCGACGCCGTCCACAGGCTGTGACCCTCGCCCTACCACTCCCAGTACTCTTTGACCATGCCCGCTCCGACCCCGCCGCACTGGCCCGCCCCCACGGCGACCTCTCCGGTCACCGCCACCGTCCCGCTGCCCGGCTCCAAGTCGGTGACCAACCGCGCGCTCGTCCTGGCCGCGCTCGCCGACGGCCCCGGCATCGTGCGCCGGGCGCTGCGCAGCCGCGACGCGGACCTGATGGCGTCGGCCCTGCGGGCCCTGGGCGCCACCCTGGAGCCCGCCGAGGAGAGCGCCGCGGGGGTCGACTGGCACGTGACGCCCGGCCCGATCCGGGGCGGCGCGAGCATCGACGCGGGCCTGGCCGGCACGGTCATGCGGTTCGTCCCGCCGGTGGCCGCCCTGGCCGACGGCCCGGTCTCCTTCGACGGCGATCCGCACGCCCGCAAGCGCCCGATGGGCCCCATCCTCGACGCCCTGCGCTCGCTGGGCGCCAGGATCGACAACGACGCGCTGCCCTTCACGATCAGCGGGCCGCTGGCGGGCGGCGAGGTCACGCTGGACGCGTCGGGCTCGTCGCAGTTCGTGTCGGGGCTGCTGCTGACGGCGGCGCGGTTCGAGAAGGGCATCACGATCCGCCACGTGGGCCCGCCGGTGCCCTCGCAGCCGCACATCGAGATGACCGTGGAGATGCTCAGGGCGGCGGGCGTCACGGTCGACGACAGCGAGTCCGACGTGTGGCGCGTCGAGCCCGGCCCGATCGCGGCCAGAGACATGACGGTGGAGCCCGACCTGTCCAACGCGGCCCCCTTCCTGGCCGCCGCCCTGGTCACGGGCGGCACCGTGACGATCCCCACCTGGCCGGAGCGCACGACGCAGCCCGGCGACGCCCTGCGCGGCCTTCTCACCGCGATGGGCGCCACTGTGGCCCGCTCCGCCGGTGGAGCCGACCTGGTGGTCACGGGGCGGCCCACGGGCGAGATCACCGGCCTCGACGCCGACCTCCACGAGGTGGGCGAGCTGACGCCGACGATCGCCGCCCTCGCCGCGCTCGCGACCACCCCGAGCCGCATCCGGGGCATCGCGCACCTGCGCGGCCACGAGACCGACCGGCTGGCCGCGCTGGCCACCGAGATCAACCGGCTGGGCGGCGACGCGGAGGAGACCGCCGACGGCCTGATCATCCGCCCCCGCCCGCTGCACGGCGGCACCTTCCACAGCTACGACGACCACCGCATGGCCACGGCCGGAGCCGTGATCGGCCTCAGGGTGCCCGGCGTGGAGGTGGAGAACATCGCGACGACCGCCAAGACCCTGCCCGAGTTCGTCCAGATGTGGGCCGGCATGCTGGAGGCGCGGTGACCCGGTGCCTGTCCGCGGGCGCGGGTTTCGCGCTGAAAGCGCCGGGCACGTCGGAAAAGGGCGGCCCGTGAGGGTCGGCCGCCCGTACGGCGAGGAAGAGATCCACCAGCACGACGCCACCCCGGCCTGCCCGCGGCGGCGCCCGATCCCCCATCACCACCGACCGGCCGACGACTCGTCCCCGGCTTGACCGGGGACGACCGCACAGGTCATCGAGGAAAGCGAGCGAGGACATGGGAGCAGACCGCTGAGGAAGCGGGAGTACGACGAGGACGACGTACGGGTCAGGCCGGGCAAGGGCTCCAGGCCGCGGACCCGGATCCGTCCTGCGCACGAGGACGCCGTGCAGGGCTTCGTGGTGGCCGTGGACCGCGGCCGCTACACGACGCTGATCGAGCCCGAGCGCCCGAAGGGGTCCGCGCAGAAACGCAAGCAGCAGCCGCAGCGGCGTCTGGTGATGGCCATGAAGGCCCGCGAGCTGGGCCGCAAGGGCATCGTGGTGGGCGACCGGGTGTCCCTGGTCGGCGACGTCTCGGGCCGCCCCGACACCCTGGCCAGGGTCGTCCGCGTGGAGCCCCGCACGTCCATGCTGCGCCGCTCGGCCGACGACACCGAAGACACCGACGGCATCGAGCGCCCGGTCGTGGCCAACGCCGACCAGCTCGTCATCGTCACCGCCCTGGCCGACCCGCCGCCCCGGCCCCGCATGATCGACCGCATCCTGGTGGCCGCGTTCGACGCCGAGATCGACACCCTGCTCTGCCTCACCAAGTCCGACCTCGCCCCGCCCGACGAGCTGGTGGCCCTGTACGAGCCCCTGGGCGTTCCACACGTCGTCGTGCACAAGGGCGGCTCCCTGGAGGAGCTCCGCGACCACCTGAAGGGCCGCCTCAGCGTCCTGGTGGGCCACTCGGGCGTCGGCAAGTCCACCCTGGTCAACGCCCTGGTCCCGGACGCCAACCGCGCCGTCTCCCAGGTCAACGCCGTAACGGGCCGCGGCCGGCACACCTCCACCTCGGCCGTGGCGCTGGAGCTGCCGGAGAGCGGCTGGATCATCGACACGCCGGGCGTGCGCAGCTTCGGGCTGGCCCACGTGTCCATGGAAACGGTCCTGGCCGCGTTCCCGGACCTGGTGGAGGGCACGGTCGACTGCCCGAAGGGCTGCACGCACCTGGGCCCGGAGTGCGCCCTCGACGCCTGGGTCGCGGCCGGCAACGCCGAGCCCGCCCGCCTCAAATCCCTCCGCCGCCTCCTCTCCAGCCGCGAAGGCACCCCCGACGACACCTCCTGACAGCTGACGCCGGTGACCCGGACCCCGCCGGCCGGCGCCATCGAGCGTCCAGCCGGCGAATGCGCCCGGCGACGGCACACAGACGCCCGCGCGCCGACCAGGACGGGCCCGCCGATGCCGCAGGCGCCCCTGATGCCGCAGACGCCCCTGTACACGGCCGCGGTGCTCCCGGACGCGCTGCACGCCCTGCCGCCTACTCGCGCGCCCGCCGCGACCGCCAGGTGAGGCGCCCTGGGCGGGACGCGGTGCGGTGCGGTCGGCGAGCGAAGGGAGGCGCTGCCGTCGCCACCGGCCTCGCCGTTCACCGAGAGCGCGCCACCCCGCACCGTGCCACCGCCCCCGTCCGACGCCCCGTCCGGCGCCCCGTCCGACGCACCGCCTGACCGTCCGGCGCACCGCCCGACGCACCGCTTGACCGCCCGACGCACGGCACCGGCGCACCGCCCGACGCACCGCACTGGCGCCACTGCCCCGCCCATCCGGCGCGCCGCGCCGTCGCTACCGCCCCACCGTCCCGGCGCGCCGCGCCGTCGCTACCGCCCCACCTTCCCGGCGCGCCGCGCCATCGCTGCCGCTCCGCCGGCCGGAGTGGTGGCGACACGCGCGGGATGGACACCGTTACCAGAAAAGGGGCGTTGGTGACTGATGTTCGGTATGGCGGACACGGTAGCGTGGGCGACCGTGCAGGGTTACAACGATGATCTCCGTCTGGCGCACGTCATGGCGGACGCCGCCGATGACCTGACCATGCGGCGTTTCAAGGCAGTCGACCTCAAGGTCGACACCAAGCCCGATCTGACGCCGGTCAGCGATGCCGACCGCGCCGTGGAGGAGGCCATCCGGGGTACGCTGCGCCGCGCCAGGCCCCGCGACGCCGTGGTGGGCGAGGAGTTCGGGAAGACCGGCTGGGGCGCCCGTTCGTGGATCATCGACCCCATCGACGGCACGAAGAACTACGTGCGCGGCGTCCCTGTCTGGGCGACCCTGATCGCGCTCATGGAGTACGGCAGGGTCGTCGTCGGCCTCGTGTCGGCCCCCGCGCTCGGCCGCCGGTGGTGGGCGGCGACGGAGGGCGGCGCGTGGACCGGCAAGAGCCTGACCAAGGCGTCCCGGATGCAGGTGTCCTCCGTGTCGACCCTGGAGGACGCGTCGTTCTCGTACTCCAGCTTCGGCGGATGGGAGAAGACGGGCAAGCTCGACAACTTCCTCGACCTCGGCCGAGCCTGCTGGCGCACCCGGGCGTACGGGGACTTCTGGTCGCACATGATGGTCGCCGAGGGATCGGTGGACCTGTCGGCCGAGCCCGAGCTGTCGCCGTGGGACATGGCGGCGCTCACCGTGATCGTCGAGGAGGCCGGCGGCAAGTGGACCGACGTCTCCGGCGTGAAGGGCCTGGAGGGCGGCAGCCTGGTCTGCACGAACGGCATCCTGCACACCGAGGTGATCGACCGCCTCAACGGCACCTCTGTCATCTCCTGACCAGCAGTCCCGCCCGGGACTGGATGGCGGCGGTGGCGGCGTCCAGCGCGGGGCCGTCCTTGATCGTCACGTTGTCCTCGTAGCGGACCCCGCTCGGCGGGTTGTCGTGGCCGATCGGGTCGGCGTCCCAGAAGTTGCCCCGGTAGACCACGTTCTCCAGCGGCGGCCCGACCTCCAGGATGGCGGTGCTGTCGGCCCGCATGACGACGTTCCCCTCGACCGTCACCCACGAGGCCCCGTAGTCGGTGTAGAGCCCGAAGTTGTACGGCGTCCGCGTGTCCTTGATGACGTTCCCCTGCACCAGGGCCTGGGTGTCAGGCGAGTCGCCCTGCGCCCCCGCCAGGTAGATGCCGCCCCCGTCGGCGAGCGTCCGCATGGTGTCCACGGTGAGGTTGCGCAGGACCTGCGTGCCCTCCCCGGGCCCGACGGTGATGCCGCAGTGCGGGACGTCCGAGATCTCGTTGTTGGCGACGACGCAGCCGTACGTGCCCGTCACGCCGATCCCCGGTGAGCCGCTGTATTCGAGCCCGACGTGGTGAACCCGGTTGTCCTCGACAGAGGCGTTCCGCGTCCCGGACACCACGACGCCGCCACCCGACAGGGTGTCGAAGTCGCAGGTCCGCACCACGACATCGGCGCCGCCGGAAACTCCCAGCCCCGTGGCCCCGAGCCGGGTGAACCGGCAGCCCTCGACCTCCGCCCCGACCGCGTCCTCGAACGTCACGCACGCGGGAATCATCACGGACGCGGTCGGATACGTCACGGAAGCGCCCTCGCCGAGGACCGCCGTCTCGACACCGCCGCCCTCGTAGTAGCCGTTCCCGTGATAGTGCAAGAACCCCTCCGGACGGCTCGGCCGCAGCCACGTCGCGTCCGCGAACACCAGTCCCTTGAACGTCACGTCCCGCGCCCCCGCCACGCTCACCAGCGTCTCCAGGACCGGCGCCACCACCCGCGTACGAGCGGGATCCTCCCCGGGCAGGGGCAGGTAGAGCAGCACGTGACGCCCGGGACGCGAGCGGTCGAGCACGAAGGTCCCGGGCTCGCGCAGGAAGCTCGGGTCGTTCTCGATCCTGGTCGGCAGCCCCGGGCCGCTCGACGTCTGCCCCTCCCAGACGGAGTTGTACAGCTCGGCGGCCCACCCGAACGCCGGCTGCGCCATCGTGACCACCGTGTCCCCGGACACCGACGCCACCCCGCAGCGCGCCTCGGTCCACGGGTAGACGCCCCGGTGGACGAACTCGACGTCCCCCGGGCTCCGCCACCCGAGCGGCTCGTCCGTGACGTAACCGGTGGCGGTCGCCCGCGCGTCGCCGGGCAGGCCGGGGATCCAGGCGCGCTCGGCCCGGCGGCCGTCCACGTAGAGCTGGCGGGTGTCGAGGTCGCCGACCTCCGCCGTCCAGACGCCGTCCCGCACCTGCCAACCCGTGATCGGCCGGCCGCCGCTCACCACCGCCTCCTCCTGCTCGGGAGTGCCGTAGCCGTACGCCTGGTAGACCGTCCCGGAGTCGGCCTCGCCGAGCGAGAACGGCTCCGCCAGCACGTGGGTCCCGCCCCGGAGGTGTACGAGGGCGCCGCCGGCCGCCTCGCGGGCCGCCGAGCGCGCGCGTTCGAGGGTGGCGAACGGGTGGTCGGCCGAGCCGGGACCCGAGTCGTCGCCGGAGGGCGCGACATGGAAGTGGAACATCAAAGACCGCCTTTGCTGTTTATGCCGTACACGTAGTAGTACACCATAAACAGGAGGAGGCGACATGACAACCGACCCCGAAGTCGAACTGCTCTGGCGGGAGCAGGATCGCGAGCCGAGACCCGGCCTGAGCCCGGCCAGGATCGTGCGGGCCGCCGTCGAGATCGCCGACGCGGAGGGCCTGGAGGGCCTGTCGATGCGCAAGGTCGCCGACCGGCTCGGCTTCACGACCATGTCCCTCTACCGCCACGTCCCCGGCCGCGACCAGCTCGTGGACCTGATGGTCGACGAGGTCTACGGCGAACCGCCGAGCACCCCCGAGGAGCCCGGGGCGGGGCAGGGGTGGCGGGTGCGGCTGGAGGCCGCGGCCAGGCAGGGCTGGCGGCTGCGCGAGCGGCACCCGTGGCTGGCCGAGGTACGCGGCTCCCGCCACCTCCCCGGCCCCAACGGCGTCGCCCACTACGACCACATGCTGAGCACCCTCACCGGCACCGGCCTCACCCCGTCCGAGGTGATCGCCGTCGTGGGCATGCTGGGCCGGTTCGTGGACGCCGAGGCCCTGGCCCTGGTCGAGACCCGGCGCGAGGAGCGCCGCAGCGGCGTGTCCGAGCAGGACTGGTGGGGCAGCCGCGACGCCCTCTACGAGCGCCTCGACCGCTTCCCCACCATCTCCCGCCTCTGGGAGGAGGGCGGCTGGGACCACCCGGAGGACTCGTTCGAGTTCGGCCTGCGCCGCCAGCTCGACGGCATCGAGGCCCTCATCCGGGAGCGTGACGAAACGCGTGATGAAACCTCCGGATGTCTGGAGTGCGGCACGCCGCTGGAGCCCGCGCCATCCGGCCGCCCCCGCGTCTACTGCTCCCGCGCCTGCCAGCAGCGCGCCTACCGCAAGCGCAAGAGCGGCCAAGGGGCGAGAAACGGCTAGAGCGCGAGCACGGCCCGGACCGCGTTCATCAACCCGTCACGATAGGGCCCGCCGAACAGCACCACATGAACGAGCAGCGGATGCAGTTGGTGCAGCGGCACCCGCTCCCGCCACCCCTCCGCCGGCGGAAACTCCTCCCGGTACGCCCCCAGCACCCGATCGAGGTACGGCAGCCCGAACAGCGCCAGCATGGCCAGATCGGTCTCCCGATGCCCGCCGTGGGCCGCCGGGTCGATCAGCACGCCCGAACCGCCCGACCACAGCACGTTCCCGTTCCACAGGTCCCCGTGGATCCGCGCCGGCGGCTCGGCAGGCCCCGCGACCTCGGCGAACCGCTCCACGGCCCGCTCGACCAGCGCCACGTCCGAAGACGGCAGCCGCGCCTGCCGCAGGAAGGGCAGCACCCGCCGGGAGGCGTAGAAGTCGGGCCAGGCCGAGCAGGGCGAGTTGTCCATCGGCAGCTCGGCGATGAACCCCGGCCACGGCGCGCCGAAGTCAGCCGCCCCTGCCCGGTGCAGCCGGGCCAGCGAACGCCCGAACCGCTCGGCCGCCGCCGCGCTGGGCGCCTCCTCCCGTACCCAGGACAGCACCAGCCGATCGGGCCCCACCTCCACCACCTCGGGCACCACGGTCGCCTCGCCCAGCCACCGCAGCCCGGCCACCTCCGAGGCGAACACCTCGGAGGCGGCCCCGGCCTTGGCGAACACCTCGCGCCCGTCGTCCAGCACGCCCCGCAGCAGCCGCCAGCCGTGCGACGAGCCGAGCTCCGCCGTCGGATTCATCTGGCGATCTCATCGGCGATGTGCTTGGCCAGGCCCTCGGAGGCCGATTCGACCAGCGCGAGCACCTCCTCGAACCCCTCCCGGCCCCCGTAGTACGGATCGGGCACCTCGGCCCCCTCCTCCGCCGCGGGATCGAATGAGCGGAACAGCCGCACCTCCACCCCCACCGGCGCGATCCGCCGCAGATTGGCAAGGTTGTCCCGGTCCATGGCCAGCACCAGGTCGTAGCGGTCGAACCAGTCCTTGGTGAACTGCCGGGCCCGGTGCGCCGAGCCGTCGTAGCCGTGCTGTCCGAGGATGGCCAGCGCCCGCTCGTCCATGGGATCCCCGGCGTGCCAGCCGCCGGTTCCGGCACTCTCCACGGTGACGCGGTCGCCCAGCCCGCGCTCGGCGAGCGTCCGGCGGAGCACCACCTCCGCCATGGGGGATCGGCAGATGTTGCCCATGCACACCAGGCATACGCGATAAGTCATAACTCCCATCATGGGGGCGACCGGGCCCGTTCACCGAACGTTCACCCTTGTCAGGGGGCTGAAGTCACTTTCGGTGCATAGCTTCATGGCGACTAAGGACCAAGTGGGAGGAAACCCAACCGTGAAGTATGCAGGCCGGCTCGCCGCCGTAGCCGTCGTCGGCGCGCTCTCCCTCGCTGCGTGCGGCACAGACAACAACGCCCCCGCGGGCAGCACCACGTCCGCCAGTGCGCCCGCCGCAGGCAATGACAATGGTCTGAGCGGTACGATCAACGCCGCGGGCTCCTCGGCCCAGGCCAACGCGATCACCGAGTGGACGAAGAACTTCACGGCCACGAACCCCGGTGTCACCCTCAACTACCAGCCCAGCGGCTCCGGCGCGGGTGTGCAGGCGTTCATCCAGGGCACGGTGGCCTTCGCCGGCTCTGACTCGGCGTTGAAGGATGACCAGCCCGCGCAGGCCGACGCCCGCTGCAAGACCGGCAAGGCCATCAACATCCCGATGGTGACCGGCCCCATCGCGGTGGTCTACAACCTGCCCGGCGTCGAGGGCCTGCAGCTGTCGCCGAAGACCCTCGGCGGCATCTTCGACAGCAAGATCACCAAGTGGGACGACGCCGCCATCAAGGCCGACAACCCCAGCGCCAAGCTGCCCTCCACCCCGATCCAGGCCTTCCACCGCTCGGACGAGTCGGGCACCAGCGACAACTTCACCAAGTTCCTCAAGGCCACCGCCGGCTGGGCCTACGAGCCCGCCAAGGCGTGGCCCGCCGAGGCCAAGGGCCAGGGCGCGAAGGGCTCCGACGGCATCGCCTCCTCCGTGAAGGACACCGAGGGCGCGATCAGCTACGTCGAGCTCTCCTACGCCGAGAACTCCTCGCTGCAGAAGGCCAAGGTCTCCAACGGCGCCAACGAGTTCGTCGAGCTCACCCCCGAGAGCGCGGCCAAGACCATCGAGACCGCCACGATCAAGGGCACCGGCAACGACCTCGCCCTGTCGATCGACTACGCCACCAAGACCCCGGGCGCCTACCCGATCGTCCTGGTGACGTACGAGATCACCTGCGAGAAGGGCCTGTCGGCGGAGGAGTCGAAGCTGGTCAAGGGCTTCCTCACCTACACCGCCAGTGACGAGGGTCAGGCGGCCCTGAAGGAGCTGGGCTACGCCCCGCTGGCCGGCGACCTGCTCACCAAGGTCCGCTCCGCTGTCGAGGCGATCTCCTAGCCACCGATGGCCACCGACCTGAAGACCCGTGACGGCGGACCGGCCATGAGCCGGTCCGCCTCGCGGCGCAGCCATGGTGAAGGCACCTTCCGCTTCCTGTCCACGGCGGCGGGCGTCCTCCTGCTGGCGATCATGGCGGCCATCGCCGTGTTCCTCATCAGCGAGGCGATCCCCGCCCTGCAGGCGAACAAGGCGTCCTTCTTCACCGAGCTGACCTGGGACCCCAACGGCCAGAAGGTGTTCGGCATCGCCGCCCTGGCGTTCGGGACCGTGCTCAGCTCGACTCTCGCGCTCATCATCGCCACCCCGATCGCGGTCGGTGTCGCGCTGTTCATCTCCCACTACGCGCCCCGCCGCCTGGCCTCAGGGCTCGGCTACCTGGTCGACCTGCTCGCCGCCGTGCCCAGTGTGGTCTACGGCCTGTGGGGCCTGGCGTTCCTCGTGCCGCTGATGCGAGAGCCGTCCAAGTGGCTCAACGAGACCTTCGGCTGGTTCCCGCTGTTCGCCGGCGAGGGCGCCATCGGCGGCAAGACCATGCTCGCGGGCTCGATCGTGCTGGCGATCATGATCCTGCCGATCATCGCGGCGATCTCGCGTGAGGTGTTCCTCCAGGCGCCAAAGATGAACGAGGAGGCGGCCCTGGCGCTCGGCGCCACCCGCTGGGAGATGATCAGGATGGCCGTGCTGCCGTTCGGCCGCCCGGGCGTCATCAGCGCCGCCATGCTCGGCCTCGGCCGCGCCATGGGCGAGACCATCGCAGTCGCGCTGATCTTCCCCGCGACCTTCGACATCACTTTCGAGATCCTCACGCCCCACGCCAACAGCATCGCGGCGAACATCGCCAACGGCTTCGGCGAGGCGACCCAGATCGGCCGCGGGGCGCTGATCGCCTCCGGTCTGGTGCTGTTCGTCATCACCCTGCTGGTGAACATGGGAGCGCGCCTGATCATCAACCGCCGTAAGGAGTACGCGAGGGCCGGCACATGACGGGAATCCAGCACATCTCGACCAGCCGCCGGGTCAAGGACAAGATCGTCCAGGGCCTGGTCTACCTGGCGTTCGGGCTGGCCGTGGTGCCGCTCATCTCGGTGCTCTGGCTGGTCATCTCCAACGGCCTGGCCCGCTTCGACCTCGAGTTCCTGACCCACTCGATGCGCGGCATCGGCGCCCGTGACGCGGGCGGCGGCGCCTACCACGCGATCATCGGGACCCTGGAGCAGGTCCTGCTCGCCTCGGCCGTCTCGGTCCCCATCGGCCTGCTCACCGCGATCTACCTGGTCGAGTACGGCAACGGCGGCCGCCTGAGCCGCTCGATCAGCTTCTTCGTGGACGTCATGACCGGCATCCCCTCGGTCGTCTCCGGTCTGTTCGTCTTCGCGTTCTGGATCCTCGTCCTGGGCTTCCAGTTCTCCGGCTGGGCCGGCGCGCTCGCGCTGTCGATCCTGATGATGCCGACCGTGGTCAGATCGGCCGAGGAAATGCTCCGGCTGGTGCCCGGCGACCTGCGCGAAGCCTCGTACGCGCTGGGCGTGGCCAAGTGGCGCACGATCATGAAGGTCGTGCTGCCGACGGCGTTCACCGGCATCGTCACCGGCGTCATGCTGGCCGTGGCCCGCGTCGCCGGTGAGACCGCCCCGCTGCTGATGACGGTGTTCTTCACCAACTCCATCAACAACGATCCGTTCACCGGGCCGCAGATGGGCCTGCCGCTCTTCGTGTTCGACCAGGCGGCCCGTCCGAACGACACCGCCATCGACCGGGCGTGGACCGGCGCCCTCACGCTCATCCTGATCGTCATGCTGCTCAACCTGGTGGCGCGCCTGATCGCCTGGTGGCGCGCGCCCGCCAGGGGCCGATAGGGGGTTACCGCCGCAATGTCCAAGCAGATCCAGGTCTCAGGTCTCGACGCGTACTACGGGTCGCACAAGGCGATCGAGGACGTGTCGATGACCATCGAACCCCGTTCGATCACCGCGTTCATCGGCCCGTCCGGGTGCGGCAAGTCCACGTTCCTGCGCACGCTCAACCGCATGCACGAGGTGATCCCGGGCGCCCGCGTGGACGGCAAGGTCCTGCTCGACGGCGAGGACCTGTACGCCCCCACCGTCGCCCCCGTCTCGGTGCGCCGGATGATCGGCATGGTCTTCCAGCGCCCCAACCCGTTCCCCACGATGTCGATCTACGAGAACGTGGCCGCCGGTCTCAAGCTCAACGGCCGGGTCAGCAAGTCGCAGCTCGACGGGATCGTGGAGGATTCGCTCAAGGGCGCCAACCTCTGGAACGAGGTCAAGGACCGCCTGAACAAGCCGGGCGCCGGCCTGTCGGGCGGTCAGCAGCAGCGTCTCTGCATCGCCCGGGCCATCGCGGTCAAGCCGCAGGTCCTGCTGATGGACGAGCCGTGCTCGGCGCTCGACCCGATCTCCACGCTGGCCATCGAGGACCTGATGGCCAAGCTCAAGGACGAGTACACGATCGTCATCGTCACCCACAACATGCAGCAGGCCGCCCGGGTCAGCGACAGGACCGCGTTCTTCAACCTCGCTGAGCAGGGCAAGCCCGGCAAGGTGATCGAGATGGACGAGACGTCCCGCATGTTCACCAACCCGTCCCAGAAGGCAACAGAGGATTACATCACGGGGCGCTTCGGCTGATGACCCAACAGCAGGCGGCATCCACGGTGATCGGGGACGCGCGGACGAAGCCCGTACTGCTCATCGCCGACCCCGACGGCGCGGTCGTGGAAGACCTCGCCACGGCGCTCGAACGGGAGGGCGTGTCCGTCACGGGCGCGCCCGACGGGGCTCAGGGCCTGCTCCAGGCGGGAGCCCTGCAGCCTGACGTGGTGCTCGTCTCGGCCACGCTGCCGGTCATAGACGCGGTGGAGTTCGTCCGCGCCGTACGGCTGGCGCGTGCCGTACCCGTCCTGCTCGGCGTCGGCGAGGGCCACGCCGAGCAGGCGGTACGCGCGCTCACCGCCGGCGCGGCCGCCTGCGTGGCCAGGCCCTACCGGGTGGCGGAGCTGCTGCCGTTCATCCAGGCGGCCTCCCCCGGAGCCCGCCAGGTGCTCGCCGTGGGCGGGGTCGAGCTGGACGTGCAGGCCTACCAGGTACGGGTGGGCGGGCGAGCGGTCCACCTGCCCCTGCGGGAGTTCGAATTACTGCATTATTTGATGCGCAACGCCGATCGCACGGTGACCCGCGAGCAGATCATGCGCCACGTGTGGCACGCCGCGGCCAACACCTCCACGAACACGATCGCGGTGCACGTCAAACGCCTGCGCGCCCGGCTGGGCGACGAGGACGACCAGCTCATCCAGACCGTACGGGGTGTCGGCTACCGCCTGGTCACGCCGGGCACTTCCGGAAGTCCTGCATGATCCGCTTCGTCACGCCTTCGACCGTCGCTATGCCGTACGCCACCTCGGGGCTTCCCTCGGTGAGTACGGCAACGGCGTAGTCGTGGCCGCCGCCCCGGATCAGGCCCACGCTGACCGTGGCCCAGAGCTTGTTCGAGACGTGCTTGAGCCAGCCGTTCTTCAGCGCCACGCGGTCGCCCGCGCACGCGGCGGCGCTGATGCCCCAGGTCTGCCCCGCCACGACGTGCCCCATGAGCTTCAGCACCTGGTCGCGGTCCTTGGCCTTCAACGGGCTCTTGCCGGACACCAGGGCCCGCATGAGGCGGATCTGGTCGTCCACCGACGTTCGGGTGATTCCCCAGCAATACAGGTCCACGCACTCGCCTGGGACGCCCTGGGTGTGTTCCAGGCTGAGCTTCCTGCCTGCCTTGGTGAAGCCGGGCGCGCCGCCGATGCGTGACCAGAGGCGATCGGCGGCGTGGTTGTCGCTGTAGCGGATCATGATGTCGGCGTCGTGCCGGACGCCCGCCGGCAGCTTCTCCCACGAGGTCCGCAGCAGCAGCGCCAGGAGGATCTGCACCTTGGCCGTGCTGGCGGTGATCAGGCGCTCGCCCGGGTGATAGCGGTAGAGCCGGCCGGTCGCCAGGTCCTTGACCATGGCGGTGACCTGCCCGGACCGGCCCGCGAGATAGCGGTCGAGCCGCTTGGCGATCCGGTGGGCCGGGATCGGCGTCAGGTTCTCCTCGGCCGAGATCTTCTCCAGCCGCGACCCGAAGGCCGCCTCGCGTACATCCAGGACCGTTTCCCGGCGGGCGGGCGCGGACGGTTGCGCCCGGCCCCGGGCAGGCATCGGCAGGAGAGCTGTGAGCAGGGCGAGGGCGATGACCGCTCGTGGTATCGCCTGGCCGCGGCCCGCGATCATTCACGCATTATCACGAAAAATAGCGACAGGTCGCTAGACGCTCACGGCGGTCAATTTCGCGATCGAATCGTCGTCGCACGTGGCCCAGAAGTCCCCCACGACATCCTCCAGGTGCTGGAGCGACTCGGCCCGGAACAGCACGTCCTGATATTTCGTGATGTCGTAGTGCGTCGTCCCCATGGCGGACAGATCCAGCGGCCTGATGTCCATGCCGCGGAACTCCTCGATCTCCCCGTACGACGACAGAATCCCCGCCCCGTACGCCCTGAGCTCCTCTCCTTCCGCCATGACCCCGAACTCCATCGTGAACCAGAAGACCTTCGACACGAACTCCAGCGCCTCCTCGGACTCGACCCGCCGCGCAGCCTGCCCCGCCAGCCGGTACAGGGCGGCGTACCGGGGGGCGGCCAGCGCGTTGGCATGGCCGATCACCTCGTGGATGACGTCGGGCTCCGGCGTGTAGAAGGGCACGGAGTGGTGCCGGATGTACTGCGTCGAGTGGAAGAACCCGTCGGCCAGCACCCCGTAGAAGTCGCGCAGCGGCACCAGCCCCGCGGCGGGCAGATACCGGAACCCGGTCAGCGGCTCCAGCAGCCGCGAGACCTCTTCCAACTGCGGGATCCGCTCCTTCGGCAGCCCCAGCCGCGCGGCGCCGTCGAGGTACTCGGCGGTGGCGTACCTGGCGTGCTTGGCCGCCAACTCCCTGGTGACCAGGGCCCAGACCTCGTGCTCCTGCTCGGTGTACTCGGCCGCCGGAATGGGCGTCCCCGGACGGTGGTTGACGGCCAGCCCCGCGATCGCGTTCCGCCGCGCCCGGTAGACCGCGTCCGCGAACCCCGGATGGGACGCGGACAGCTCCACCACCACCGACCCGTCCTCTTGGGCTGCGACAGGGGCGAAGTATTGTGCTTCCTCGAACATGCTCCAAATGACAGCAACTCCGGGTTCTCTTGACAATAGCGCCCAGTTTTGCTGCGCGATACGCTCGATTTCGCCTCCCGAAGCTCACATCTTCTGGTCGAATCGCACAGCCCAGGAAGGGTCCGCCATGGACGATCTCGACGCCAGGTTGCTGGTGACCATGCGCGCCCATCCCCGCGTCGGCCTGACGGAGCTGGCCCGGATGCTGGGGGTGGCGCGCGGCACCGTACAGGCCCGGGTGGAGAAGCTGACGGCGAGAGGCGTGATCGAGGACTTCGGCCCCACCGTGTCACCGGCCGGCGCCGGCTACCCCATCCTGGCGTTCGTGTGGCTGCAGATCGCTCAGGGGCGGCTGGCGGAGGCGGTGGAAGGGCTGCGCGCCGTTCCACAGATCCTGGAGGTGCACGGCACGAGCGGCCAGCACGACCTGCTCTGCCGGGTGGTCGCGCACACCACCGACCACCTGCAGGAGATCATCGCCAGCATCCTGGCGTCCCCGGCGGTGCAGCGCACGGACACGACCATCGCCCTGTCCACCCAGATTCCCTATCGCATCGAGCCCCTCCTCGAAAACCGCTAGGACCTCGACGGCATCCAACCTGATGGGAGGGGTGCCATGAAGAAGCTCATAGTGATCACCGCCGTGGTGGCGGCGGGCGCGGCCCTGGTCTCGCTTTGGACCGCCGTCCGCGGCCCGGACCAGCGTCCTGGCCCAATGTGGACCGCCGTACGCACTCCGGACCAGCGACCCGGTCCGATGTGGAGCCCCGCCCATGGTCCGGACCAGCGGCCCGACCTGATGGGGAGCACCGTCGGCACTCCGGACCAGCGGCCCGGCCTGATGGGGAGCCCCGTCCGCAGTCCGGACCAGCGTCCTGGCCCGGCCTCTGGGGAGACCGCCGCCTACGCGTACCTGTGCGACAACGCCAAGGGCGAGGGGCCGCACGAGGAGTGCGCCCACTGGTTCGTGGTGACGTCCGGAGGGAAGACCTGGCGGCTCACGGACGCGGTGGAGCGGGGCTACGTGGACCTGACCGCGGACGGCCGCTACCTGGCCTACCAGCGGGCCGGCGACCACCGCCTCGTGGTCCGGGACCTGGTGGGAGGAACCGTCCGTGCGGTCCAGGAGGTCATGCCCGGAGTGGACGGGGACCGGCTCGCGTACCGGCCCGCGCTGCTGGGCAAGGGGCGCTGGCTCTACGTGGACTACGTACCGGGATGGGCGGACGTGGACCAGCCTGCGAGCTTCGTCGTGGACGTCTCCACCGGCCGCACGGTGTGGCGGCTGCCCAAGGACTCCTGGCTGATCGGGCTGGACGACGACGGATCGAGGCTCATGTTTGCGGACGACAAGTCGTTCTCGGTGATGAACGCCTCGGGGACCACCACGAGGCCGCTGCCGGCCCGGCTGCGCGCCGTCGAGGCGGCCGGCATCCTGACCCCGGACGGGACGGGCCAGGCCGCGCAAATCGTCTCCAGGAACTTCCCGGCGGGCGGCACCGACATCCGCCCGGCCCGGCTGGTGACCATCGACACCGGGACCGGAAAGGCGCTCCATGACATACGCCTCTCGCTTCCGTTGAAGGACAGGTCGAGCATCTGCGGCGTCAGTCGGTGGGCGAGCTCTCGGGAAGTTCTGCTGACATGCGGGGCCGGCCTGTTCCACGACATCCTCTTCCGCGTGGACACCCGGACGGGGCACTACGCCAAGGTGGGAGAGACACGGCCGCCCAGGTCACACCTGTTCGAGCTGGAGTGGGCGGCGGATTAGCCCGGAAACGAGAAATGGCCCCACGCACCGGCGTGGGGCCATTTCTATCAAAGATTGTCCGGCGGCGACCTACTCTCCCACACCCTCCCGAGTGCAGTACCATCGGCGCAGAGAAGCTTAACTTCCGGGTTCGGAATGTAACCGGGTGTTTCCTTCCCGCCATAACCGCCG